>NZ_RAWI01000999.1 GCF_003612125.1 Corallococcus praedator
GACTAATCATAGTAACATGTAGTATAAAACTGATCTAATGATATCTTTATCATTAGATTACTTGTTAGATTCGATAATTGTATCATAATCTGTTTTCACGGTGGATTATAACAACTTATAATCCAATATTCGCATTTCAGACTGTAAGTCTGAAATTGAACTATGATATTTCAACTTAAATATCACTTATGTAATGGCACCCCATTACACTTTAGAGGATTGTAGTTCATTACAAAAGATGGCCAAACAATTTACAGGTAAAATCGAAACATTTGGCCCCAAAAACAGTATTAAAATTTAAACGCAAGACCTTGGTCTCATGGAGAAAGTGAAAGTGTAAATATTAACTGATTATTATTATAAGTTATAGTCCAATGAAGGAGAATTAGTAACAATGCTGTGTTCCAACTCGTTAGGGTTGCTAAATCGCAATAGCGAGATATTGTGCAATT
>NZ_RAWI01001000.1 GCF_003612125.1 Corallococcus praedator
GTGGTGGAAGATGTGAGTAATATGGAGTGAAGATCAGTGAGCTACATGAAAAAATATATTAGAAAGAATTGGGGCGTTTTTCTACTGGTGCAACAATTTTAGCCTGCCGACTATGCAAAGTAGATACTAAACGTGACACAAAAAGCAGCAATCCCACAGCACAGTGACCTACTTGGGCTTGGCAACTTTCAGTTTTGTGTGCGTTTTTGGGCAAAAATAGTCCAAATTTTCTTTTCAAAATATGGATTAGTCATTCTGTTCTTTTTATCGACACACACTACCTACTTTTAAGAGGCCTGTCTATTGAGACTAAAAGTGCATACCGTAATAGACATGTTACAGATAACACAAGGGAAACACTAAGGGCACCCATTCAAGTTGGCAATAAAGTCGAAGAAGGTTTTAACTTTCGCAGCAAATTATCAATTTCTCTGATAGTTGCAGCCTGAAAA
>NZ_RAWI01001001.1 GCF_003612125.1 Corallococcus praedator
TCCATGCGCAGCTTCATCAGCAGGGCGCCCGGATCGGCGTACATGGTTCGGCCGTGCCGGATGCCCGCCGCGATCTGCTCGTCCAGTCCGTCGATCAGGTCGAGCATCGCGCGCGAGTGCGACCAGTACTCCTCGTTGAGGCGCACGATGGCGGCGCCGAGCAGGGAGCTCTTGTCGGGGAAGTGGCGGTAGAGCCACCCGCGTGAGACGCCGGCGACCTCGGCCACCTCCGACACCGTCGTGGAGCGGATGCCCTTGGCCCGCAGGCAGGTTTCCGCGGCGTCGACGAGCCGGTCGCGAACCGACTTCGCGGCCGGTCGCGGTTCGGTGGCGCTCGTCAACGGAGGCTCCTGTTCGATTTCCCCGCGCGGTGGACTGGACTCGTGCATTCTGCCTGTTGCCAGACGGTACCGTGTGGCAGGTTGTCGGTAGACACATCCACGAAACTGTTC
>NZ_RAWI01001002.1 GCF_003612125.1 Corallococcus praedator
CGGCGCTGCCCGGCAAGCCGATCCCGAAGGCGTACGGGCAGTGGGTTCGCCGTGACGACCTGGTGCGCTATCTGCAGGACTACGCCGACGACCTCGACCTCCGCCCCGAGCTCGGGGTGCGGGCCACCCGGGTCGACGCCGACAGATCCGGGTGGCGGGTGGAGACCTCGGCCGGTCCCCTGACGGCCGACGCGGTGGTGGTGGCCAGCGGCTACAGCCACACGCCGTACGTCCCCGACTGGCCGGGCCGGGACTCGTTCGCGGGCCAGGTCACCCACTCGTCGGCGTATCGCGAACCGTCGCCGTACGCGGGGAAGCGGGTCCTGGTCGTCGGTTCCGGCAACTCCGCGGGCGACCTGGTCACCGATCTCGCCGGCGTGGCCGGTGAGGTGATCATGGCTGTCCGGACCCCACCGAACATCGTCCGGCGCGACACCCGCGGCGTGCCGAGT
>NZ_RAWI01001003.1 GCF_003612125.1 Corallococcus praedator
GGCCTACGTGCGCTCCCACGGCGAGGACGACGTCGTGCTGTGCGTGAGCAACATGTCCCGTTTCCCGCAACCCGTCGAGCTCGACCTGTCAGCCTGGAACGGGCACGCGCTGCACGAGCTCACGGGCGGCGTGCCCTTCCCCCGGATCGGCGACCTCCCCTACCTGCTGACCCTTCCGGGCCACGGCTTCTACTGGTTCTCGATCACCCCACCGGAGGATCCCGCGTGACGTCGCTGGAGGACATGCTCGTCGAGTGGCTGCCGAGGCAGCGCTGGTTCGCGGCCAAGGGACGCCCCGTCCGTGCCGTCGAGGTGGCGTCCCGCACTCCCCTCATGACCGACGGCGAGCCCCTCGTCGACCACCTCCTGCTGGCCGTGCACTTCGCCGACGAGTGGCCGGTGCAGCACTACCAGCTCCACCTGGCCCGCCGCGAGCACCTGCGGCCGGAGCT
>NZ_RAWI01001004.1 GCF_003612125.1 Corallococcus praedator
CAGTTGGCAGTGTTTCTGATTTTGTAGCCTGCTGGAGTTCCTGAGTCCGTCGCGCCGTTACCTCTTGTAGGAGCGGCGCGTTGTCGTTTGAGGAATTGCCGAGCAGCAGCTTTCCGCCGCGTCGCTGCCAGGATTGCACTAAATCTTTTGCCATATTTGCTCTGCATCCAGGCGATCGAACTCGTCTGCAAACAAGTGACTTACGCCCGTTCCCAAAGCGCGATCGGGTGAGCGAATCAAATGAGTTTCGATGTAGCGGCGGGCGATCGAAGTTTCCAGAGCCGAAGACCAGACGACATCAAGCTTTTGAGATTGGATGAACTGACGCAGGCGAGAGGGAAATCCGGCGATCGCCGCTTTCACCACAAAAATTCCGCGCCAGCCTTGGGCGTAACAAGATTGCAGTTGAACGATCGTTGCCACCGATTCATCAAGAGCGATCGGAGTGGCAA
>NZ_RAWI01001005.1 GCF_003612125.1 Corallococcus praedator
ATCTACACCTCTCTGAAGGCCCAACTCGAGGCGGTCGGCATCAAGGTCACGCCGGTGGCCAACAAGTGGAGCCCGGACTACCTGGACCTGATCCAGGGCGGCAGCAGCCACGGCATCCACCTGCTCGGTTGGACGGGCGACTACAACGACCCGGACAACTTCGTCGGTGTGTTCTTCGGCGGCAAGGCCAACGAGTGGGGCTTCGACAACCCGGCCCTGTTCACCGCGCTCAACGAGGCTCGCCAGATGAGTGACGCGGCTGCGCAGCAGGCGAAGTACCAGGAGGTCAACAAGATGATCGCCGACTTCGTCCCGGGTGTTCCGCTGACCCATGCTCCGCCTTCGCTCGCGTTCGGCAAGGGCGTGCAGGGTTACCAGCCTTCGCCCGTCCAGGATGAGGTCTGGAACAACGTCACCGTCGCCCTGTGAGCGGTCCGTCGATCGGCTGACAC
>NZ_RAWI01001006.1 GCF_003612125.1 Corallococcus praedator
CGCCGAGGTCGCGGATGGCGAGGACCGGCTCAGGCATAGAAGTCCGGCGCCTTGCGCACGGTGCGCAGGAGGTCCGGGTCGTGGGTGAGGAACAGCCTCGCGCCCCCGGCGACGTGGCGGTTCACCAGGCGGATGGACGCCAGCGCGTCCTCGTCCGAGGCCGCCTCGCCCGGCAGCACCTCGGCCTCGAAGTTCTCCATCATGTCGCCCACGTCGGCGGCGAGGAGGACCCGTCCCGTCTCGGGCAGGTCGACGAGGAGCGACTGGTGGCCGGGCGAATGGCCCGGCGTCGAGAGGATGCGCAGGCCCGGCATCACCTCGCGGTCGCCCTCGATCACCTCCCAGTTGAGCCCGAGGTCGTAGTCCGACGGGAACCACGACGCCCGCGCGGCGCCCGAGAAGGCGTAGGCGTGCTCGGCGGCTTGGATGGTCATGCGGGCGTGGCGGAGGT
>NZ_RAWI01001007.1 GCF_003612125.1 Corallococcus praedator
GTCCCGCGGATTTTGCGGGCCTCTCGTTTGGGACAGCCGGCGAAGTGCTGGCCATGTCGATCTGCCCAGCGCGTTCGCGCGCCATTTTT
The DNA here is from genome assembly GCF_003612125.1 of Corallococcus praedator. Lineage (GTDB taxonomy): Bacteria > Myxococcota > Myxococcia > Myxococcales > Myxococcaceae > Corallococcus > Corallococcus praedator. The sequence goes on from NZ_RAWI01001007.1 coordinate 90, forward strand.
TGACGTCTGGAGGATACCAAAGGTCTGAAGTTCGGCGGGCTGGTCCCCATTGCAAAACGTCGCACTAGCTTGAAACATCCGGCTCCAAGGTTTTTCGATGTCGACCATGTCCCGCCTTCCAGCGCGCTGTTCGAGCCTCGCGCTAGGCCGCGGTCTCGAGGAAGCGGTCACAAAGTTTGAGCGTTATGAGGAAATTTAGGAGATCCATTCAGACTAATGGACGAGGCGCCAAAGTTCTGGAGGCTGGCGAGGTGTTGAAGGGGATCATCGGATGACACCGACAATGAATTTCACTCCCAATGCCGCCCGCGCCACAGCCGGGAATCCGTGGGTCACGCAACGGGGCTGCACCCGTGCTGGAT
>NZ_RAWI01001008.1 GCF_003612125.1 Corallococcus praedator
CTATAGTTTTTAATCTCCTCGTGAATATTAATCTGCTCTGCTACCTTATACAAATCTTGATGCTTAAGCTTAATTTTCCCCGAGGAAGTGCTGTTAAACATCTTGCAGTAAAACATAACAAAAGCCGAGAAAAGGCTTAACTCGATTGTACTTGCCTCAAAATTCTTCAAACTACTAATCTTATTTTCCAATATGGTAATTAGTTCAGCTACTGCTTTTTGAGAGAGCATAAGATCTCGGCCTAAGTAGCTGTAATTGAGTAATTTGATTGTCTCTTCATTATGTATGATCTGGATGCTTTGACTCGAATAATTTCTGGTCCTTAGTAGCTCCGTATATTTTTCGAGGTTCATGGTCTCAGGTCTTTTTGGTAGACAAAATTACAATAAGAATCTATCTTACGTAACTCAGGCACTATGCGATACTTCACAAAAGTATTCCTCTTTGAATC
>NZ_RAWI01000100.1 GCF_003612125.1 Corallococcus praedator
GCCGGGGCCGAAGTAGTCGTCGAACAGGTCCCACATGTACCGCATGGGCGCGTGCACGTAGCTCAGGTGGGGCACGCCGGGCGGGGCGTGGATGCCCTTGGCGACGCAGTGGCTGGAGGACAGGACCAGGTCGTAGTCCCCGGTGATACGCAGGGCTTCGATGGCGCGGGGGAACAGCGGCAGGAAGTGGCGGTAGCGCGCGTGGATGCCGGGGATGTGCTGGAGGAACGACGTGGTGATGCGTCGGTTCTCGATGCGCGGGGGTTGGCTGCCCGGCTGGTGGATGAGGGTGTAGAGGTCCGCGTCGGGGTACAGCTCGCAGAGGGCGTCGAGGACGCGCTCTCCGCCGCGGTGGGTGACAAGCCAGTCGTGGACGAGGGCGACCTTCACGGGGCGCCTTCTAGCACTGTGTGGTAGGCCAGGGGACGTGCCCTCTGTCCTTCTTGACCTGCGAATGGTGCGCGGTCAGCTCCACGGCATCGCGCGCTACGCGCTGGAGCTGGCGCGAAGGTTGCCGGGGCTCGCCCCGGACCTGGAGTTCTCCGCCCTCGTGCCGGCCCAGGGGTTGCCGGACGGGCTGGGGGAGCTGACGCCCCGGATCCCGCTGCACCGCTCCCGCGCGGGGTACCTGACACCACTGGAGCAGCCGCTCTTGGCGTATGAGCTGACGAAGCTCAAGCCGGACCTGTTCCACGCGACGTCGTTCTCACTGCCGCTGCTGTGGCCGGGGCGGCTGGTGGCGACGTTGCATGACGCGAACCATCTGGCGCTGGCGGAGCAGTACACGCCGGTGCAGGCGATTTATTACAAGGCGGTGGTGGGGCCGCGGGCGCGCACGGCGTCGGCGTTGATTACGGTGTCTGACTTCTCCCGGGAGGAACTGGGGAAGTATCTGAAGATGTCTCCGTACCGGTTCCAGGTCATCCACAACGGTGTGGACCCGCGCTTCGAGCCGCCCACGGCGAGCGAGGCGAAGGCGTTCCGGGAACGGCATGAGCTGCCGGAGCGGTACGTGGCGGTGGTGGGCAACGCGAAGCCGTTCAAGAACTTGGCGATGCTGGCGAAGTTCGCGGCGGACCTGCCGGTGCCCCTGGTGCTGCTCGCAGGCAAGGGCGCGGTGGCGCACGAGACGGGGCTGCACGAGAACGTCATCGACCTGGAGGAGTTGCCGGAGTCGGAGATGGCGTTGTTCTACGGGGCGGCGGCGGTGCTGTTGGTGCCTTCGAAGTATGAAGGGTTTGGGCTGCCAGCATTGGAGGCAATGGCGGCGGGGTGTCCTGTGATTGCTGCGGATGCCACTGCGTTGCCGGAGGTCGTGGGCAATGCGGCAATACGGATCCCTCCTGAGGATTCGAATGCTTGGCGGGAGGCAACGCTGCGGATTCTTCGGGATGACGTCTTGCGCCGGGATTTGATTGAGCTGGGCCGCGAACGGGCAGCACGATTTACCTGGGACGCATGTTCAACCCAAACACTCGGAACCTATCGGCGAGCAATCCCATCCGCAAACAGCAAAGCGAGACAATAATAAAAAAACAAAAGACCCACAAATCCCATCCAAGCGGCCCTGACTTTCGCCCCAATGATGTTCATATATCACACCAGGGGTCGACCAAACTCCCGCTCGCTAGAGTTGGCCTATCTCTGCATCTGCGTGAAACAAGCCATCAGAACCCTGGCACAAGGAGATACAAAGCGCATGCTCCCAACCTGCCCGCCACGGCTTCCCACCGAACTTAGAGAACCCATCCTCGCCTTCGCGTCCGCCTGGGCAGTCAGCCCGCTACGCCCGCGCGTAAAGCCGGAGGTAGCGCACGCATGGGACGCACTGCTCCGCGAGTGGAGCCGTACCCCCGCTCTCCCGCTCTTTGTTCGAAAGGACGCAGCGCTTCGGGGTCCTCCGGCCCTGACGCATTCATCAGGCCGCACACTTGTCCCGTGCGACAACAGCCCAGCCGTCTGGGCGTTCACCCTGGCGCTGGAGGGCAACTGCCCCACCCTCGCGGAGGTCGCCGTCCTCGCAGCGGACAGCGGAATCCCTGTGAAATTCCCACAATTGGGGCGGTTCAGGGATTTCTACAGGGCGGGATGGAAGCTGGCACACTTGGATGGCGTGGGGTTGCGAACGCGCACCCCGCCGGAGCAAGTCTCTCTCGGCATGCTGGAGGAGCACTTGCGGCATCTCCTCTCACCCTCTAACCACTTTGCCGTTCCCAAGGCGTGGGCCGGATTGGGAGAGATCCCAGAGGTTATTGAGGTGATCCGCACCTACGACGCGCAGTCCTGCGAAGACGCGCCTCGACCCGCCGCGCCCGCGCCGCAGGCGGCCTCCCCGATGCCGACTCCTGGGCCAACGAACCCTCGTAGAGGAGCAGCGCTTCGCGCCAGCAGCTACAAAGCCACCCGCCTCCTTTTCAGGGCTGAGGTGATCGAGGGGCTGGCCGATGACCAGCCGTTCCGCATCGAGACTCCGGACGGAACATACGAGATGACTCGGGCGGAGTTCCTCGACACCTTCGCCAACGTCGCTGACTCCAACACCTACCGCAGTACCAGACAGTACAGCTACAGCACGACTCCAGCGAAGGCGCGCCGTTTCCTGATCTGACCCTCGCCGCCCCTACGACCCAGCTTCATTGGGCCAGAGCGGGGGCAGTAGCGGGACCACATCCTGCCAGAAGGCATCGGGACGAGTTCGCGCACCATGCGCACAAACGGGGACGCCCTTCACCGGCGACCAACTCATCCCTGGCTTTCGTTCGGTGCCGTCAAGGCAATCCGTCTGATATGGGTACAGATTGGGTAGCCCACGCCTACTTCAGATCGAGTGCCCAGGCCCCTTCCGCCCACCGCTTCAAGGCCTGCTCCGCTTTGAACGAAACCAACCCCTCCCCCCTGGCTGCTTCCTCCAGGACCGCTTTGGATTCGGCCGTCCGATGGCGGAGTAGGTGCGCTGCGGCCATGACGCGTACGTCCATGCGCGGATGTGTGAACAGCACGGCGAGTGCGTCGCGTCCAGCATCGCCATGAGCCCGGAGTTGGTCGAACGCTGCTCCGTACTTCTTGGCATGCTTGTTCCCAGTCTTGGCATCTCCCCTCCAAATAGCGTCAGTCTGCTCGGCTACATTCTGAGCGAACTGTTCGACAAGCTCCTCTAGCTTCATCACCAGAACCCCTTCGTTACTCTCTCGATTGCGAGCAACCCGAACTCACGCTGGGTCGCATAGGACCGAGTGCTCAACCACTGCCGCACGGTCAAGGTGGCAGAGCCAGTGATATCTCGTTGGATGGACGAGAAGAACGAACTCACGCGGGTGTGAACCCCCTTGTCCAACCGGAGGATGTTTTCTGTGTTGTGAACAGCTTGAGGCCCGAACCGATTCACGTTGCCCGGGGTCTGCTCGACAATGTGGTGCCACTCCTGCCCCTTTCCCGCAGGCCCCATGGCCTTCTTGAATCCGCTGAACGAGCCCCAGGACTTGGAGCCGCTGGGGAAAGTCGTGCCCGCATTGCCGCTGGCAGCCATGGCCACCGCGCCCGGCGCGAGGGAGATGGTGACAGCCTCGGCGCTCACCGCCACCGTTTCCACTTCCCCAATCGCCGCGAACCTGAACCCCATTTGCGACTCGGCCTGCACCGCCGCCTGCGCAGCACCTGGAAGCATCGGAACCTGCTTCGCCAAGCCCGCCGCCGAACTGCCAATCGCCGCCGTGGCCAACATGGCGAACGCACGCGCCGCGTTGCGGCCCATGACCTTGCCGTACCGCTCTCCCTCCGCTCGAAGCTCGTCAAAAGTAGTGGCCCGGTCCGCAGCGTCCACCAGTCGCTTGAAACCCACGATGAGGTTCCAGAAGGTGTCGACTCCCACGTAGGCGATGAGCGTGGCGGTCATCACGGCGGCGATCCCCTTGGAGAAAGGTTCAGGCACCGCGAGCAGGATCATGTACGTCGTCCAGGTCCATAGGACGGTCGTGATCATGGCCTCGGGGTCAGCCATGTCCTTGAACGCGTCCATCATCTCCTCCAGCACGACACCTTGTGCGAGTGCCATGGAGAGGGCGTAGCGCCCATCCCCAGTGACCGTCGGGCCCTCCACGAGCAGGCGCAGACAGTCGCCGGGCCTGGCGGTTCGGTCACACCAGCGCAGGTAGGCGCGCGTCAACTCCACGTCCGCCGAGGGTAGTTCACCGTCCAGGTGCTCCCCAGAACCAAGCGGAGTGATGCGGCGACTGCGTGGTTCGTACAGGTATGAACCGCTGCGCGGCTCTACCTCGAACAGTCGTCGTGCGGCCTCCTGGGGGCGAGTGGGCGGCCGCACGAAACGGGCCATCGCCTCGACGGCAGCCTCAAACTTGTTCCCGTCTAGTTTCACCGGGTTAGAGCTGGGGCGGGGTGTGAACACGGTGGGCGAACCACGCCCCGTGTCCAGCCGCACCGATCTCGTGATGCTGCCGCATCCGGTCAGAGCAACGAGCAGCAAGGGAATTAACCATCGAAGCATCATGCAGAGTCATCCTGGGGAGGCATGCCAGTTCGCGCCTTGAATCATGAGTCTGATGATGAATGATTCGGTGTGTCGAACGTGCACGTCAACTTGCTTCCGTCCAAGTAGAGGTAGACGAATTGCCCCTTCGCTTGAAGGGCGTTCACCCTCTCGAAGGTGATGGAACCCTCCGCCGGACGCCCTGGTCGGATGTAGCCGGTTCTCGATTCCTCTGACGTCCAGAACCAGCCTGACCATTCCATCACCATCGAGTCCACTTGCTGCGGGCCCAGTCCATAATCGCCCTGTGGCACCAGCTTCGTCGTGTTCGGCTTGTCGAACTCCGCGCCATCCCTCAGGCGGATCTCCACCCCAAATGCCTCCACGTCGTCTTCCAGGCCTTGTGTCTCATATTCCAGCCATACGCGGACCTGGTCGTTGCCGTTCCTGCTGTCGGATGGGATTCGCTCCAACCAGGATCCATCTTTGGAGATGGGCCACTTCACGTTCATGCCCAGGTGAGTGCCCCGACACTCCCCCTCGGGCTCGGCATCGGGCGTCAAGTAGTAACAACCAGGGGCGAACACGCTCCAGACGCAGAGCGCGAGCAGCGCGCGGGGATGGGATGGGTTCATGTTCACATCGTAGGCCAGGAAAATGGTGGGATTGACGGAAGGCGCACGGACAGTCTGGATGCTCAGCCTGCTCCCTGTCCGTCCGCATCTGTAGCTGCCTGTCTTTGAGTGCGTGGCGGTGGTGTCTCTGCTTTCGGATGTGCGTGGATCATCGGTATCCTGCGCCCCGTTCGCGCCCCGTTGAAAGGAATCCCAGATGACGCCGGAGCCCCTCCTTCCCGACGCTTCCGTCTCCTTCTGGCAGCAGCACCTCGCGGGTGCCCCGGCCCTCCTGGAGCTGCCGACGGATCGGCCCCGGCCTCCCGCACAGCGGCTCCAAGGGGGCAGCTTCCCCTGGACGATCTCCGCTTCGCTCACGGCGGCCCTGGAGGCGCTGGCCCTGCGGGAGGCAGTGCCGCTCTTCGTGCCCCTGCTCGCGGGATACAGCGCGCTGCTCCACCGCTACTCGCGGCAGGATGACCTCGTCGTGGGCGCTTCGGTGGCGCGAACGGACGGCGGCGTCCTCGCGCTGCGCCAGAACCTCTTCGGCAACCCCCGGTTCGTGGAGCTGATGGCGCGTGTCCACGCGATCCATCAAGCGGCGGAGACCCATCGCGCGCTTCCGTTCGAGAAGCTCGTGGGTGCGCTCCCTGGGACGCAGGGCTTCAACCATGCGCCCGTGTTCCAGGTGATGTTCGTCTTCGCGCCCCTGGCGGATCAGCCGGCCGACACGCAGCGCGCCCGCTGCGACCTGGTGCTCTCCGTATCGAAGTCACAGGAGGGCCTGCGCGCCACCTTCGAGTACGACACCGACCTCTTCGACTCCGAGCGCATCCAGCGCATGGCCTCCCACCTCCAGACCTTCCTGGAGGCCGCCGTCGCCCAACCTTCGCGCCCCATCGCCGCCCTCCCGCTGCTCCCCGACGCCGAGCGCCAACGCGTCCTCCACGCCTGGAACGACGCGACCGCGGACTTTCCCCGCGACGTCTGCGTGCACGAGCGCTTCGCCCTCCAGGCCTCCCTCACCCCCGATGCTCCCGCCGTCACCTACGGCGCCCTCACCCTCTCCTACCGGCAGCTAGATGAGCGCTCCAACCAGCTCGCCTGGCACCTGCGCTCTCTCGGCGTCGGGCCTGAAGTCCTCGTCGGCCTCTGTGTCGAGCGCTCCGTGGACCTCATCGTCGGAATGCTCGCGGTCCTCAAGGCCGGTGGAGCGTACCTGCCCCTCGACTCCTCCCACCCCGCCGAGCGTCTGGCCTTCATGCTCCAGGATGCTCGCGTCGGCGTCCTGCTCGTCCACCAGCAGAAGCTCGAACACCTGCCGCCGTTCTCCGGCGCCACGGTCGTCCTCGACTCCAGTGCCACCGCCGAAGTGCTGGACCAGCAGCCCACGCAGGGCCTGCCGCGCACATCCGGGCCGGAGAACCTCGCCTACGTCATCTTCACCTCTGGCTCCACCGGCAGGCCCAAGGGCAGCGCCATCTTCCACCGGGGCATCCTCGCCCTCGCCTTCGACGCCCTGCTTCATCCCTTCGCTGCTTCGGATCGCGTCGCGCAGGCGTCCAACATCTCCTTCGACCCCAGCACCTTCGAGATCTGGGGCGCATTGCTTCACGGCGCGCACCTCATCGGCATCACCGCCAACCCCGCGCATTCGCCCCATGAGTTCGTGGCGCAGGTGCAAGACGCCCGCGTCTCCACGATGTTCCTCACCACGGCGGTGCTGCACCTGCTCGCGCGGCAGGTGCCCGCCGCCTTCTCGGCTCTGGACACCCTCGTCTTCGGTGGTGAAGCCGCGGATCCCCTCGCCCTTCGCGAGATCCTCCAGCACGGACCTCCCAAGCGCCTCGTCAACGGCTACGGCCCCACCGAGTGCACCGTCTTCTCTTCCTTCCACCTCGTCGACTCCGCGCCTCCGTTGGGCATCCCCGTCTCCATCGGTGGCCCCCTTTCCAACGGCCCGCTCTTCCTGCTCGACGCACACCTGCACCCCGTCCCCATCGGTATCCCGGGCGAGCTGTACGTCTCCGGTGAGCGCCTGGGACGCGGCTACTTCAACCGTCCCGAACTCACCGCTCGCATCTACCTGCCCAACCCCTTCTCCTCCGTCCCCGGTGCCCGCCTCTACAAGACCGGAGACCTCGCTCGCTTCCTCCCTGACGGCCGCATCGAGTACCTCGGCCGCGCCGACCACCAGGTGAAGGTGCGCGGCTACCGCGTCGAGCTGGGTGAAATCGAAGAGGCCCTGCGCCTCCACCCCGCCATCAAGGACGCCTCTGTCATTGCCCGCGAAGCGGGTGGTGACCGTCGCCTCGCCGCCTACCTCGTTCCCCACAACGCGGTCCCCGCTGTCTCCGAGCTGCGCGCGTGGCTCCGTGAGCGCCTTCCCGAGCACATGGTGCCCGCTTCCTTCACCCCGCTCGCCGCGCTCCCCCTCACCGTCAACGGCAAGGTCGACCGCCGAGCCCTCCCCGCTCCCGAGCCCGCTCGCGGCGACGCCCTCTCCTACGTCCCGCCTCGCACGCCCACCGAGGTCGCCCTCTGCCGCCTCTGGGCTTCCCTCCTCGACGTCGAGCGGGTCAGCCTCACCGACAACTTCTTCCACCTCGGGGGCCACTCCCTCCTCGCCACCCAGCTCGTCTCGCGCGTGAACGAGACGTTCCACCTGCGGCTTCCGATCCGGCGCATCTTCGAGGCGCCGACACTCGTCGTCATGGCAGAGGCCATCGAGACGGCTCGGCGCACCGGCATCTCCGAAGAGGGGCCCCCGCTCGTTGCCTTCCCGCATGAGGGTGATCAACCGCTCTCATTCGCTCAGGAGCGACTGCTGTTCGTGGAACAGCTGCATCCCGGGCACGCCACGTATCGGATTCCCGTCTCCTACCGCATCACCTCTCCGCTCGACGTGGAGGTGCTGGAGCGCAGCCTCACCGAATTGACTCGTCGCCACGAAGCGCTCCGTACCGTGTTCGCAGCCACCGAGACCGCCTTCGTCACGCGCATCCAGCCCGTGCGCCCCTTCGCACTCCAGATGGTGGATGTCCGCAACCTGTCCGCCTCCGAGCAGGCGGCGGAAGCGGCACGGTACGCGCGGGAGGAACTCGAACGGCCCATGGAGCTGGTCTCCGGGCCGCTGTTCCAGGGCACCCTGCTTCGCCTGGGCGAACAGGAGCACCTGCTGCTCCTGACCATCCATCACATCGTCTCGGATGGCTGGTCCCTGGGCGTCCTGCTGCGCGAACTCCGGACGGTCTACGAGGACTTCTCCGCGGGCCGGCCCTCCTCCCTTCCCCCGCTGCCCATCCAGTACGTCGAGTTCGGCGTCTGGCAGCGGCAGTGGCTCCGGGACGACACGTTGGAGCGCCTGTTCACCTATTGGAGCAAGCAGCTGGAGGGCGCGCCGCTCCTCCTGGAGCTGCCCATGGACCGGCCCCGTCCGCCCATCCACCGCTTCCGGGGCAAGACGCTGACGTTCGGACTCTCACCGGCGGTCTCCCAGGGTATCGAAGACCTCTGCCGACAGGAGAGCGTCACGCTGTTCATGGGCCTGCTCGCGGGCTTCAGTGCCCTGCTCCATCGCTACTCGGGCCAGCAGGACCTCATCGTCGGCGCGCCCATCGCCGGGCGGATCCGTCCGGAAATCGAAGGGATCGTCGGGCTCTTCGTCAACACGCTCGCGCTGCGACAGGACCTGTCGGGCAACCCCAGCTTCATCGAGCTGATGCGACGCGCGCGCGAGGTCACGCTCGGCGCCTATGCCCACCAGGACCTCCCGTTCGAGAAGCTCGTCGAGCACTTCCATCCCGAGCGCAGTCTCAGTCACGCGCTGGTGGTCCAGGTCATGTTCGTGCTCCAGAACGCACCCGTGCTGGAGGTCCAGCCTTCCGCCGCGCTCCAGATGACCGCGACCGCGGAGCCGTGGGAGCTGAGCACCGGGACGTCGAAGTGCGACCTGATCCTCTTCATGTCGAAGTCGCCGGAAGGGCTGCGCGCGACCTTCGAGTACGACACCGACCTCTTCGACTCCGAGCGCATCCAGCGCATGGCCTCCCACCTCCAGACCCTCCTGGAGGCCGCCGTCGCCCAACCTTCGCGCCCCATCGCCTCCCTGCCCCTGCTCCCCAAGGCCGAGCGTCAGCGCGTCCTCCACGCCTGGAACGACGCCACCGTCGAGTTCCCCCAGGACGTCTGCGTCCACGAACGCTTCGCCCTCCAGGCCTCCCTCACCCCCGACGCTCCCGCCGTCACCTACGGCGACCTCACCCTCTCCTACCGGCAGCTCGACGAACGCTCCAACCAGTTCGCCTGGCACCTGCGCTCCCTGGGCGTCGGTCCCGAAGTCCTCGTCGGCCTCTGCGTCGAGCGCTCCCCTGACCTCATCATCGGAATGCTCGCGGTCCTCAAGGCCGGTGGCGCCTACCTGCCCCTCGATGCGTCCCATCCCGCCGAGCGCCTGGCCTTCATGCTCCAGGACGCCCGCGTCAGCGTCTTGCTCGTCCACGAGCACAAGCGCCAGCAACTGCCTGCCTTCTCCGGCGCCACCGTCTGCATCGATACGGAAGCGGAGGCACTGAGCCGCCTCTCCAGCGCGCCCCTGCCGCGCACCTCCGGGCCGGAGAATCTCGCCTACGTCATCTTCACCTCCGGCTCCACCGGCAGGCCCAAGGGCAGCGCCATCTTCCACCGGGGCATCCTCGCCCTCGCCTTCGACCCGCTGCTGCACCCCTTCGCCGCGTCGGACCGCGTCGCCCAGGCGTCCAACGCCTCCTTCGACCCCAGCACCTTCGAGATCTGGGGCGCGCTGCTTCACGGCGCGCACCTCATCGGCATCACCGCCAACCCCGCGCATTCGCCCCACGAGTTCGCCGCCCAGGTGCGCGACACCCAGGTCTCCGTGATGTTCGTCACCACGGCGGTGCTGCACCTGCTCGCGCGGCAGGTGCCCGCCGCCTTCTCCGGATTGAAGACCCTCGTCTTCGGCGGTGAAGCCGCGGATCCGCTCGCCCTGCGTGAAGTGCTCCAGCACGGTCCGCCCCAGCGCCTCGTCAACGGCTACGGCCCCACCGAGTGCACCGTCTTCTCTTCCTTCCACCTCGTGGATGCGCCCCCGGCCCTCGGCTTCCCGGTGCCCATTGGCGGCCCTCTCACGAACGGTCCGCTCTACCTGCTCGATGGCCTCCTCCAGCCCGTCCCCATCGGTGTCCCGGGCGAGCTGTACGTCTCCGGTGAGCGCCTGGGTCGCGGCTACTTCAACCGCCCCGAACTCACCGCTCGCATCTACCTGCCCAACCCCTTCTCCTCCGTCCCCGGTGCCCGCCTCTACAAGACCGGAGACCTCGCTCGCTTCCTCCCTGACGGCCGCATCGAGTACCTCGGCCGCGCCGACCACCAGGTGAAGGTGCGCGGCTACCGCGTCGAACTGGGTGAAATCGAAGAGGCCCTGCGCCTCCACCCCGCCATCAAGGACGCCTCCGTCATTGCCCGCGAAGCGGGTGGTGACCGTCGCCTCGCCGCCTACCTCGTTCCCCACGATTCCGTGCCCGACGTCTCCGAGCTGCGCGCGTGGCTCCGTGAGCGCCTTCCCGAGCACATGGTGCCCGCCTCCTTCACCCCGCTCGCCGCGCTTCCCCTCACCGTCAACGGCAAGGTCGACCGCCGCGCCCTCCCTGCTCCCGAGCCCGCTCGCGGCGACGCCCTCTCCTACGTCCCGCCTCGCACGCCCACCGAGGTGGCCCTTTGCCGGCTCTGGGCCTCCCTCCTCGATGTCGAGCGTGTCGGCCTCCACGACAACTTCTTCCACCTCGGTGGCCACTCCCTGCTCGCCACCCAGCTCGTCTCGCGGATTCGCGCGGAGCTGGGCGCGGAGCTCGCGCTTCGCGTCCTCTTCACCGGCCCCACGGTCGCGGAGATGGCGCAGCACCTGGGCACGCTCGTCCCGGACGACGGTCCCCGCGCGGTGCCTCCGCTCGTTCGCGCGTCTCGCGACCGTGCGCTCCCGCTGTCGTATTCGCAGGAGCGGCTGTACCGCTTCTTCCTGCGTGCGCCCACGTCGAGCGCCTACAACATCCCCATCGGCTTCCGGATCCGGGGCCCGGTGCGAATCGATGCGCTTCGCGACGCCTTGCAGGGCCTGCTCGAACGACACGAGTCCATGCGGGTCAAGTTCTCCGAGGAGGATGGACAGCTCGTGCAGCGGGTCACTCCCGCTGGCGAGTTCCCGTGGCGGTTCGAGGACCTGCGCGGACAGCCTGACGCGGAAGCGGCGGCGTGGAGGCACATCCTCGCGGATGCGGCGACGCCGTTCGACCTCACGCGGGACCCGCTGGTGCGTGCGTCGCTCCTGTGCGTGAAGGACGACGAGCACCTGCTCCTGATCTGCGTGCACCACATCTCCGCGGACGGCTGGTCCATGGGCGTCATCGCCCGGGAGCTGGGGGCGCTGTACTCGGCGCGGGTCGAAGGGTGCGAATCCGACCTGGCACCGCTCGTCGTGCAGTATCCTGACTACGCGGCCTGGCAGCGGACGTGGCTCACCGGGACGGAGCTGTCGCGGCGGCTCGCGTACTGGCAGCAGTCGCTCGCGGGCGCGCCCACGGAGCTTCAGCTTCCCACCGACCGTCCCCGGCCTCCGGTGCGCACCTTCAACGGCACCCACCGCGAGGTCCACCTGGGCCGCGATCGCAGCGACGCGCTCCATGCCCTGTGCCGGCGCGAGAACGTCACCCCGTTCATGGCCATGCTGTCCGCGTTCGGCGTCGTGCTCGCGCGCCGCTCGGGCCAGGAAGAGGTCGTCATCGGGTCGCCCATCGCGAACCGGCTGCTCCCGGAGCTGGAGCCGCTCATCGGCATGTTCGTCAACGGCCTGTGCCTGCGCGTGAGCCTGCGCGGAAGCCCGGGGTTCCGCACGCTGCTCCAGCGCGTGCGCGAGGAGACGCTGGGCGCCTACGCGCACCAGGAAGTGCCCGTGGACCAGATCGTGGTTTCACTCGGGGTCGAGCTGCCCGTGAACCGCTCCCCCGTGTTCCAGGTGATGTTCGTCCTGCAGAACGCCCCGGAGGCGCCGTTCGAATTGCCGGGCCTCACGGTGACGCCCGTGGAGGTCAACCGGGGCTCCGTCACCTACGAGCTGGCCCTGTCCTTCACGGAGATGGCCGGCGGTTTCTCCGGCGTCCTGGAGTTCAACACCGACCTGTTCGATGCACGCACCGCCGAAGGCATCCACGCGGACTTCATTCGAGTGCTCGACGCGGTGCTCGCGAACCCCGACCTGCCGATGGGTCTGGAAGCACCATCCCCCTGACTGCGGCCCCAAGAAGACTCCGTATGCATATGCATCCACGATGGCTGATTTATCTCCTACTCGTGATGCTGACGGGATGCGGCAGCACCGCGAGAGCGGTGCGCCTGGACACCGGCCGTGACGCGCCCTTCGTATTCACACCGCGTTCCAGTCATCAATCGGTGGAGATGACCGCGGACGAATTCAAGGAGGCTGTTGAGGCAGTGGCCCACATTGTGCGGCCCTCCTCTTCCCCCCAGGAAGCCGCTCGACGACTGTTCGAAGTCGAATCACGCAGTGGTTCCTACCTGTACGAACCAAACAGCCGTCGCGTCACACCCATGGGGCCCGGTGAACACCTGGAGGGCGAACTCCCCACTGCGGATGTGGAGTTGACGCGAGCATACCTTCGCTGGTGCGAACGCACCGCAAGGCCTGGCGACTGCCTGCGCCTGCTCGTGGAGGGCCCCACTGTCACTGGAGATGGGCGCTACGCCCTGTCCATGGCTCTTGCCCAAGGCGTCGTGCTGGAGGAGATGATGGACGCCTTCAAGGACATGGCCAACCCCGAGGCCATGCTCACGACCGTCCTGTGGACCTGGACCACGTACATGATCCTGCTCGCGGTGCCCGAGCCGTTCTCCAAGGGCCTCGCCGCGGCGATGACCCTCACGCTCATCGCTTATGTGGGAGTCGACACCTTCTGGAACCTCATCGTGGGTTTCAAACGACTGGTGGAGGCAGCGGACCGAGCCACCACGTTTGACGAACTCCGAACGGAGGGGGAGCGGTACGGAAAAGTCATGGGCCGCAAAGCAGCCCGTGCGTTCGCCATGTTGGCCACGGCGGCGATTGGCAACTCGGCGGCGGGGCTTGCGAAGCAGGTTCCAACGTTCCCAGGCGCCGCGCAGGCGATGGTGCAGGCCGAATCGCAAATGGGCGTCCGATTCGCGGCCATTGGTGGAGTGGAGTCGGTGGCCATCAGCGCCGAGGCTGTCACCATCTCCCTTGCACCGGGGGCAGTCGCCATGACGGCCGGCGGCAGTTCCGCCAAAGCCCTTCCCACCGGAGCCAAGGCCTGGGGATCATTCAGCGGATTCAAGAAGGCGATGGGCCCGGCCGGCGCTGGAAAGGAATGGCATCACATCGTCGAGCAGACACCCAGCAACGTGAATCGGTTCGGGGCTCAAGCCGTTCACAACACCGAGAACATTGTTCCGCTAGACAAGGGCCTTCATACCCGTCTCAGCGGGCTCTACTCTTCGATCCGGCGAATCATCACGGCGTCGGGTAACCTGACAGTGCGGCAGTGGTTGAGTACGCAGTCGTTGGAGGCCCAACGCGAGTTCGGGCTACTGGCCATCGAGAATGTGACGAAGGGAATCTGGTGATGAAGTTGGAGGCGCTGGTCGAGCAGTTCGCTTTGAATGTGGCCGCGCAGACCGATGCAATCTGGCGGGGGGACGCCAAGACCGGGAACAAGCACGCCAGAAAGTATGGTGTCGCAGTCGACAAGTTGCTGGCCCACGGCGATGCCGGGCGTGATGCGCTCCTCGTACTGCTCAAGCATGAGCGCATGGACGTGCGCGTCATGGCCGCAGCCCACCTGCTTCGTTACCGGACGAGCGAAGCCAAGGCGGTGCTGGAGGAGGCCGCCAAGGGACAGGGGCTCGTGCCTTTTGAAGCCGGGCAGGCGCTGAAACGTTGGGAGGAAGGTACCTGGGCCCTTGACCCAGGGCCGTAACGCGATGCCCTCCGCTACTTGTGCAGGGAGGCCACGGCCACATCCGCCGCGACCACCTGCACGGCGCGGGGCCGCTCCGCGAGTCGCAGCAGACGGAACAGGTCACGCGACAGTTGCTCCACGGAACGCCGCTCGTCCGAGACCGTGAGGACCACGTCGTAGTCGTCCCCCTCCGCGCCCTTGATGACCTGCGTGCGCGCCGTGAGCACTCCGGGAAGCATCATGGCCAGACGCCGCACGGAGGCCATGCTGATCTTCTCGCTGCCTCGCACCAGGAAGTCGGAGACGCGCCCCTGGAAGTACAGGTAGCCCTCCGCGTCGATGTCGAACACGTCCCCCGTGGCCAACAGCCGGGGGCCTCGCAGCGCATGCTGCTTCTCCCCTTCCACGATGCCGATGCGGCGCTTCATCACCGTATCCGAGGAGACGAACAGCTCCCGTTGTCCGTCCGGACCGCGCGGCACGAGCGTCACCTCCGTGCCAGGCAGGGGCAACCCCACGGACGCGAAGCGGCGCTCCGGCTCCGCATGCGCGGCGAGCGTTGCCACGCGCGGTCCTGCCTCGGACAGACCATAGGTCAGGTACAGCTCCCCATCCGGCCGCGCGTGCAGCATCCGCTTCACGTGCTCCGGCGCAAGGACGTCACCACCGACGCCCAGGCACCGTAGGCCCTCCGGGAACGCCTCCCCATGTTGCAGCAGCCCGCGCACCAGCAGCGGCGTCAGCGCGGACACGGTGATGCCCTGTTCAGCCAGGAGGCGCAGATATGCCGCAGGCTGGAACGGCGGTCCGCTGATGACCAGCTCCAACCCTCGCCGCAGCGCGGAGAACGCCTGCGCGACCATCGAATACGAGTAGTACAGCGGCAGGTTCACCAGGGCGGTGTCCCCCGCGCGCAGGCCCACCGCGTCCGCGTGCCGGTCCGCGTTGCGGAAGAGCGCGGCCAGGTCGAACACGCAGCCGCTCGCGAAGCCGGAGGTGCCGGACGTGAGCAACACCATCTCTCCGGCCTCTGCCCCCGGCGGCGTGGTGTCCGGAAACAGCGCCACCTCCGCCCCGCCCAGCGCGAAGCGCTCCACCCCTTCCGCGTGCGGCGCGGGTGCGCGCATCGCCACCAGCGCGCGCGCCGGCAATGCATCCACCAGCGACTGCTGCCGACCCGCGGGCGACGCGGGCGACACCAGCGCGGGAACACCCCGGGCCGCGAGCACCGCGAAGACCTGGGCCAGCAGGCCCGCGCCATTGGGCAATGCCAGCAGCACGACGTCCCCGGGCCTGAGTCCCCTGGCAATCCATGCTGACGCCAATGCCGACACGGAGCGGTCGGTGGTCGGATGCGCTTCGGTGAGGTCGCGGATGCGGTCCAGGAAGGCCTGGACTTTGGCCAGCGGAACGCCCGCGAGCTCCTGGAGAGGTGAGGCCATGTTCACTCCGCTCGGAATTGAAGGGACCGCGCCACGACTTCCACGCCGACGCCAGGCCCGGTTCCCCGCGACAGGACGACACAGCCCGCGCCCGGAGGCCGGCCTTCGACCGCCAGCACTGAACCGATGAGGGCCCAGTCCACGACCCCGCGCTGGAGCCACGCCACGGACATCGCCAATGCGACCTCCGCGCCCGTCGCCACGGGCATCGTCAGCGCCAGCGTCGGGCCTCGCAGCCCATGGACGATGCAGGACAGACCCGTGGGGGCGCTCGGCGTCGCGGCGGGAAAGCGCAGCGGGGACGCGAAGCCTCGCGCGGCATCGCTCGCCACCTGGGCCCATGTCTCACGAGGGCCCACCGCGCCCACCTGGATGAGCGAGCAACGGTCCGCCGCTCGCGTGAAGTCCTCGCCCAGTGAGCTGGTCGCCTCTCCCACGGCCATGACCAGCGCCCACGACAGCGGATCCGCGTAGCGCACTGACGGCTTCCATTTGACGAGGTGCGGATTCGGCGCGTCCGCGAACACCACCGCGCTGCCACGCAGGGCCACCGAAGGCTGGGATGTCATCGCGCCACCTCGAAGACCAGCGACGTGTCGAAGCCGCCAAAACCCAGCGTCACGCTCAAGCCCTTCCGGGCCGAATGCCGGGTCGGTGCCCCCACGGACAGCGGACAGGGAAACTCGGGGTCCGGCTGCTCCAGTCCGACGATGGGCGGAACGATGCCCTCCCGAAGCCCCAGGATGGTCGCGATGGCCTCCATCGCCCCGGTGGCCCCCAGCGTGTGCCCGAAGGCCCCCTTCGTCGCGAAGACGAGCGGTCCGCCCTTCGCACCAAACACGCTCCGGAACGCCGCGGCCTCCGCCCGGTCATTCACAGGGGTCGCGGAGCCATGACCATTGACCAGCCCAATCTCAGACGCCGCGAGGCCCGCATCCACCAGCGAGCGCTCCATCGCCAGCCGTGCACCCGCCGCCGCGGGATCGGGCGACGTCATGCTCGCCGCGTCGTTGGCCGAACCCACGCCGCGCAGCCGCGCCAGGATGCGGGCCGACCGCTGCTCCGCATGCGCCGCCGACTCCAGCACGAGGAACGCCGCGCCCTCCCCCAGCATCATGCCGTCATGCCGCGTGTCATAGGCCCTTGCGCGTGACGGAGACAGGGTGGACAGCGCGGAGTGCGCCAATCGCTTGCTCGGCGTCAGGATGTCCACGCCGCCGCAAACGCAGACATCCGCGAGGCCCGCGCGAATGCACTCTGCCCCCACCACGAGCGCATCCGAACCCGACGAGCACGCCGTGGACAACACCACGGGCGGAGCCTTCGCGCCCAGCGCCCCCACCACCGCGTCCGCCCACTGGTGCAGCGGAGCGTTCCGCTCGCCCTCGTCGTCCAGGTACGCTCCAAGGCTGGTCCCCAGGACGAACAAGGTGCGCGCCCCGTCACCCGGCAGGCCCGCGTGTTCCAGGGCCTCGCGCAGCGTCGCGACCGCGAGCCCGCGCAACCGCTCCGCCGGGCCCTCCACCTGCCCGCTCGAACGTCCCGGCACCACGGCCGCCTGCGTGTTGCGCAGGCGGTGCGGGGACGGAACCTCCACGAAGCCGTGCTCGCCCGCCAGCAGCCGGCGCCACACGGCGTCCAGCCCGCTGCCGAGCGGCGTCGTCCACGCGGCGCCCGTGACGACGACGGGTGCTACCACAGCGGCGAGCCCAGGTCGGAGACCCGGGAGCGCACGAGACTCGCGCGGAACGCCGCCACGCGAGTCGCGCCCACCATGGCCTTGCCCGTGAAATGGAACAGCCCTCCCGCCAGCCGGTTCTGCTGCACGTGCAGCAACACCTGGTCTCCCGGCACCACCACCTTCAGGAAGCGCGCCTCCACCGAACCGATGAGCGTCAGCTCGTCCTCGGCCAGCATCGACGTGCTCATCTGGTAGAGGATGATGCCCGCCTGCGCATAGGACTGGATGAGGTGGCTGCCCGGGAAGATGGCCCGCTCCGGAAAGTGGCCGGCGATGCTGTCCATGTTCCCGGAGATGGAGATGAGCGCGTCCAGGAACTTCCCCGGCTCATGGTCCACGATGCGGTCCAGGTAGATCATCGGGTGGCGGTGCCGCAGCCACTGCTTCAACGCCGTGAACCCCAGGGGCTTCGGCGTGCGCTCCACTGCGTTCACGGCGCCAGCTTGAGCGCGCTGCTGAGGGACGGCGGTAGACATGCGGGCACTCCGTTCTCTCGGGTGACGACGGCGAAATCCAGACTTCCAAAGGCAAGCAGCAACGGCTCCGGGCCGTCGCGGTACAGCTTCACGCCCAGCTTCAAGCTCGCGGGCCCGACGTGATCCACTGACGGCACCATCACCAACCAATCCTGGAACCGCGCCGCCGCGCGGTAGCTGACGCGCAGCTCCCGCACGCGCAGGTCCAGGCCCTGCGCCGTCAAGGCGTCCAGCCCCGCGCCCCGGCGCTCCAGTTCCTCCAGGCCCGCCGTCTCCAGCAACGACGCGTAGCGGGAGAAATGCACGACGCCGGAGGCATCCGTGTCCACGTGCTCCACCCGCTTGCGCAGCGAGAGTGGAACCTCCGGCAGCGGCACCGCGGCCTCCGTCACGACCCGGACTCCACGAACGTCCGCACCCCGCGCTGGATTCGCGCGACCATCTCCTGGAGGTCCGCCTCCCCCGCGATGAGCGGCGGCGCGATGCGCATTGCCGGGAACAGGTAGCGCAACCCGCGCGAGCGTCGCCCCGCGCCCGCCATGAACTCCACGAAGATGCCCGAGTCGAGCAGCCGAGTCCGCAGCCGCCCCAGGTTCCCCGAGGCCTTCTCCGTCAGCTCCAGGCCGTTCATGTAGCCCAGGCCCCGGACCTCCTGGAACACCTCCGGGAACGGCTGCGCCACGTCCTTGCGCAGCCGCTCGCGCAGCAGCTCGCCCAGCGGGCCCGTGCGTTCCACCAACCCCTCGCCGGACATGTACTGGATGCCCGAGCGCATCACCGCGCTCGTCAGGGGCCGCAGGTCGGACGTGGACACCGCGCCGCTGGAGCGCACCGACAGCTCGCGCCGGGCAATCACCATGGACGTGGAGACAACGCCCATGCCCAGGCTCTTGCCGATGACGGTGATGTCCGTGGGGATGGGCCCCTCCGCGTCCGTCATGCCGAAGAAGCGGCCCGTCTTCGCGAACGTGAGGACCTCGTCCGCCACCAGCAGCACGTCATGCTCGCGGCACAGCGCGGCCAGCCGCCGCAGGTAGCCCGGGGGTGGCACCAGGATGCCGGCGTCCCCCTGGATGGGCTCCACGAACACGCCGGCCAGCTTCCGCCCGTGCTCCGCGAAGAAGGTCTCCAGATGCGAAAGCTCCCCGAACGGCAGGAACTGCACGTCGAGCGCCTCCGTCGCGGGCAGCGGCATTCCCAGCCGGTAGTGCCGGCGGTTGAGCAGGCTCACCAGGCCCTGCGTCCACCCGTGCCACGCTCCCTCGAAGGCGAGGATCGTCCGCCGCTCCGAGCGCTCGGGCTTCGGCGCCATCCGCCGCCGGTCGAAGTTCGACTCCAACACCAGACGCAGCGCCAGCTCCAGGCCCTCGGAGCCGGAGTTGCGGCCGCTCGCGTGGTACGCGTCTCCCGGGAAGCGGTCCGCCCACAGGCCCTTCGCGCCGAACAGCTCCTCCAGGAGCAGCGTGCGCTCCAGCGAACCCAGCTCGTCGGTGACGTAGCCCGCGCGCTCCAGGCCGTCGCGCAGCGCTTCCTGCATGCGCGGATGGCCCGCGCCCAGACACGCGCTCGCGTAGCCACCACTGGCGTCCAGCACCTCCACGACGCGGCCCGCGTCCGGCCCCTCCAGCGTCGCCATGTGCTGCACGAGGCCCTTCGCCTTCAGACAGACATACGGCAGGCGTCCGCCGCCATAGTGGTCCATCTGCAACGCCATGCCGGCGCGCAGGCGGGCGACGTCGTCCGCGCCCAGCTTCTCCCCCGCGGCGGGCACCTTCACTTCACGCCCCCCTGCTGCTGGGCCTTGAGCTTCACGATGAGCGCCGACAGCAGGTTGAGCGTGCGGAAGTTCTCCGTGTCGAAATCCTGGTCGGAGATGCTCACGCCGAACTGATCCTCACAGATGACCCGCAGCTCCAGGAAGCCCACGGAGTCCAGGCCGACGACGGACTGCAACCCGTCGTCTCCGCCAATCTGCTCCTCGGGAATCTCCACGAAGAGCTGGTTCGTCAGGATCTTCTTGAGGCTTCTGGAGACGTCTTCCTGCATGGGGAACTCCTCGATTCAGGGGGTCGTTGCTTCGGTTGGAATGCTCAGGGTGCCCACGGTGCCCTTCGTCACGCGCAGCAGCTCCGCGGGCGTCAGGCGCAACAACAGCTCCGGCCGCCCGCCGCCGCCGTAGCCTTCCGGGTACTCCAGGACGGACGCGTCCACGAACACGCGCAACGGGTGCGGATGGCCCAGCGGCGGCGTGCCTCCCGGCGGATAGCCCGTCGCCTCCAGCGCCCGCTCGCGGCTCGCGAACGCGACCTTGCGACAGCCCGCGGCCCGCGCCACCGCCTTGAAGTCCACGCGCCGGTCTCCAGGCAGCACGACGACCAGCACCTCGTCCGCGTCCGTGGTGAACACCAGCGACTTGAAGATGCCGCCCACCGCGATGCCCAGCTCCTGGGCGGCGGCCGCCGCCGTCGTCATCGGCGTCGCCAGGGTCAGCAGCTGCGCGTCCACCTGCTCACGCGCCAGGAACTCGCCCAGGTCCGTCACCGCGTCACCGTCAGGACGAGCTTCCCGATGTTGCGATTGGCCTCCATCTCCGCGTGGGCCTCCACCACCGCCTCCAGCGGCCAGCTCCCGTGGATGACGGGCGGCAGCCCGCCTCGCGCCAGCACCTCCATCCACCGCTGCCGGAAGCGCGCGTTGACCTGCCGCTTCTCCACCATGGGCCGCAGCCGCAGTGACGAGCCCTTGAGCTGCAACCGGCGCTGCACGACGCGCAGCAGGTCCAGCTCCGCCGCCATCCCATCCAGCAGGCCCACCAGCACCATGCAGCCCTCGTGCTTCAGCACCGAGAGGTTGCGCGACAGGTACGCGCCGCCCACGAAGTCCATCACCAGGTCCACGCCCTCACCGCGCGTGCGCTCCATCACCTCCGCCACGAAGTCCTGGCGCCGGTAGTCGATGGCCACGTCCGCGCCCAATTGCTTCAGCGCCTCCACCTTCCGGGGCGTGCCCACCGTGCACAGCGCCGTGGCCCCCACGTGCTTCACCATCTGCACCATCGTCGTGCCGATGCCGCTGGCCCCCGCGTGCACCAGCACCGTGTGTCCGGGCTTGAGCCCGCCCAGCTCGAACAGCGTCTCGTTGGCGGTGAGGCAGGACTCCGCGGCGGCGGCGGCCTCCACGAAGCCCAGCGCCTCCGGGATGATCAGCGCCATGTCCGCGTCCAGCAGGCAGTACTCCGCGTACCCGCCCCCCTCCACCACGCCGAACACGCGCTGGCCCCGGGTGAAGCCCTTCACGCCCTCGCCCCACGCCTCCACCGTGCCCGCGACCTCCACGCCGGGGATGGCGGACTGGCCCTCCGGCACGTGGTAGATGCCCGCGCGCTGGAGCAGGTCCGCGCGGTTGAGCGCGGTGGCGTGCACCCTCACGAGCAGCGCGTTGCCCGTGGGCACCGGCCGGGGAACGTCGCGGAGCTTCACCACCTCCGGGCCCCCGGAGCCTTCGAAGACGACGGCGCGCATGGTTCTCAGTACCCGGCCCTTTCCTCGACACCGCGCTCGCGCGTGGGCACGAGGAAGCTGCGCTCGAACGTCAGGAACACCTCGCCCGTGGACTTCAGGCCCCGCGTCTCGCAGGTGACGATGCCCTCTCCGTCCCGCTTCGCGGACAGGCGCTTGGCCAGGATGCGGCTCTCCGCGTACAGCGTGTCTCCGGCGAACACCGGGTGCGTGAGCCGGATGCGGTCCCACCCCAGGTTCGCCAGGGCCCGACCGCTGGTGCTGCGCACGCTCATGCCGCACACCACGCTGAACGTCACCAGGCTGGAGATGAGCGGCCGCTCCCACGGCGTGTGCGCGCAGTAGGCCGCGTCCAGGTGCAGCGGGGACGGGTTCAGGCTCAGCGTGTTCATCAGCACGTTGTCCGCTTCCGTCACCGTGCGGCCCGGGCGGTGTTCGAAGACATCCCCGACGGTGAAGTCCTCGAACGCGAAGCCCAGCAGCTCCCGGTAGCGCTGTGGTCCCACCTGCTTGTAGCCAGTGCCCTCCATGTCGTGTGTCCTCGCGTTCGGGCTGGATTCAGAAGCCGGAGATGATGTCCTTCGCCGTCGCGCAGAAGCGCTTCAGCTCGTCCGGTTCGATGTCCGCGCGCATCATCAGGCGCACGCCCGCTTCGCCCTTGGCCACCACGGGGAAGAACACCGCCGAGCAGTAGTAGCCCGCCCGGTACAGCTCCTGGGACAGGCGCACCGCCTTCTCCTCCGCGCCCACTTCAATCTTGCGGATGGGCATGCCGTTGCCCGCGTGCTGCGAGGGGAACTGGCTGTCGAAGTAGTCGATGTTGCGCGCCAGCTTGTCCTGGAGCTGCTTCAGCTCCGGGCTCTTGTGCAGCGCGATGCTCGCCAGCGACGCGCCGATGTTCGGCACCTGGAGGTTCTGCGACCACGCGAGCGGGCCCGCGTTCCGGTTGAGGAAGTTGAACAGCTTCTCGCTGCCCAGCATGGCCACGCCGCCCGCGCTGCCGAACGCCTTGGCCAGCGACGCGACGATCATCGTCAGCGGGTTCATCTTCAGGCGGGAGCGGACCCAGCCCTCGCCGTTCTTCCCGGTGATGGACAGCGAGTGCGAGTCATCGAAGTACAGGAACAGGCCGTACTTCTCCTGGAGCTGGAGCAGGCCCTCCAGCGCGGTGAGCCCGCCCATGGAGTAGGCGCCGTCCGCCACGTAGGCGACGCGCGGGTACTTCTTGCAGACGTCCTCCAGGTAGTTGAGGTCGTTGTGGGGACTGGTCAGCACCAGGCTCTCGTCCCCGACGATGGGCTTCACGTACGCCATGGAGAAGTGACAGAAGCGGTCGAACACCATGACGCGCGGCTGTCCGTCCTCCGTCAGGTGTCCGGACGCGAGCAGCGGCAGGATGCCCGCGGTCAGCGCGGTACATGACGCGGCCGGCAGCGACGGACAGCCGTACAGGTCCCGCAGGCCCTCTTCCAGCCGCGCCATCAGGCCCAGGCGGATGCGCAGCGTGGAGAGCGCAAGGCCGATGGTGCCCTCTTCCTGGAGCGCGGTGATGGCGCCCTGGAGGATGGCCGGGTGGTGGTTGAGGCCCAGGTAGGAGCACGAGCACAGCACCATGAAGGCGTGCTGGGTCGCCCGGTCGATGAGGTGGTTGTTCGACTCGAAATCCACCTTCAGGTTGATGAGGCCGTGGTCCTCGGCCTGCTGCCAGCCGGCGTCACCCACACCGACGAACTTCTCGTTGTTGCGGTAGCGCCGGGGGCCCAGGACGCTCTCGGGAATGCTCGTTGCCATGCGGACTCCTCCTGCGCGGAATGGTCGGGGAAAGACAAAAGATGAAGAACGAAGCGGGCTTCAGCCCTCGGTGACGCCGAAATCCTCGAGCGTGCGCTTCGCGGCCTCGATGAAGGGCGTGCCCACCATGGCGCCGTCGACGACGCAGATGTTCGCGTCACGGGCCTGGCTCTCCGCGACGATCTTCCGCGCCTTCTGCAGCGTGCGCTCGTCCGGGGAGAAGGCCTTGTTGATGATCTCCACCTGATGCGGGTGGATGGCGGCCTTGCCGCTGAAGCCCAGGCTGCGCGCGCGGGCGGACTCCGCGCGCAGCCCCTCCAGGTCGCCCATGTCGAACAGGGGCGCGTCCACCACCTGGAGGTTCGCGCAGCGCGCGGCGGACACCAGCCGGGAGCGCGCGTACAGCAGGGGCTCCCAGGCGAGCGCCGCGCCAATGCTGAAGGAGAAGTCCGCCGAGCCGAACACCAGCGCCTTGAGACGCGGCGTCGCGAACACGATGGCGTCGAGGTTCTCGATTCCGCGCGGCGTCTCCACCAGCGCCAACAGGTCCACGTTCGCGCACTCGGATCCCAGCACCTGTTCGACGATCTCCAGGTCGCGCGGGGACTCCACCTTGGGCACCATGATGACGTCGGGCTTCACCGCGTACTCACGCAGGGCCAGCAGATCGCGCATGCCTTCAGGGCGCGTCACGGAGTTGATGCGCACCGCGCGGCGGCTCTCCCCCACCCGGGGCGTCAGGAAGAAGGCCTCCGCGTGCTGCCGGGCCGCGTCCTTGTGGGCCGCCGCCACGGAATCCTCCAGGTCCACCAGACTGATGTCCGCGCCGGCTTGCTGCCCACGCTCGAAGCGATCCACGGCGAGCGCCGGAGTGAACAGGATGGAGCGGCAATAGCGGGTGAAGCGCATGACGGCCTCCAGTCAGTGAATGACTGGGTACGCGTCTATCCATATCACGTCAAGATTCAACCCAACCCTTCGCAAACATAGCGTGCCCAATGGATGAAACGTATTGGTATGTCTTTGAATGTGAAGCGATGTTGTGCGATGGAGAGAAACAACACCCAGCGCGTGGGTATCCCCAGACCTATCTGGTGCGTCACACGCGTTGCGTCAGCAGGGAGATGCGACACGCGCAACCGCGTCGTCAGAATATCGCAGCACCGCGGGAACGGACCCGCAGTGTCAGGTGCGCGCGAGTACGGGGAAGCCGTGGGGCCTGGGTGACAAGGACAGCCCGCGCACGAACAGCCAGGCCTCCAGGTCCTCGCCGGCCTCCGTCGCCTCCGGCCACCAGCGCTCCGGGGTGAAGCCGAAGCGGACGGAGCGGATGGGCCGGTCAATCAGCCGGGGGATCCACGCGCGCAGGTCGAAGGGTTCCCGGGCGAAGATGTCATCGATGTGCAGCGTGTCGCCCTCCACTTCCGCGCAGACCCACGCGTCGTCACCCAGTCGCCACAACGGGCGCGCGAACCCATTGGCCACGTGCCAGCTCGCGGCCGTCGAATACCCGCGCACGCCGAAGCGCTCCGTCACCGGAAGTCCCTCGTTGGAGAGCGCGGACAGGCCCGCACGCATCGCCGCATCCCCCAGGTCGATCCGGGACGCGGGGGTGCCTCCAGGCACGGCCGCATGCTCCGCGGCGAACAGCGTCTGTTCGCAGGGCTGGAAACCGAAGCGCGGGTAGAACTGGAGCACGTTGGGGTTGGCGAACAGGAACACCGGCGCGTCTCCACAGGCGTCCAGCGCGGCGTTCATCACCAGGTGAGCCAGCCCCTGCCCGCGATGGGAAGGCAGACTCGCCACGGCGCCAAACTGGTAGCCCGTCACCTCGCGCCCTTCCACGAGCAGCCGCATCCGCATCACCGCGGTGGTGGCCACCGCGCGGCCCTCTTCGAGCACGGCGAACGCGCGGTAGTCGTCGGTCCACTCACCCCATTCGCACCAGCGCCGGAAGTCGGCCCGGCGGAACACCTGGGGCACGAAATCGCAGAAGGCGGCCTGCAATGCCGTGTCGTGAGAACCGAATTCAACGACCCGAGGCGCGGTGTCCATTCCCATCCAGGCAGTGTCGCACGCGCCACCGGGGAGGTCACCCCACGGCAATCATTGCCGTTCCGGCCAACGGCACAACCCCAGCCCCCACACGAACATGAACGACAGGTGCACGCTCGGGTGGAACGGCAGGTAGTGCACCAGGGCCAGGACGTGGAAGCCGGCGAACGACAGCAGCGCGCCCGTGGCCGCGATAGAGCCCTGGCGGTGCCTGCGCACCAGCGCCCGGGCCAGCAGGCCGTGCATCGCCGCCAGCAACACCAACCCCACGAGCCCCGTCTCCGCCCAGGCCGTCAGCCAGAGGTTGTGCGAGTCCGTGGCCAGCAGGTCCGTGATGCCTGTCCGGGCCTGCGTCGCCAGCGCCGCGGGTTTGTGATTGCCAAAGCCCACGCCCACCCACGGGTGCTCGCGCACCAGGCTCCAGCCCACCGACATCGCCAGCGAGCGCTCCCCGCTGCCGAAGAGGTTGTCCACGGCCTTGCCGAACCGCTCCCGCCACGCGGGCGTCAGCAGCACCAGCACGACCAGCGCCACCGCCACCCCGAGCCCCGCCTTCCGG
>NZ_RAWI01001009.1 GCF_003612125.1 Corallococcus praedator
GACGAATCGATCGCGCCCCGTTCCGCCTGTAAGCGTGTCGGTTCCCTGTCCACCGCGCAGCAGATCGTCGCCACTCAAACCGAGGATTTGATCGTTGCCGCCCATGCCGTTGATCACATCGTCAGAGCGATCGAACCCGCTAACCGTATTCGACAAGTCATTCAAAAACGTCACCGAGTTGCGGTTAAAGATGCGGTTGAGCATACTGTTAGCATCAAACACATCGAAACTGTCTTGAATTTGGCTTTGTCCGTCAAAGCGAATGTTGCCCAGATTGACGGCTGCGCCCGTCGAGGTTTGCAGGTTGTCTAGATTCTCAAGCTTGAAGTTTTGGAGAATCACTTGCGTCTGGCGGACACCTTCAAAGCTGAGGACGAGATCGTTGCCCTGCTGCGTCAACAGCAAATTGCGAGCGGTTAAGCCTGCACCTTGAAACTGGAGGACATTGGCA
>NZ_RAWI01001010.1 GCF_003612125.1 Corallococcus praedator
GCGCAGGCCGCGCGCAAGGCAGCGTCACGCTCGCCCTGCACGGCCTCGGCGGCCGCGAGAACGAGGAGCGGCCGCAGCCGCTTGCCGCCGCCGAGCACGGCGTAGCGCATGGCCTCGCCGAGGCCGGCCGGTGCGTCGCCGGCGACGTGGGCGTCGAGCGCGGACTCGACGGCGTCGAGCTCGCGCAAGGTCCACGAATCGAAGGCGTCGCGCTTCATGCCGGCCATGGCCTCAGCTGCCCGTTTTCGAGGACGCGCACCTGCTGCTCGACGGCCTCGAGGCAGGAGCGGCAGTAGCCGAGCAGCTCGCTGCCGCGCCGGTAGCTCGTCAACAGGCCCTCGAGCGGCATCTGACCCGCCTCCATGGCGACCACGAGCGCTTCGAGTTCGGCCAACGCGGCCTCGTACGTCGCGGGCGGTGCCGGGACCGCGGAAGTCGCCGTGGCCGGGAC
>NZ_RAWI01001011.1 GCF_003612125.1 Corallococcus praedator
GCTCACGCAGGTGGTTTTCCGCCATCACGCGGCCCCGCAGCGCAAAAGCCAGGAGCCATACGCCTGCGCAGAAGGCGAGGCTGACCGACAGCGACGACAACCCGACGATCCACGACAGCCGTTGCCACGGTGCAAGCGCGTCGCTCATGGCGGGGGCAACGACCGCGATGAACGGTGTGCCCGGCACGCGCTGAAACGTGTAGAGCCGCAGCACACCGTCGCTGGACGACGGCGCCACGTAAAAGCCGGACTCCTGATTCACCATGCGCGGGAACGTCAACGATTTGTTGAGATCGGGTGCCCGAGCCGCGCTGGGCGGTGGATTTCTCGCCAGCAGCGTGCCGTCGGTGCGCACGATGGCCGTAACGCCGCGTGGCCCCACATCGAGCTTTTCAAGAAGCTGCTTGAAGTAATCGAGGTCGATTGCCACCAGTGCGGTGCCCGCAAACG
>NZ_RAWI01001012.1 GCF_003612125.1 Corallococcus praedator
AGCCTGGACGAGGCCATCGCACACATTGCGCGGTACGGCACCGGACACTCCGAGACGATCGTCACCAATTCGGTGGTGGCCGCCCAGGAGTTCACCGCGATGGTTGACGCGGCAGCCGTCCTCGTCAATGCGTCCAGCAGATTCGTCGACGGTGGACAGTTCGGATTTGGTGCCGAGATCGGCATCTCCACCCAGAAGATGCATGCCCGGGGCCCCATGGGACTACCGGAAATGACGACGACCAGTTACCGTGTCGTCGGTACCGGCCAGATCCGATCCTGATCCGATGCCAGTGGCAGGTGTTTTCGATAAGCTGAGGATCCATGTGCATGACTCGCAATGACGCGGCCCTCACGTCTGGAGCGTGCATCGTGCACCATGTCAGCGAATTGCCAGTGTGAGGTCGTGGATCTGATGGAGTCGACGGAACTGGGTCTGGCCCGTCCACAC
>NZ_RAWI01001013.1 GCF_003612125.1 Corallococcus praedator
GCTGGACATCGCCCTCGCCGAACTGCCGGCCGCCGGCACGCACCAAGTGCTCGCGCACCAGGTCAGGCGCGGCGTGGACGAGTGCCATCACGTCCTGCAACTGGTCGCGAAAGCCGAAGGCGCCGCTGGACTGGTAGAAGGCATTGCGTGCCCAGAGCCGGCAGGCGATCACCTGGTAGAGCAGCCAGCCGTTGGCCAGCAGGTCGAGCGATCGGTCCGGCGTTTCGACCTGCACTGCGCCGAGGGTCTCGTGCCAGTACGCCCTCACGGCCGCCAGCGCACCGTGCGCTGCCGCCGCGCCGCGCCATTGCCGCGCGAGTTGGCTCGCCTCCTCGGCCGTCTTGCCGGCACCGAGACGAAAAACGATCTCCTGAGTCTGCCCGTCCACCAGCTCGCACGGCGTGCGGATAGCGGCGCATGGGTCCAGGGCATGACCCAAGGCGCCGGAGA
>NZ_RAWI01001014.1 GCF_003612125.1 Corallococcus praedator
GGCGATCGATCAAGAATCATCAATCTTCAGGTGATTCCCTTTAAGATTCCGACTGGAGAACGCCGCTTTTTAGTTTTATTTGAAGAAGCTCCGATCGCGATCAGCTCTAACTCGATCGCGCCAGCAACTCAGGGAAATTTAGAGCAGGCGATCGCTCAACTGACCCAAGAACTCGCCACCGCAGTTCGAGAACGCGCCGCGACCCAAGAGTATTTGCAAGCCGTCATTCAAGAACAAGAACACAGCAACCAAGACCTCAAAATTGCCAATGAAGAAATCTTGTCGAGCAATGAAGAACTGCAAAGCACAAACGAGGAATTAGAAACGGCCAAGGAAGAAATTCAGGCCACAAATGAAGAACTTAATACCACAAACGAAGAACTTCACAGCCGCAATTTTGAACTGCATCAGGTCAATAACGATCTGACTAATTTACTTGCCAGCATCAAC
>NZ_RAWI01001015.1 GCF_003612125.1 Corallococcus praedator
GCCTTGAGCATGTCTCGACGATTCATCTTGTTCCCCAATTGGCAAAGTCTGCCGGGGAGGGCGGTCGTCCCGTCGTCGGGAGGCTCCAGCGGCATCCCGGACCGATCCGCGTCGTCCCGCGACAGCATCAGTACCGGAGGGCAAGATTTGCAGCGGCTCGCCGGGGCCGTCAACTCCGCCCGATCGCAGACCGATAGTTCCGTCTCAAAGCCCGAGATAGGCCTGGCGGACTCGATCGTTCGTCAGCAGATCGGCAGCCGGGCCTTCGAGTTCGATGCGGCCGTTCTCCAGCACGTAGCCGCGATGGGCGATGCGGAGCGAGGCCATGACGTTCTGCTCGACCAGCAGGATGGTTTTGCCTTCGCGCTTGAGGTCGAGCAGCGCTTGCAGAATGCGCGTGACGAATTTCGGCGCGAGACCGAGCGAGGGCTCATCGAGCAGCAACAGGCG
>NZ_RAWI01001016.1 GCF_003612125.1 Corallococcus praedator
GGTGAGCAACTCGCTGACCACCAGCGCCAGCGGTACCGCCTGACTCAGCGCCAAGACGACTTCGTCGTCGGCGTCGAAATCGAGCCCGATGCGTCCCTTCGCGCCGTGCGCCGCGGCATTCTCGGCGGTCAGCTCGCGCAGATAGGCGACGAGGTCGACGCGGTCGTGGGCGCTCGTCGAATACAGCCGCTGGTGCATCGACGCGACGACCGCGACGCGTCCGCGCGCCTCGAGCAGGCTGGCGCGCAACACCGGCTCCGCCGCCTGCGCCGCCTGCAGCGACAGCAGCGCGGTGACGAGCTGGAGGCTGTTCTTGACGCGGTGGTTGACCTCGTGGAGCAGCACGTCCTTGGCTTCGAGCGCTTCGGCGAGCCCCGCCTCGGCGCGCCGCCGCGCGGTGATGTCGAGGCTGGCGATCTAAATCCGCGGCCGCCCCGACGGCCCCGGCGG
>NZ_RAWI01001017.1 GCF_003612125.1 Corallococcus praedator
ATGCCGTACTGCGCATTCTGGTAGGCGAGCTGCTCGGTGAAGGACACCATCGCCGACTTGGTCGCCTTGTAGGCCACGTAGGGATAGGTGGTTATCACCGCCATCGACGAGATGTTGATGATCACGCCGCTCTTCTGCTCGCGCATGATCGGCAACACGTGCTTGGCGGCAAAGATGCAGCTCTTGAGATTGATCGCCACGCAGCGGTCGAACGCCTCGCTGGTGATGTCGAGCAGTTCGGCGTCGCCACCGGACAGCGAGACGCCGACATTGTTGTGCAGGATGTCGATACGCCCCCAGCGGGCATGCGCGTCGTCGACCATGGCCTTGAGGTCGGCATTGCTGGTCACGTCGGCCTTGAAGGCCGCCGCCGTGCCCTGGTTGACGCCGATCATCTCGACGGTTTCCTTCGCCGAGTCGAGATTGTGATCGACGCAGAGGACCTTGGC
>NZ_RAWI01001018.1 GCF_003612125.1 Corallococcus praedator
GTACAGATGCAGGTGCGTGCCGGGCAGGGCCAGCACCGCATCCCACGGCGGGGTCTGCGCGTGGGCGCCGTGGGCGTACCACAGGTCGCCCAGCAGGTTGAGCATGACGGCCGGGCTGTGCAGGCGGGGCTGAGTGAGCGGCAGGTTCGCCATGGTGCGCACCTGCAGCTCGAACTGCGACACATCGCAGGCGTTCTGGCTGTAGTGGCCGCTGTTGTGCGGGCGCGGGGCGATCTCGTTGACCACCAGCGCGCCGTCGTCGAGCACGAAGAACTCCACGCAGAGCACGCCCACGTACTTCAGGCCCTCTGCTACAGATTTCGCAGCTGCTACCGCTTGTTCTGCGAGCGCTGGAGGCACATTCAATGCGTGGACCTCGGTCACGGCCAGAATGCCGTCGCGGTGCAGGTTGCGCTGCACCGGCAGGTGCACGCAGGTGCCGTCTGCGG
>NZ_RAWI01000101.1 GCF_003612125.1 Corallococcus praedator
GGGCCCTGCTGACGCTGCTGCCGGGGGTGGCGGCGGCGGGTGCGCTGGAGGTGGCGTTCAACTCCAGCGACCGGTACGGCGAGAGCTTCACCTTCGTCGCGGACGCGGACGACGGCACCTACGTGACGGTGAACCTGTCGGTGACGAACATCGGCCCGGGGTCTCGCACGGGCATCTGCCGCGCCACGGTGCTGCGCCCGGGCAAGCCGGTCTGGTCCCCGCAGACGCGGGTGGGCGGACGCGAGTGGAGCTACGACGCGGCCACCGACACCCTCAAGGTGGGCACGTGCAGCGCGAAGGTGACGGACGCCGGCCTGTCCGTGGAGGCAGCGCTGGACGGCGGCAAGGTGGCGCTGGAGTACGCGAAGAAGCCGGAGCCGTGGTCGCCGGAGGGCTCCACCATCGAGCTGGGCAAGGACCGCTACCGGCACGAGGTGCTGGTGGGCTCGAGCCCCGTGAAGGTGACGCTCCAGGTGCCCAAGGCCGCGGAGGTGTCGCTGACGGGCGGCGGGTACGTGGACCACTCGCGCAGCACCATCGCGCCGGCGAAGCTGGCGAAGCGCTGGGTGAGATTCCGCGCGCTCCGGGGCCCGCAGCGCGCGGTGGTGCTCGCGCGCGAGGGCCAGGAAGGTGACTACGCGCCCGTGTACCTCTGGGAGGACAAGGGGCAGCCGCAGCTGCTGGAGGCGTTCACGCTGGCGCAGACGGGCCAGAAGGAGCGCAGCGCGTGGCGGGCGGAGTTCACCGACCGCGAGGGCAAGCCGGCCCTGACGGTGCGCAGCAAGACGCTGTTGCAGCGCAGCGCGCCGGTGGAGTCGCTGGGCGTGCTGAGCGGGCTGGTGAAGCCGATGGTGGGCTCGCCGGTGACGTACCTGCACCGCGCGGTGCTTGAGCGCGCGGGCAAGCCGCCGGTCGAGGGTTTGATGGAAGTCACGGTGGAAGGCGAGTAGCCGGAGGCGAAGGGTTTCGTGAGCGAGTCGTTGCTTCGGTCGGTGCATCACGTCCCGGGCGTCCGGGGGTTCGTGCGCAAGCAGGTGCTGCGGGTGGTGGCGCGCGGGGTGGAGTGGACCACCAAGCTGCCCGGCAAGCGCGCCCTCAACGTGTCGCGGGTGAACGAGTGGCTGCACGTGGGCGGCGGCGTGTCCCGCGCGCGCTACGGCGAGCTGAAGGCCCGGGGCATCACGGCGGTCATCGACCTGCGCGCGGAGCGCTGTGACGACCGCGAGGCGCTGGCGGCGCTGGGCATCGAGCTGCTGCACCTGCCGGTGACGGACCGCTATCCGCCGTCGGTGGAGCAGTTGTCGCAGGGCGTGCGGTGGGCGCTGCCCCGGCTGGACGCGGGCGGCGTGCTGTACGCGCACTGCGAGCACGGCGTGGGCCGGGGGCCGCTGATGGGCCTGGCGGTGATGGTGGCGCGCGGCTGGGATGCGCCGGAGGCGTACCGGGCGGTGCGCCACGCGCGGTGGCAGGCGACGCTGAATGACCGGCAGTTGCGGGGACTCGCGGACTTCGTGGCCGCGTGGACGGGCGTGCCGGAGCAGGCCGCTTAGGGACGCGGGCTACTTCCCGTCCTCGTACAGGGGCAGGAAGTGTGAGCTCGCGATGGACGCGCCCCAGCAGCACTCGGACTCATCGTCATCGTCGCTCGGGAGCGTCGTGTGGAGC
The DNA here is from genome assembly GCF_003612125.1 of Corallococcus praedator. Taxonomy (GTDB): domain Bacteria; phylum Myxococcota; class Myxococcia; order Myxococcales; family Myxococcaceae; genus Corallococcus; species Corallococcus praedator. Next base: position 1,666 of record NZ_RAWI01000101.1, read on the forward strand.
GGCGCGCCTGGCTTCACGTCCTCGAAGAAGAAGAGGTTCTCCGGGAGGATGACGAACGCCCGGTCGCCCTTGCGCGTGCGCAGGGTGAGCTTCGTCAGCTTCGGATCCGACAGGTTCGCGGCCCCCTTGGGGACGAAGACTTCCTGCTGGGGCTTGCTGGGTGGCTCCTGGGGCCGGTCCTTCAGCTCGCAATGGACCTCCTCTTGCGACCACACGTCGACGTCCTGCACGCGGCATCCGCCATCGCCTGAGAAACGGAACAGCGCCTTCACGGTCGTGAAGTAGCAGTCCCCCGTGCCGCAGTCGGCGCCGTGCGCATCCAGCACCACCGACAGGCGCACCCGGCCATCCGGGAGCGCCTCCACCCACCCCAGCCGCGCATAGCGTTGGAACAGGGGGGCGCTCGCGCAGGACACGGCGGCCTTGGGCTTCGGGGTGGGGACCGGCTTCTTCGGCCCCTCCGCCATCGCGTTCGCACAGCAGAGGAAGAGGAGGACAGCGAGAGGTCGCGTCATGGCCATGACAGCATGCCTTAGCAAATGACGTACCCGCACCCGTGTGGCTCCGGGCCCGCGCTAAGAAGAGGTCCGCACAGGACAGGGGGCATCACCATGTCGAAGCGGATGCAGTGGCTGGCAGGGCTGGGACTGCTGTGGATGTCCGCAGGTTGCGGTCCCATGGAGCCGGGGGAAGAATCCTCCCCATCCGCCCCGAGCGTGCCGGAAGTCACCGCCGCCAGCGTCGAGGAGTGTCGCAACGCGTGCGCGGTGGGGTACGTCCGGTGTGGGATCCTCTGCAACAGCGGTCCCTTCTCCAACCCCACCTGCAAGCCGAGATGCACCGCGGAGATGGAAACCTGCTTCAACCTCTGCGCACCGTGAGGGTGCCCGTCCCCACCCCGCAATGAAGAAGGCCCCGGTGCGGACACCGGGGCCTCTTCACAGCGTCACCGCGTCACCGCGCTTCAGCTCTCCGGCGCGGGATGCGGGGTTTCGTCGTCCGTCGTCGAGGTCGGCGTGGCGCTGTGCTTGTTGCGCCAGCGGTCCACCAGCAGGAGCAGCGCCGGGAAGCCCACCAGCACCACCACCATGTTCACCGCGAAGCCCAGGTTGGCCAGGTCGCCAATGGAGTTCAGGCCCGGGTGCTTGGCGAACACCAGCGCCAGGAAGCCGATGGCGCTCGTGAGCAGACCGCCCGTGATGGCGCGCCCCGTCTCCGCGTACACCGTGACGAAGTCCGCGCCCGGCTCGCCCAGCCGCTCAATGAGGTGCACGCCCGCGTCCACCGTGGTGCCGATGAGCACCGGGATGACCACGATGTTCAGGTAGTTGAACTGCAACCCCAGGATGGCCATCAGGCCCACCAGCCCCGCGATGGACAAGAGCGTGGGCAGCATGCAGATGAGCGCGTTGCGCAGGCTCCCCAGCGTCATCCACATCGCGAAGAACACGCTGAGCACCGCCGCCACCAGGATGCGCGGGCTCTCCTTCGCCACCATGTCCAGGATGTCCGCCAGGATGAGCGCCTCGCCCGCCGCGGACACCTGGCTGCCGTCCGACAACTGGAGGTTGCGCACCTCCTTGGTGAAGCGCCGCGTGCCCACGCCGTCCGACAGGCTCACGTTCGCGTAGACCAGCACCACGCCGCCCTTCTGGCCGGCCGCGGGCTCGAACTGGCGGCGCAGGCTCACCGGCAGGTCCTCGCGCGTGAAGGGCTTCGCGTCCGACATCCGCACCGCGCGCACCAGGTTGGCGCGCGTCTCCTTGGCCACCTTCTCCGGGTCGATGCGCGACAGCTTCTTGTGGATGGACTGGAGCAGCGCCTGCTTCTCCTGCTGCTGTTGGGGCACCAGGTCCTCCAGCGCCCCCACGAAGTCGATGGTGGAGTCCTTGCCGAATTGCTGCTTGCGCGCCAGGAGCTGGTTCACCGCCTCGCGCTCCTGGCCCTCCTTGTCCGTCAACACCACCACCGGCGTCGCCGAGTACCCGAGGATGTGGTCGATGCGGCGGTCCAACCGCACGCTCGGCAGCGACACGTCATCCAGCTTCGTGGAGTCGTAGTTGAACGTCACCCGGTACGCCTGGCTGATGAGCGCCACCAGCGCCACGCCCAGCACCAGCGCCACCGCGCGGTAGCGACGCGGCAGGAAGCGCGCCAGCACCGCCATGGGCCCCGACTGTCCCTGGTGCGTGCGCGGCGTCCAACCCCACTTCGACACCACGCCCAGCATCGCCGGCAGGATGAGCAGGTAGGAGCCCACGCTCACCATCATGCCCACCGCCGCGATGACGCCGAACTCGTGGAACGCTCGGAACTCCGACAGCGACAGGCTCAGGAACGTCAGCGCCGCCACCAGCGCGGAGATGAGCGCGGAGAAGCCCGTGTGGCTGAACGTCTCCCGCACCGCCTCCTCCGACGTCATGCCCTCCGAGCGCAACGTCCCCCAGCGGCCCAACAGGTGGATGCCGTGCTCCACGCCCAGGCCGCCCAGCACCGCGGCCAGGAAGCCCGTCAGCAGATTCACCTGCCCGTACGCCACGCCCACGAAGCCGTAGGTCCACATCAGGCCCGCGGCCACCGGGGCCATGGTGAGGCCCACCGACAGCGCGCTGCGGAAGTGGAACGCCAGGTACGCCAGCAGCAACACGATGGCCAGCGACGACGCGCGCGCCAGGTCGCCGGTGATGACGCCCTGCTGGTCGATCTTCTTCTTGAACGTGCCGGTGATCTCCGTGCGGAAGCCGGGCCCGTACTTGGACAGGTCCTGCTTGGACAGGTAGTCCTGCACCTGCGCGATGACCTTCTTGGAGTAGCCCAGGTCCGCGGAGCTGCCCTTCGCCTTGAGCAGCATCACCACCATGCGCTCCTGCGGATCCAGGTAGTACAGCTCACCGCCCTGGCCCGTCCCCGACAGGCGCTGGTTGGCACCGCCGGTGTACTTCTGCTCGATGTCGGTGAAGTCCAGCGACGGGGGCGGCGACTCCTCCAGCCGCACGAAGAGCGGGTTGGCCTGCTCCTTCTCCCACGCGAAGCGCGCGTCGATGCGCTCCTGGATGAGCTTCAGGTCCGGCAGGTCCACGTAGTACAGCGCGTGCTGTTCGAAAAACTTGCTGGGGCGCTGGTAGTTGACGAAGCGGATCTCCGACAGGCCTCCCAGCTTGGGCGCCATGTCATCCACGAACTGCTTGAGCTGCTCCGGCTCCGCGCCGATGCCGGCCACCACCACGTTGCCCATGCCGCCAAAGCGCGTGCGCAGCTTCTCCAGGTCCTGCACGGACTGGAAGGATTTGGGCAGCAGGTTCGCCAGGTCCGCGTTGAGCGATAGGTTGCGGGCGAGGAAGGTGCCCATGCCCGTCAGCACCAGCGTCACGAACAGCGCCACCCAGGGTCGTCGGTGGCCGCGGACCGCCAGGGAGCCCATCGCAGCCTCGAACCGTTCGGACCACCGCATCTCACTCATGGATGTGACTTCCTCATCTTGAGCCCACCCAAACCGGGCCGCTCACGCGTATATGCCCCGAGCCACCGTGCGTCCAGGCACCGTCCCGGGGGCCTTCCCGGCCGCATGCTCCGACGGGGAAGAAGGCGTCGCTGAAACAAACACGCAGGTATGCAACCCCGGCGGGCGGCCCGCCAGTGGATCCTCCTCCCGCGTGTACGTCGGGCGCGTACGTCAGGGCCCCGCCCTTCCCGTGCTGTCCCCCGTCTTGGGCGGCCGGGCGGGCGCGGCCTTCGCGCTGGCGTGCCGGAGGTCCGTGGCATGGCCAGCTTTTGTTCCGACGGCCCCTGCCAGGAAGCAGGCGCCCCAGGGAGGGGATGCCGCCGCGTGACCCACGGGCCGGCCGCAGCCGGGACCCAGGCACGGGCGCCCACGGTTGATGGCCTCGGACCCGTCTTCGCCAGCCGAACGTTCGTGGATGCACCGGGTGGAGCGCTCGCTGGGTGCGCTCGCCGCGCACAACCACCGCCGCCCCATCGTCGCCCTGCTATGCGCCCTGCTCCTCTCCGGCGTGGGCCTGCTGTGCGCCCGGAACCTGACCCTCAACGCGAACCTGGCGGACCTGCTGCCCGAGTCCTTCAAGAGCGTGCAGGCCATCAAGACCCAGGAGGAGCGCTACGGGGCCCTGGGGTGGGTGGTGGTGGTCGGCGATGAAGCGGACCCCGAACAGCTCCAGCGGTTCGCGCAAGACCTGGCGCCGAAGCTGGAAGCCCTGCCAGGCATCCGGTACGTGGAAATCACCCGCCCCAGCCGCTTCTTCCGCGACCATGCGCTCTACTTTTTGTCGCCAGAAGATTTGAAGGAGGTGGAGCGCCGCATCGAGGCGCGCCTCACCTGGGAGCGGCTGCACGCCAACCCGCTCTTCGTGTCGCTGGAGGACGACGACCCGGCCCCGTCGCTGGACTTCTCCGACCTGGAGAAGAAGTACGGCGGCAACGCGGTGACGCGCCTGTCCAACAACCCGAGCGAATTCTACCTGGACCCCGCCGAGCGCCGCGTGGTGGTGCTGGCCAAGCCCGAGACGTCGTCCTCGGACCTGACGTTCTCGCGGAAGATCGTCGACGAGGTCCAGGACGTGGTGAAGCAGCAGGACCTGTCCAAGTACGGGCCCGGCTTCCACACGGAGATCACCGGCACGTTCCAGAAGAAGTTGGATCTCCAGTCGCAGATCACCCGCGACGTGGCGGTGGCCTCCTCGGTGGCCGGGGTGCTGGTGCTGCTGTACCTGTTCCTGCACTTCCGCAGCATGCTCGCGGTGGGGATGGTGCTGGCGCCGGTGGGGGCGGGCCTCGCGTGGACGTATGGCCTGGTGGGCGTGGCGTATGGCCAGGTGAACATCCTGACCGCGTTCCTGGGCGCCATCCTGGGCGGCCTGGGCGTGGAGCACGGCATCCACCTGCTGGGGCGGTACCTGAACCTGCGCGGAGAGGGGATGGCTTCCGAGCAGGCCACGCGCGAGGCCTTCACACACACGGGCGGCGCGGCGCTGGTGTCCGCGCTGGTGGCGGCGCTCACGTTCTTCGTGCTGGGCACCTCCGGCCTGCGGGCGTTCCGCGAGTTCGGCGTCATCGCGGGCGTGGGCATGCTGGTGATCATCCTGGCCTACGTGCTCGTGCTGCCGGCGGTGCTGGGCCTCGTGGCCCGTCACGGTTGGACGCCGCGCAAGACGTCCACCCGGACGCAGGAAGCGCCGCTGGGTCACGTCATCATGCGGCGGCGCGGGGCGCTCACGCTGGCGTCCGCGCTCATCGTCGCGGGACTGCTCACGCAGGTGCCGGGCCTGCGGTTCGACTACAAGGTGTCGTCGCTGGAGGATGAGAACCTCGACTCGTTCGTCCTGGACCGCGCCGTCAACCAGCTCATCGGCTACACGCAGATGCCCCTGGTGGTGCTGACCGACTCCCGCGAGGAGGAGGCGGTGGTCGTCAAGGAACTCCAGGCGCGCAAGCAGCAACTGGGCGCGGACTCCAAGGTGGACTTCGTCGCGTCGCTCGAAAGCCTGGTGCCCGGGGAGCAGGCCCGCAAGCAGGTCATCCTGAAGGACATCGGGAGGCTGTTGGAGCGCGTGCCCGAGGGCCAGCTCACCGCCCGGCAGCGGGAGGAGCTGGCGGAGCTGCGCCATCAGGTGCGGGCCGCGCCGTTCTCCGTGGCGGACCTGCCGCCGGGCGTGCGCCAGCAGTTCGAGGGACGCGGGGAGAAGGGCACGGGCTTCGTGGTGGTGTATCCGTCCGTGGACCAGTCCGACGGGCAGGCCATGCGCAAGCTGGCGAAGGAGGTGCGCGGGGTGGCGCTGCCGGATGGACGGCCCGCGGTGGTGGCCGGCGAGTCGCTGGTGCTCGCGGACATCCTGGACCTGGTGTCGCACGAAGCGCCGTTCATCCTGCTGGGGTCGACGCTCGCGGTGTTGCTCGCGATGTGGATCACCCTGGGCGGACTGCGCACCGCGCTCTTGTGCCTGACACCCACCGTGGTGTCGGTGTTCGCGCTGCTGGGGTTGATGCCGCTCATGAAGCTGGAGTTCAACTACCTCAACATCCTCGTCATCCCGGTGCTCATCGGGACGACGGTGGACGCGGGCGTGCACCTCATCACCCGGCTGGCGTCACCGGGGAGCGACTTCGTGCGGGTGTACTCGGAGACGGGCAAGGCCATCTGTGGCGGCCTGCTCACGAGCGCGGTGGGCTTCGGCGCGCTGTTCCTCGCGGACCACCCGGGCCTGAACTCCATTGGCGCCCTGGCGAACCTGGGCTTCGGCATGAACCTGCTCGTCATGCTGGTGACCTTCCCGGCCCTGCTGCTGGTGCTCTCCGAACGCAAGCGGCGCCGCCGTGCGGTTCCGTCGCGCCCCCGGGGTGAGCACCTCGTGGATGATGGGCAGGGTCCTCACCGGCCCACGCCCGCCAGTTGATGGCCGAGGCGTCGTCCGCCCGGCCGCGCACGCGCAAAGGAGCGGGACGATGTCTCAGCAATGGATCTGGATGGGCCTCGCGGCCGGCACCCTGGCGCTCGGCTCCGCCTGCGACGCCACCGAGTCCCCCGTCCTGCTCGCGCAGGTGGACCCCAACTCCGCGGGCGCCATCACCACCGGGCAGCCGAATCCGGCGGCTCCCGCGGGCAGCCTGCCGCCCGCGCCCGCCGGAAGCGTCACGGAGCCTGTCTCCACGCGGACCTACGGCGACCCGGGGACCGACACGGGCGGCAGCGGCAGTGGCGCGGTGCTCCCGCAGCCCTACACCGCGCCGTCGTCCATCACCGGCGCCGCACCGGGCAGCGCCACCGGCACCGCACCCGGCACCGCCACCGGCACCGCACCGGGCAGCGTCACCGGCGCCGCACCGGGCAGCGTCACCGGCGCCGGCGCCGTGATGCCCTCCAACACGGGCAGCCTGCCCGCCCCCGGCGCGGGCAGCACCGTCAGCGGCAGTGGCGCGGTGCTGCCGCCCAACACCGGCAGCACCGCGGCGCCGGGCGTGGGCAATACCGTCAGCGGCAGTGGCGCGGTGCTGCCACCCAGCACGGGCACCACCGCCCCGGGGGCGGGCACCACGCTGTCGCCGGACACCAACACGTCCAGCAACTCCGTGACACCGCCGGGCGGCGGCTCCGTGCTCGACGGGGGCGTGGGGCGCTAGGGCCTTCCCATTCCCCAAAAAGGACCCCGGCGCATCGGACGGCGGTCCTCCAGGCGTGCGGTGCGATGGACAGTCGCGCGGATGCAACCCCGCGACCCCGCCTGCCAGTGCCGTTCCCCGAGCAGGCAGGCGGAGGAGCCACCCCTGCACACACCCCCGGGCCTGCTCACTTTCGGTCCAGCAGGCAGTCGGAACCCTTCCAACCAGCAGTCTGACTCCATCCGGGGGAATCACATGAAGAGCTTCCTGAAGAAGCAACTGACGGTCGCGGCGGTCCTCGTGGGCGCGCTGGCGCTCGGCACGGGCTGTAAGTCGGATCAATCCGCGACGCGCGGCACGGAGCCCACGCCCGCCTCCGACTCCACCATGGGCACGGAGTCCACGACGGGCACCGGGACGGACACCACGGGCACCGGCACCACCACCACGCCGCCTCCCAGCAGCGGCGGCTCCGGCTACGACACGGGCAGCACGACGCCCGACTCGCAGCTGCCGCCTTCGGACACGGACACCGGCGGCTCCGGCATGACGGATGACTCCACGCTGCCGCCCGCCAGCGACGACAGCCTCAATCCGGGCACCGGCGGCGCGGGCACCAGCGAGAGCGAGCCGGGCGTGCACGACGGCGAGACGACCGAGCCGGGCACGGGCGGCTCCGGCATGTCCACGGATGACAGCGCCATGCCGGAGGACGGCAGCCTCCCCAGCGACTCCACGCTCGACCCGAACGCGCCCAAGGGCAACATGAACACGCCGGTGCCGGACTCCACGGGCACCCTGTCGCCCAACAGCGGCACCACGCGCTAGGTCTCCACCGGGCTGCCGTGAAATCCACGGCGGCAACGCGGTGACACCCCGAGCGCCCGTGACCTCCTCGCAGGTCGCGGGCGCTTCGTACGTTCGATGCCAACGACAAACCCCGCCGACGCGCGAGGCGTCAGCGGGGTCCTGGATGCTGCGGGGCGAAAAGCCTCAAGTCACGCTGACGCCCGGGTATGGCGACCGGGGGCTGATCACCGGGTTGATGATCAACGGATCATGCGACTCGCCCGGCCCGCTGTCGGGATCCACGGTGGGAGGCACGCGGTGTTCACGCTCCTCGTCCTCCGTTCCAGCCTGGCGCTCCGGCACCGGAGGCAACCCTTCCAGGGGAATGTGCAGCACGTCCTTCTTGCTCATGACGAACGCCTCCTTTCAGTCAGTCCAAGGGTGGGGCGCGTCCGGGATTTCCGCAGGCCCTCCGGCCGCTCCGACAGGTGCGTCCAGGGCGGACACTGCCCTCCGGCCGTGAGCATCCCAGGATGACAGGGAGGCGCGAGAGGCTTATCCAAGGAGGTCCTGGCACCGGTCCCGACACGGTTTTCACGCCCACCACCCGAACCGAAGGCGCACGACGCATGAAGCTGTTGCTGGCAGGCCGACGAGGAGCAAGCGACCCGCTGCCCGCCCCCCCCGAGGCGCCGCAGGCTTGGCTCGAACGGGTGGAGGGCTGGGTCCAGCGGACCGTGGGGGACATGCTGGAGTCCTCGCGCATCGAGGAAGGCCCCCAGGCGGCCCCCGTGCTGCGCCTGCGTCTGCATCCGGCCGCAGGCGAGGTGTCGCTGCTGGCCGCCACGCAGGAGCGCATCGTCGTCTCCGCGGAGACCAGCGCCGTGGGCCCCGGCTACCACCTGTTCCTGTGCGACCTGCTCAAGTCCCTGGGCGACGCGCACGGCGTCAGTTGGGCGCCGCCCGACGAGGACCTGGGCGTGGGCGATGCGACGGGCTACTTCCACACGGGCGATGCCGGCCCGGTGGAGGGGCACATGCTGACGTGGTTGCAGCAGTCGGTGGGGCAGGTGGTGCTCATGCGCAGCATGGGCAACTCCGGCTTCGCGCTGTCCATGCGCTTCGGCCACACCTTCCAGCACCCGGGCGCGCTGCTTACGCCCATGGGCCCCCGCGACGAGAAATGGCTGCGCGCGGTGATGGACGACCCGCGCCAGGGCACGGACGTGTTCCCCTGGTGGACGCCCGGCCTGGACGCGCGCGTGCGCTTCAACCGCGCGCTGTGCCGCCTGTGGACGGACATCGTCTGGCGCGCGCCCCTCCTGGAGGAAGAGCGCCAGCGCCTGCGCGACGTGGCCCGGCTGCTGGAGCAGGCATGGCGCGAGGACCCCACGCTCCCCTACCCGTGGCGCGAGTGGCAGGAGGTGCTCGGCTACCTGGGCGTGGGCGGGACGCTGGCGGAAGAGGTCCACCGCCACGCCCTGGAGTCGCCCGGCACCGGGCCCTCCATCGGCTACCGGCGGGGCTCCGTGCAGGTGGCGCTTCCCGAGGGGTGGGAGATCCGCATCCCCGGCTCCCTGGTCGAAACGCGCCTGGGCGATGGGAGCTGGGTGGCCCGGGACCACCGCCGCACCGTGCGCGTGCTGCCCCTGGAGGACTCGGCGGAGGAGCAATTGGCGCCCACCAGTCCGGAGCGGCGTGCCCTGGAGCTGGAGCACCACGGGGCCCGCGTCAGCGGCCGCGCGTCGCTCCACGTCGAGCCCGGGGACTGCCGGCTGACGGCCCTGTGCCGCTCCGGCACCCGCCGCGCCCTGTGCGTCGTCAGCTTCGATGATCCAGACGAGCAGGACTGGGCCCTGGGCACCTGGCGCTCGCTGGACCATGCCGTCGCGGCTTGAAAATCAGGCATTTGCGCCCCAAACCACCCGATGAATCGCTCTCGGGTGGACAGTCGGCATGTCCAGACGTCTTGCCGCACCGCGCGGTCGCACCCAGATTCCGCCGGCAGTTTCCCCACGGAATCGAGCGATACCCATGAGCAGCAAGCGGGAGATCTGGCCGGGCAAGCCCTGGCCGCGCGGCGCGACCTTCGACGGTTCGGGAACCAACTTCGCGGTGTACTCGCAGGTGGCCACCCGGGTGGAAGTCTGCCTGTTCGACAAGGCGGACCCGACGAAGGAGCTGGAGCGCTTCGACCTGCCCGTGAGCACGGAGTTCGTCTGGCACGGCTACGTGCCGGAGCTGGAGCCCGGGACGCTGTACGGCCTGCGCGTGCACGGCCCCTACGAGCCGGAGAAGGGCCACCGCTGCAACCCGCACAAGCTGCTGGTGGACCCCTACGCGAAGGCGCTGCACGGCGAGGTGGACTGGAAGCAGCCGGTGTTCGGCTACCCCCTGGACCATCCGAAGAAGGACCTGATGCGCGACGAGCGCGACAGCGCCGCCGGCATGCCCAAGGGCGTGGTGGTGAGCGACTTCTTCGACTGGGGCAATGACCGGCGCCTGGACATCCCCTGGCGCAAGACGGTCATCTACGAAGCGCACGTGCGCGGCCTCACGATGAAGCACCCGGGCGTGCCGGAGCATCAGCGCGGCACGTACGCGGGCCTGGGCTCGCCGGCCATCATCGAGCACCTGCAGAAGCTGGGTGTCACGTCGGTGGAGCTGTTGCCGGTGTTCGAGTTCGCGGACGACTCGTTCCTCAACGACAAGGGCCTGTCGAACTACTGGGGCTACAGCACGCTGAACTACTTCTCACCCGAGCAGCGCTACGCGAGCCGCAAGACGCCGGGCGGCGCGGTGGCGGAGTTCAAGTCGATGGTGAAGTCGCTGCACGCGGCGGGCATCGAGGTCATCCTCGACGTCGTGTACAACCACACGTGCGAGGGCAACCACCTGGGGCCCACGCTGTCGTTCAAGGGCATCGACAACGCGTCGTACTACTGGACGATGCCGGAGGCGCGGCACTACCTGGACTTCACCGGGTGCGGCAACAGCATCAACACCTCCAACCCGCAGACGGCGCGCTTCGTGGTGGACTCGCTGCGCTACTGGGTGGAGGAGATGCACGTGGACGGGTTCCGCTTCGACCTGGCCACGGTGATGGGGCGCGTGGGCAAGGGCGGCTACGACCCGAACGCGCCCATCTTCCAGATCATCAACCAGGACCCGGTGCTCAGCCGCGTGAAGCTCATCGCGGAGCCGTGGGACGTGGGCATGGGCGGCTACCAGGTGGGCGGCTTCCCGTCGCCGTGGCACGAGTGGAACGGCAAGTACCGGGACGCGCTGCGCAAGTACTGGAAGGGCGACGAGAACCAGGCGTCGGAGGTGGGCTACCGGCTCACGGGCAGCGCGGACCTGTTCGCGGCGGCGCGCCGGCGTCCCCAGGCGAGCATCAACTTCGTCACCGCGCACGACGGCTTCACGCTGCACGACCTGGTGACGTACAGCTCCAAGCACAACGAGGCCAACGGCGAGCACAACCGCGACGGCGCGGATGACAACCAGGCGTGGAACTGCGGCGTGGAGGGAGAGACGGACGACAAGGACATCATCTCCCTGCGCGAGCGCCAGAAGCGAAACCTCCTGGCATCGCTCTTCATGTCCAACGGCGTGCCCATGATTGTCGCGGGCGACGAGATGGGCCGCACGCAGAAGGGCAACAACAACGCCTACTGCCAGGACAACGAGCTGTCGTGGGTGGACTGGAACCTGGATTCGACCAAGCAGGACATGCTCGCGTTCACGCGCAAGCTGATCCACTTCCGCCACGGGCAGCCGGTGTTGCAGCGCCGCCGCTTCTTCCAGGGCGAGCACCTGTGGGACTCCGAGCACAAGGACCTGGCGTGGTTCCGTCCGGATGGCACGGAGATGGGGCCGGAGGACTGGCAGAAGCCCTTCGTGCGGTCGCTGGCGTACCTGCTGGGTGGCGACGCCATCCCCACGCCGGACGAGCGCGGGCAGCGCGTCAGCGGGGACTCCCTGCTGGTGCTGCTCAACGCGCACCACGACACGGTGGCCTTCACGGTGCCGCCGGTGGGTGAAGGCGGCAAGTGGATGCTGGAGCTGTACACGGCGGACGACAAGCGCGGCGACGAGGAGATGAAGCCGGGCAGGTTCGACATGGCCGGGCGGTCGCTCGCGGTGTTCCGCAAGAGCGGGGGCAACACCTCGCTGTGATACCGTGCGACGGTGCGCGGCAGGGTGGATGAAGCGGACGGCGGAGCACCCGGGTCTGAGATGAGGCCCGGCGGATCCACCGTCGCGAGGGTGTACGGGGAGATCGCCTCCGCCTACGAGGTGCTCTACCCCGCGCTGCACCGCTACGGCGACCGCGTGGAGCGCTTCCTCGCGGAAGCCGTGGCCCCGGGGATGCGCGTGCTGGACGTGGGCTGCGGGCCGGGGCTCCACACGCGCGGCCTGGACGCGTCCGTGGACGTGGTGGGCCTGGACTTCGCGCCGGAGATGCTGGAGCTGGCGAAGCGTTCACGGCCTTCGGGCACGTGGCGCGTGCACAGCTACCTGGAGCCTGTGCCGGTGGAGCTGGGCCACTTCGACGTGGCGCTGGTGATTGGGTGCCTGGACTTCTGTGACGACCTGCCGCGCGTGCTGGGACACCTGGGCCGGGCGCTGAAGCCCGGGGGCCGGATGCTGTTCACGGTGCTGGAGCGGAGGCCGGGGTTGGAGGCGCACGAGCACGCCACGCGGACGGTGGGCACGGCGGACTCGGAGGTGACGCTGCACCTGTGGTCCTCCGAGGAGACGGTGCGCGCGCTGGAGGCCGCGGGCCTGCGGGTGGGGGGCTACGTGCATGCGCCCGGCTGGGAGATTCTCGCGGAGGAGCGCGTGATGTGGTTCGGCTGGTGGGACGTGACGCGGGGCTGAGTTTCGTTCGCGTGGGCGTGTCAGGTTTATTGGGTGCACGCGTCTGGTGCTCCCGTCGGCGCTTCAGGGGGTGCACGGGGCTGGCCCGAGGCTTCCGGTTCCAGGCAGCGGCGCTCTGCGTCGGGGCACGGGTTTCGGACGTACTTCAAGGCCATCGCTTCCGCGCATTCCCCCACCATCGAAGGTCGACCGGTCGCGCGCTGCCGACAGGCGTGCATGAACGTCCCTTGCACGGACATCACCCGAACTAGCTCACTGGTAGAGCACGAGAATCCAATCTCGGTGTCGAAGGTTCGATTCCTTCGTTCGCTGGAGACCCCGTCGTTTCGCTGGTGTCAGCGCGGGTCCACCGCGTCCTCCATCTCCTCGTCGCAGCCTGGTCGGTCACCAGGGCCTCTGGAGGCTTCCGTGCAGCTCGCGGAACGCTCTGGTCGCCGTCCGTGACCGGCATCCGGTGCGAACGCGCGGACGGCGGGAGGCGGGCGGGACGGTCTGTCCGCGGGAAGCGCCCGTGAGCGGCGGGGTCTCTTTTTCTCGTTCGGATCCTTTCTTCTTTTTCGCAGCACCCTCCCCTTCGCGGGAGGCAACAGGGGTGGCGTGTCATGAGCATCGGTCGGGTGGAAGTGGCGCAGAACGAGCGGCTGTTCGTCGTGGTGAACGGGCGGGCGGAGCAGTACCTGGGGCCGGGTCGGCACTGGGTGGTGCGTCCCTTCCAGCACGTCCGCTTCGAGCGCGTTTCGGTTGAGCAGCCGCTGATCCGCCTGGACGAGGCGAAGCTCGCGTTGGTGCCGGAGAAGGACCTCCAGGTGGTGGAGCTGGGCGCGGACGAGCGTGCCATCCTCTTCCATCACGGCCAGCCGGTGCAGTGGCTGAAGCGGGGTCAGCACCAGGTGTGGACGGCGCAGCGGCTGCCCGGTCGTACCGGTCGGCCTGAGACGCCTACGGTGCGGGTGGAGCGCGTGGACGTGTCCGGGGTGGTGACGTCACCGCCGAGCGACGAGGTGCGCGCGCTCATCCCCTCCACCGACTACACGGAGGCCACCGCTCCGGAAGGCAGCGTGGCGCTGCGGTACGTGGACGGCGTGCTGGACGCCGTCCTGCCTCCGGGCCGTCACGCGGCGTGGACGGTGGTGCACAAGGTGCAGTTCGCGGTCATCGACCTGCGCGAGCGGCTGCTCCACGTCACCGGCCAGGAGGTGATGACGAAGGACCGCGTGTCGCTGCGGCTCAACCTGTCCGCGGCGTTCCGGGTGGCGGATGCGCGCCGGCTGTCGGTGGTGTCGCGGGCGCCGGACGACGTGCTGTACCTGGCGATGCAGTTGGCGTCGCGTGAGGCGGTGGCGACGCGGACGCTGGATGAGTTGCTGGCGTCGCGGGAGGCGGTGGCGGAGTCGCTGTTCTCGCAGGTGAAGGCGGGGGCGGAGAACGTGGGCCTGGAGCTGCTGCGCTTCGGCATCAAGGACGTGGTGCTGCCGGGTGAGATGAAGGAGCTGCTCAACCGGGTCATCCAGGCGCAGAAGGAAGCGGAGGCCAACGTCATCATGCGCCGCGAGGAGACGGCGGCCACGCGGTCCATGGCGCAGACGGCGAAGGTGCTGGCGGAGAACCCGCTCCTGGTGCGGCTCAAGGAGCTGGAGGCGTACAAGGACCTCGCGTCCAAGGTGGGTCAGGTCCACCTGGTGCTGGGCGAGGGCGCGGTGCCCACGCTCCAGCTCAAGTCCAGCTGAGACACCTGGGAGCACGGTGGAGGCCCTCGGACCCGAAGCACGAGTCCGGGGGCCTTCGTGCGTTCGGGGCGCTGAACAATCGTACGCGCCAGACAATACCTGACAATCACCTGTCACAGCGGGCGGGCAAGCTTCTTCCCATCCAACCCGATGCGGTCCAGGAGGACTGTCATGAAGCTCTACTTCCATCCCTTGTCCGGAAACTCGCGCCGCGTGCTGCTCGTGGCCGCCCACCTCGACGTGCCCCTCGAGCGCATCGTGGTCGACCTGCCCAAGGGCGAGCAGCGCGGGGCTCCGCACCTGAAGCTCAACCCCAATGGGCGCGTCCCCGTCCTCGATGACGACGGTTTCCTGCTCTGGGAGTCGCGCGCCATCATGCAGTACCTGACCGAGAAGACCCCGGGGCAGACCCTGCTCCCCACGGATGCGCATGGCCGCGCCGACGTGAGCCGCTGGCTCTTCTGGTGCGCGGCCCACATGGCCCCGGCGAACACCATCCTCGTCTTCGAGAACTTCGTGAAGGCCCAGACGGGCCGCGGGCCGGCGGATCCAACCGAGGTCGCGCGGGGAGAGGCGCTCGTCGCGCAGAACGCGCAGCTCCTGGACGCGCACCTGAAGGACAGGACGTGGGTCGCGCAGGATCGCCTGACGCTCGCGGACTTCTCCCTGGCCGCGTCGTTCGCCCTCGCCGGTCCGGCGCGCCTGCCGATTTCGGACTACGCGAACCTCCGGGCCTGGCTCGGGCGCGTGCAGGAACTGGAGGCGTGGAAGCGCACCGCGCCGTCCCTGCCTCGCGGTTGACGCCGAGGGCGGGTCCCTCCCAGGGTGTGGCCGCACGGCCACGGGGATGCTCGCGAAGTGTCTCCGAGCGGCCCACACGCCCCGTCCTTCCGAGGGGTTTCCAGGGCGCGGGACGTTGGCCCACGGGCTGCAATGTCCCTCCGGCACACCCTGAAACCCAAGGTCCCGTCCATGCGAGTCACGCTCGCCACGCTCTTCGTCTGTCTGCTGGCCCTTCCGGCCTTCGCCCAAACCCCGTGCCCGCCCCCGGTGGCCCCTGTCAGCCAGGGCGCCGTGTCCCAGGGCACGCTCGTGGCGCTGCTGCGTCAGCAGGCCGAGGACACCGGGTGCCCGGACACCGCGCCCCTCACCTTCAGCCTCAAGCACACGGAGGTGGACGCGGAGGTCAGCGGCTTCCTCGCCTCCGTCACCGTGACGCAGGTGTTCGAGAACCCCTACGCCTCGCCGCTCGAAGCGCTCTACGTCTTCCCGCTGCCGGAGCTGGCCGCGGTGGACGGCATGGAGCTGCACATCGGCGCTCGCGTCATCCAGGGCGTCATCCAGACCCGTGAGCAGGCCCGCGACACCTACGAGCGCGCCAAGGCCGAAGGCAAGACGGCCGCGCTGCTCGACCAGGAGCGCCCCAACGTCTTCACCCAATCCGTCGCAAACATCCTCCCCGGTGAGACCATCCGCGTGCGGATCCACTACGTGGAGCGCCTCACCTACGACGCGGGCACCTACCGCTTCACCTTCCCCATGGTCGTCGGCCCCCGCTACATCGGCGGCGAGGAACTGGCCACGCGCCAGGGCGAAGGCACCGCGCCGGACACCACCACCGTCCCCGACGCGAGCCGCATCACGCCCCCCGTGCTCCCGCCCGACGTGCGCAGCGGCCATGACATCCAGCTCACCGTGCGCCTGGACGCGGGCCTTCCCGTGCACTCGCTGCGCTCCACCTCCCACCGCGTGGAGGTGAAGCGCGAGCGCCAGTCCCGCGCCACCGTCAGCCTGGGCCGCGACGACCGCATCCCCAACAAGGACTTCACGCTGGAGTACGTCGTCGCCGACGCGCTCATCCGTCCCGCCGTCCTCATGCACCGCGACCCCGGCGCGGACCACGGCTACTTCATGGTGATGCTCAACCCGCAGCTCGCCCCCACCGAGAAGGAGATTGTCCCCCGCGAGCTGTACATGGTCCTGGACACGTCCTGCTCGCAGTCCGGCCTCGCGATTGAAAAGTCCAAGGCCATCACGAAGGAGGTGCTCAACCACCTGATGCCGGAGGACACCTTCCAGGTCCTCAACTTCGACACGCAGGTGACGAAGTTCGCGCCTGGCGCCGTCCCCGCCACACCGGAGAACATCCAGAGCGCCCTGCCCTACGTCGCGAGCTTCTGGGGCGGTGGCGGCACCGACGTGCGCATCGCCGCGCAGGAAGCCATGGTGCCCGCCAACGACCCGGCCCGCCTGCGCATGGTGCTCTTCATGACCGACGGCCTCATCGGCGGGGACGACGCGGTGCTGGGCACGCTCCAGGCCCACCTGCGCGAGGAGACGCGCATCTTCGCCGCGGGCGTGGGCAACGGCGTGAACCGCTACCTCATCGCGAAGATGGGCGAGCTGGGCCGGGGCGCCTCCACCTTCGTCAACCTCAACCGCCCTGAAGAGGAAGTCGCTCGCGAGTTCGAGCAGCGCATGCGCGGCCCCGTCCTCACGTCGCTCGTCGTGGACACCGAGGGCCTGCCCGTCACCGACGTGTACCCGAAGTCCGTGCCGGACCTCTTCGCCGGCCAGCCGCTGTTCCTCGTGGGCAAGTTCACCGGCACCGGGGACGGCCTGCTGCGCATCTCCGGCCGCGTGCGCGGTCAGCTCCGCCACTTCGACGTGCCCGTGCACTTCCCGGAGGTCGCCCCGGAGCACGACGCCCTCAAGAGCCTCTGGGCCCGCCAGCGCATCGAGGAACTCACCGTGCAGGGCTACCGCGGCGAGACGCCCGACATCGTGCAGGGCATCACGAACACCGCGCTTGAGTACCACCTGATGAGCCGCTTCACGTCCTTCGTCGCGGTGGAGCAGGTGGCGCGCACCAACCCCGACGGTGAGACGGTGAAGGAGCTGGTCCCCGTGCAGCTCCCCGACGGCATGGTGTCCGGTTCGCTCAGCCGCGAGGAGATTCCTCCCGGCGACCCCATCATCTCCGTGCGCGCCCCGCGCGATGCGCGCCGCGTGACGGCCTACTTCCCCTTCGGCCTCGTGAAGCCGCTCACGTTCGACGCGGTGTCCGGTGCCTGGCGCGGCCGGTTCCTCGTTCCGCTGGGCGTCGCGGATGGCTACTACACGGTGTTCCTCATCACGGAGCTGGCGGATGGAACCGTGCAGCGCAGCGAAGTGCGCTACCGCCTGGACTCCAAGGGCAACGACTTCGAGGTCGCCTTCTCCCAGCGGGAGCTGACCCCCGGGGACACCCTGACGCTGGACGTGGACGCGGTGGAGGCCACGAAGGAGGTCAGCGTGTACGGCGAGCTGTTCGGCGAGGAGCAGCAGCAGCTCACGTCGGAGGACGGCCTGCGCTTCACCACGTCACTCGTCGTCCCGGAGGGCACCCCGGCCGGAACGTATGAGCTGGTGTTCGTCGCCCGTGACGCCGCCGGCAACCGCTTCGAGCGCCGTGAGACGCTGCGCGTCATCCACTCGCGGCGCGACTGACCCCTGAATCAATCTCGGATACCCTCACGGTCCCGTCCGTGCCCGCGCCGAGTCCTGGCGCGGGCCTGTTTTCAGCGCCGACCGTGAGGAGTCCGCCGATGTCGTCGTCGTCCCTGCACTACACGCCCAACCTCCGCGATATTGAGTTCAACCTCTTCGAGTTCCTCGACATCGGCCATACGTCGCTGGGCAAGGCGCCCTTCGGGGACCTGGACGAGGCGACGGCCCGGCAGACGCTGGAGGCCTTCTCCAAGCTGTGCACGGAGGAGCTGGCGAAGAGCTTCGATGAGTCCGAGCACAACCCTCCCCAGTTGATCAACGGCGAGGTGAAGCTGCCCCCCGGCCTCAAGGCGGCGATGGGCTCCTTCTATGACGCGGGCATGCACCTGCTGGAGCAGCCCCCGCACCTGGGCGGCATGGGCGCGCCGCCGTCGCTGGGCTGGGCCGCGTTCGAGCTGCTGCTGGGCAGCAACCCGTCGCTGGCGTTCTTCACGCTGGGCAACCTGCTGGTGCGCATCATCGAACGGCTGGGCACGGAGTCGCAGAAGAAGCGCTTCCTGGCGAAGATGATGGAGCGCAACTGGAGCGGCTCCATGGTGCTCACCGAGCCCGACGCCGGCAGCGACGTGGGCGCCGCGCGCACGAAGGCCCGGCACGTGGACGGCGACCTGTGGGAGATCGAAGGCGTCAAGCGCTTCATCACCAACGGCGAGTCGGACATCGCGGAGAACATCATCCACATGGTGCTGGCGCGTCCGGAAGGCGCCGCGCCGGGCACCAAGGGCCTGTCGCTGTTCGTCGTGCCCAAGTACTGGGTGAACGAGGACGGCAGCATGGGTGAGCACAACAACGTCGTGTGCACCAAGCTGGAGAAGAAGATGGGCCTCAAGGGGTCCGTCACGTGCGAGCTGACGTTCGGCGACGGCAAGCCCACGCGCGGCCTGCTGCTGGGCGAGGTGCACGACGGCATCCGGCAGATGTTCCACATCATCGAGAACGCGCGCATGGCGGTGGGCCTCAAGTCCATGGCCGCGCTGTCCGCGGGCTACTTCCGCGCGCTGTCGTTCGCGAAGGACCGCGTGCAGGGCAGCGACCTGGCGAAGGCGCGCGACAAGTCCGCTCCTCGCGTCACCATCCTCCAGCACCCGGACGTGCGCCGCATGCTGATGGCGCAGAAGGCGCACGCGGAGGGCATGCGCGCGCTGTGTCTGTTCACCGCGTCCGCGCAGGACCAGGTGGAGATCCAGGGCGGCCACCGCTCCACCGCCGCCGGTGAAGCGGACGTGCTCAACGACATGCTGCTGCCGCTGGTGAAGGGCTACTGCTCGGAGAAGGCGTACGAGCTGCTGTCGCTGTCGCTCCAGGTGCACGGCGGTTCGGGCTACCTGACGGACTACCCGGTGGAGCAGTACATCCGGGACCAGAAGATCGACTCGCTCTACGAGGGCACCACGCACATCCAGGCGTTGGACCTGCTGATGCGCAAGGTCGCTCGGGATGGCGGCGCGACGCTCCAGGGCCTGCTGTCTCGCATCCGTGAGACGGCCGAGGGTGAAGAGGGCGGCCCGGAGCTGAAGACCGAGCGCGCCGCGCTGGGAGAAGCGCTGGGGCAGTTGGAGACGATGCTCGGCACGCTGATGGGCAAGCTGGGCGAGTCCGTCTACCACGTGGGCTTCCAAGGCAACCGCGTGCTGGCCGCCGTGGCGGAGGTCGTCATCGGCTGGCTGCT
Organism: Corallococcus praedator; assembly: GCF_003612125.1. Taxonomy (GTDB): domain Bacteria; phylum Myxococcota; class Myxococcia; order Myxococcales; family Myxococcaceae; genus Corallococcus; species Corallococcus praedator. Next base: position 21,394 of record NZ_RAWI01000101.1, read on the forward strand.
GGTGCGCCACGCCGCCGTCGCGCTGGAGCGGATGAAGTCGAACCCCGGCGACAAGGCGTTCTACGGCGGCAAGGTGGCCAGCGCCCGCTGGTTCTGCCACGAGGTGCTGCCCGGCATCGCCCACGCCGCTCGCATGGTGGAGCACGGCAACCTGGACCTGATGGACGTGCCGGAAGAGTCTTTCTAGTCCTCCTCCCGGATGGGGCCCGAAGGTCGGTAGCGACACGTCCTTCGGGCCTTCGGAGCGGTGAGGGCCCGGGTCAAGGTTCCAGGTTGGCGACAGAGAAGGTGTAGTCGCCAATGCCGTTGCTGAAGAGGATCGCCGAGGCGACGAACAGCTCGACCGTATGACGGCCTTCCTGCATCCCCCGGAGGTCGAACGTGTCGCCCCTCTTGCTGATTTCGTACATCTCCGACTGATACAGCAGCTCGCCCCCGGGGCCGCGCACCTTCATGCCGCATTTGCTGGTGGCACCGCCGCAACTCAGCCGGTAGGCGCGGCCCGCGACGGCGTCCAGCGCGAAGACGTCGACATCCCTGGCGGGCTCGATGCTCCCCGAGACGGTGGTGCCGACGGGCACCGGGGTGGCTTCCGTGAGGGTGTTCGCGAAGTCGTCCGGCCCCCGGTCCAGCAGCGAGTATTTGTAGGAGGGGAAGAAGGTGGAACTGCTGGGGTAGCGCTCCACGCGGGCGTACACGGTGCCTCCCTGCGTGGCGAGCACGCCCGACTGGAAGGACGAGAAACTCCCCGTGCCCACCGAGCCCGGCAACTCCAGCCCGTCCGCGCCGAGGAGCGTGACCCAGCAGCTCGGGGTGTAACCAGATTCAGCTCCGTAGCAGGAGAATCGGTAGATGCGTCCGGCCGTGACGTGGAACGAGAACAGGTCCACGTCGTCAGGGTTGTCCAGGTTCGCGGCCACCGATTGGATGGGCTCCATGGGCTCCACGGGCGTCGCGGCCTCGATGGAATCCCCGTGGTCATCCCCCTCGCGCACGTTCCGCTTGCAGGACATGTCCGCCGGGATGTAGCCCTGGGGACAACTGCACGCGGCCTGTTCGGAGGACGGCACGCACTGGCCCGGACCGCAGTCGACGTCCGCGCACGGGTCGGGCTGCGGGGCTTCGGCGCTACAAGCGCAGAGGACGGCGAACGCGAGCGCCTTCGCCAAGGAAGAAACAGAACGCAACATGCAGTGGACTCCAGCGGAGGCCCGGCCCCAATTCCCCCCGCGCGAATGTAGTCCGCGAAAGGGCCACAGGGCCAACAGGCCCGCGCCCTGAAAGCCGCGCGCGGAAGCATTCCAAGCACTGCCGCCCCGGGCCGGCTTCCGCTGGCCTGGGGCCGCACGGGTGTGGTCGTCGGGAGACACACCTGGAGGCCACCGCCTGGGGATGGAGGGGCGGTGGGGCTGGCCCGGGGTTCGCATTGAGGGTCGGGCGTGATGCTCACCGCCCTCACTGCCCTGGCCCTCGCGGCCACCGTCACCAACACCGAGACCGTGCACGACGTGGAGCCCTTTGGCGGCCACGTCGTCGCGTGCACCGAAGGCGGCCTGGAGGTGTTCACGCCCGCCGGCCGCTCCGTGCGCGTGCTCACCGTCGAGGATGGCCTTCCCAGCCACTTCTGCCGCGCGCTGGAGTCCACCGGCGACCGGCTCTTCGTGGCCACTGATGAGGGACTCGTGTCGCTGGACACGCGCTTCCAGGTGACGCCCGTGATGGACGTGCGCTGGCAGGCGCTGCCCGCCGCCGAGGACGCGAGCACGCCGGACTATGTGAGCCGGTTGGAGTCGCTGGCCGCCGTGCTGGCTCCGGGCGCCACGTACACCGCGTTCTCGCCCCGGTTCGCCGGCACCGCCGAGGGCCGCCTGTTCGAGCTGGGCACTTCGCGCGCGTGGGCACTGCCCGGTCCGGTGCGCTTCCTCTCCGACACACGCGATGGCGTGGACGTGGGCACGAGCGAAGGCGCTTTCTCCATCGACTCGGGTGGGCGCCTCGCGGCGGTGGGCTCCGTGCCCACGGGACCCTTGTCGTTCACCGTCACGAAGCACGGCGTGCGCATCGTGGGGAGTCACGGCGACGTGCGCGCCTGGGGCGCCTCCGAGGAAGCAGCGAGCGTTCCCGCGGGCGCCACCGTGTTGAACGGTGACTGGGTGGGCACGCACGCTTCGGGGGTCTTCCTTCGCGAGGCGAAGGGCTGGCGCCGCGTCACGCCCACCGGGCAGCTCTGCGGCAATCACATCACCGCGCTCGCTCGGCATCAGGGCCGGCTCGTCGTGGGCACGTTCGACCGGGGCGCTTGCTGGCAGCGCGATGACGGCCGGTGGCAGACCGTCCGCACGCCCGCGCTTCCCAGCAACCAGGTGCTGGGCATCACCAGCGATGGACAGAACCTCTACGTCGCCACCACGTATGGCCTGGGCTTCCATGACGGGAAGACCTGGACGCAGGTGGCCTACGGCGGCCGCAACCCCGTGGCCCTCGGGAAGCTGTCCGTGCTCGGTGCTTCACGGGTGCTCGACGGGGTGGCGCTGGCGGATGGACGCGGCCTGTCCGTGGTCTCCCCGGGCAGCTCGCCCCTGTCGCTGGTGAAGCGGCTGCCCCTGCCTGAAGGCTGGAGCGAACACCCCTCCGTCGCGGAAGGCTCCGGCCGCTTCCTGTGGATGGGCAGCGAGGACCGGGGCCTCCTGCGCTGGGACGGCGAGCGCTGGCAGCGCTTCCACGACGGCCGCGACCTCACCGACAACTGGGTGACCGCGCTGTCCACCGACGCGCAAGGACGCGCCATCGCGGGCACCTGCCAGGACGGCTTCAGCTACTTCGACGGCGCGAAGTGGACGCGCGTGCGCACCGCGTCCGGCCTGCCCTCCCCCGCCATCGTCTCCACCGCACTCGTGCCCGGTGGAGCGCTGGTGGGCACGCTGCTCGGCGCGTCGTACTTCGACGCGGGCACCGGCGCGGTGCACGCCCTGCCCCGGCTGGCGGATCCGCGCGTGTACGCGGTGCTCCCGGAAGGTGACTTCGCCTTTTTCGGCACCGAGGGCGGCCTGTCGCGCTCCACCTGGAAGCCCGCGTCCACCGCCGTCAGTCAGCGCTGATGCCCCCTACGCCGGCTTCGGAGGCAGTGCGCGCGCCGCCAGCTCGCGCTCCACGTACAGCCGCAGGATGTGCATGAAGTCCTGCGCGTTGGTCACCACGCCGAACGCCTGGTGCGTGCCCCGGTCCTTGAGCTTGCTCACCACGAACTCGGAGGAGTCCACGCAGATGGTGGGCAGCTCGCGCAGGCTGCCGTCCTTCTCCGCCACGAACGCCGGCAACATGTTCCCCGTCGCGATGGCGTGCAGCGCCGTGGCGATGAGCACCGCCATCGTCGCCTTCACCGCGTGCCGGCGCATCGCGTCCTGCGCCGCCAGGTTGTCCGTCACCACGTCCGGCAACGGGCCGTCATCCCGGATGGACCCCGTCAGCACGAAGGGCACCTTGTGCACCACGCACGCGTGCATGATGCCGTTGGTGATGATGCCCGCCTCCACCGCCTTCGCGATGGAGCCCGCCTGCCGCACCCGGTTGATGGCCCGCATGTGCAGCCCGTGCCCGCCGGACGTCGCCTCGCCCGCGCCACTCATCCCCAGCGTGGTGCCGAAGATGGACGCCTCGATGTCGTGCACCGCCACCGCGTTGCCCGCCAAGAGCGCCCCCACGAAGCCGTTCACCACGAACCACGTCATGTCCGCGCGCGCCCGCGAGTGCACCAGCGCCGGCCCCGTCACCCAGATGGGATAGCCACCCCGCTCGCGCTCCTCCACCAACAGCCGCGCCATGTGCGCGTAGTCGATGGGCTTCTCGCGCGACACCTCGCTCGTCATGAACTTGAACTCGCCGTCCCCGCCCTCCGCCAGGTACGCCATGTTCACGTACACGCCCTCGCGCCCGTCCTCCGCGCGCCCCACCACCACGCGCTCGCCCGCCTTCACCCGCCGGCCCTCGCGCACCCACAGCTCCCCTTGCGCATCCAACACCAGCGCCCCGTCCATGCGCGGCTCGCGCGGCATCCTCCACCGCCCGTCCACCCGTACGTACGTGGGCAGGTTCGTCGTGGTGAAGAAGCCCTCGGGCAGCACGCCGTCCGCGGGCGCCGGCGTGAAGCGCGCGTCCGGGAAGTCGCCAAACCGCGCCGCCGTGAAGTCGGGATGAGCAATGGTCGTCACCCCGCCACCATGCGCAGGGCCTCCCACCCGGTTCAAGCGGCCCGCGCACCCCCCATCCCCCGCCCGACGC
>NZ_RAWI01001019.1 GCF_003612125.1 Corallococcus praedator
GGCATGGTCCGTAAAAATGCAAGCCAGAAAGAATTGGTTTGGGTTGGGCGTGCGATGGTGTTGACCATCGCGCTTATCGCCATCGCGCTGGCTCAGAATCCGGAAAGCAAAGTATTGGGTCTGGTCAGTTATGCCTGGGCAGGTTTTGGTGCAGCTTTTGGTCCGGTTGTTTTGTTCTCGCTGGCCTGGAAAGCGATGACACGCAACGGTGCACTGGCCGGCATGATTGTCGGTGCAGTCACCGTCATTATCTGGAAACAATACGCCTGGTTCGGTTTATACGAACTGGTGCCGGGTTTCATTTTTGCGTCTGCAGCAATCATTGTCGTCAGTAAACTGGGCGATTCGCCGAGTGATGCAATGAAAACGCAGTTCGACAAAGTCCGGAAAGAACTGGAAGCCGGTTATTGATGTCGGCCGACGTCAGGCCACTAGCCATTGCATTGATG
>NZ_RAWI01001020.1 GCF_003612125.1 Corallococcus praedator
GCGCAGGGGCGCCTGTTCGGCTTCGCCTGGGTGGACGACTACCGCCAGGAGGGGCTGGCCCTGGAGGGCTTGTGGGTGCGCTCGCTGGTGGTGGCGCCCCGCGTGCGGCGCATGGGGGTGGCCACCGCCCTGGTGCGCTGTCTGGTGGAGGAGGCCCGGCGCCAGGGGGCGGATCGCGTCCACGCCGACATCGACGAGGACAACACCGCCTCCCTGCGGACCTTCTCCGGCCTGGGCTTCCGTCCCGCGCCGGAGGCGCTGACCACCGCGACCAACCAGCAGTGGGACGCGGCGGGCGGAAGCAAGCGCCTGGTCGTGCTGGTGCGTGTGCTTTCGGCGTGAGCGCGGGCCGGGGGGTTGCGCTCCTCCAGACCCTGGGCCAAAAGCAGCCCCGTCCCGTCCACCCCGCATCCCTTGCTGGCGAGGCCCCTCGTGAGCACCCCCCCGTC
>NZ_RAWI01001021.1 GCF_003612125.1 Corallococcus praedator
CTCTGGGGGCGGGGGCGGAACCGGGGCGGCTGAAGGACGCCCGACAGCTCCTCGCCCAGCAATTCCACCTCCGCGCGCCCGTGGTATTCGAACGTGTAGGTGAGCTTCTTGCCATGCGTCACCACGCCAATGGCCATGGTGGAGTTCGCCGGCACGGCGTTGGGCTCCGCGAAGGGGCCTCGCACCACGACCCCCAGATAGGAGCGCTTGTCCTCACGCGACTTGATGCGCACGAGCGTCTGGGACGCAAGCCGATGCAGCTCCTCCTTCGTGGACAGGACCGTGATGAGGTTGTCGTTGCTCGCGGAGGTGTCGAAGTGGGTGAACCCCACCGCCTGCTCCAACTCGGGATCGATCTGGGTCGTCGCCGCCTTCTTGCGGAGGGCTTCCAGCTCGTTCCGGGCCGCTTCGGGCATCGGGATGGCGACTTCGTTCTTCACGATCGCGG
>NZ_RAWI01001022.1 GCF_003612125.1 Corallococcus praedator
GGGCAGGAGGCGCGAGAGGCCGGTGCGGTGCTTACGCGGCAATGGACTCGTCTCCGAAGAGGGCGGTGAAGAGGCCGCCCGCCGCGAGCAGCGCAGCCGGCCGGCCCTGCTCGACGATCCGGCCCTCGTCCAGGACGACGGCGCGATCGGCGACGCCGATGGTCGAGAGCCGCTGAGTGGCGACGAGGACGGTGCGGCCGGCGACCGCCGGGCGCAGGTTCTCGACCAGCAGGCGCTCGGTCTCCGTGTCGACGGCCGACATGGGGTCGTCGAGGACGAGGACGCGGGCACCAGCGAGCAGTGCCCGCGCGAGGGCGACCCGCTGGCGCTGGCCGCCGGAGAGATTCACGCCGCGCTCGCCGATCAGGGTGTCGTAGCCGTTGGGCAGGTCGTCGACGAACGCCGAGACGCCGGCCGCGTCGCACGCGGCGAGCACGTCGTCCCAGTC
>NZ_RAWI01001023.1 GCF_003612125.1 Corallococcus praedator
GGCCTGATCAGTCCATGTGCCCCCGTTGGCGATCGAGTCTCCCAGCAGCAAAATTCGCAGCGTACCAGGCGGACGAATCGCGGCAATCTCAGGACTACGCATTGAAAAAGAATTAATCTGAATTCGCTTGCCGAATCGCCGCAGCGTTTGATTCGGAGCCAACAGATAGCCAATCTGCGGATCGGCCACATAGAGGAGCGGATTTCCCAGTCCAACCGATCGCAAGCTGAGTTCGATCGCGACTAGAGCAGCGATCGTGCCAGCCGCCCATGCTATCGCAGCCAAATTTAGCCTCCGCTGACCTTGCCTTACCTGCCTTAATTGCCTTACCTGCCTTAATTTAAATCAGCTTGCTGAAACTGGCTGGCTTTGGCAAACCCACCGATCGCACAGTAAGCCGTTTTTAAGCTGTCGATCGCTCGCTGCTCAAGGGCAGGACTATCAAGC
>NZ_RAWI01001024.1 GCF_003612125.1 Corallococcus praedator
CTAGAGGTACTGACCAACCGCACTCTCGCAGCCGTGCCAGCCATTCCCAAGACTGCCATCGTGGAGACAAACGACAAAAAGCAGGTTGTCTTTGTGCAGAACGGCAACGCGTTTCAAGCTACTGAAGTCACGCTTGGTAAAGAATCCGGTAACTTCGTGGAGGTTAAAAGCGGGCTGTTCGACGGCGATATGATTGTTACCCAACGTGCCACTCAGCTCTATGCCCAATCCTTGCGCGGGGGAACCAAACCGGAAGCAGGCGGGGAGGAGGGGGAGAACAAAGCCCCAACAGCGGCAAATCAGAATGGGGCGTTACCCTGGTGGCTTATTGTTCCAATCGGAGGTGCGATCGCGGCTGGCACCTTCTGGGCTGGCACTTTCTGGGCAAGCCGTCGAACTCGAAAAGGGTTCGTTCCGGTCGGTGATGGAGCTGGTTACGATTTGGAC
>NZ_RAWI01001025.1 GCF_003612125.1 Corallococcus praedator
ATTTCGAACAGAGCCGTTAAGCCCCGTGCTGCCGATGGTACTGCCGTCAAAGGCGGGAGAGTAGGAAGGTGCCACCTGTTGATATCAAAAGCAAAAAGGTCGCTTGCCAACTGGCAAGCGACCTTTTTGCTTTGGCGCAATCAGAATAGAAATTTCTGTTATGTTTAGCGTATTTGAAAGCAGTTGCTCACTAATTCAAATTACCTTTTGTTTGAAACGATCTGTACATTACGAACCATGGCCTCTTCAACTGTGGCCGGGTTGTGAGAGCAGATGAACAGCCCAACCATCACCTCGCTGGGTAGGTTACTCATTTCGTGCGAACCAACGGACTGTAAATCAGCCCCTTTTTTGGCGATTCGCATCGTGTAGGTGCTGCCTTTACGTTCCAGTTGAACAGTTTGAATGTTCTTTTCGGGACTGAAAATTTCATCCTCGGGGTCACGC
>NZ_RAWI01001026.1 GCF_003612125.1 Corallococcus praedator
GGATCTGGAGCAGCGCGTCGGGGTCAATCATCACCGGGGGCAGCGAGGGATCGAAGCTCTCCTCGATGCTGATATCGCGCGCGAAACCGGTCTGTGCGACGCGGCGGGCGTGGTCGAGCAGCGGATAGATGTTGGCGGGCTCGGTCGCCAGCGGACGCCGATCGGTGAAATCCTGCATCCGGTCGATCAATGCCGCGATGCGATCGACTTCGGTCGTGATCAACGAGGTCAATTCCTCCCCGGCGCCCTCGCCCGCCAGCAATTGTGCCGCGCCGCGAATGCCCGACAGCGGATTCTTGATCTCATGCGCGAGCATTGCCGCCGCGCCGATCGCCGCGCGCGCGCCGCCGCGTTCGGCGGATTGCCCGACGCGACGCGACTCGCCCGACGGATGCAGCGCGATCACGCGCCAGCCCGGCCGATCGGCCACGGCGGTCTCGTAATAAT
>NZ_RAWI01001027.1 GCF_003612125.1 Corallococcus praedator
TTACGAATGAGGTGGTAACGGTGTCCCTGACCGAACAGGACGGACGCTATCTAACCGATCTGGAAATTCGGTTGACCAACCCCACCGGCCAGAAACTGTACGTCAACGCGTTCTACCTCTCGCGGTCATTCCGGACGTATCCCGAATATCTGCCTAAAAACTACCTGCTCGACGGTGAACTGACCAAACAGGTCACGCTGGGGAGACCCGACAAAGACGTGCCCAGCGGACGGAAAGATTCGATCCGGTTTGGCCTGGACGAGGTGGTGCGGCAATACAACTGGCCCGAGCTGACTGAGCATTTCAAATTCATTATCACCAGGGAGCCACTCTCCGAAACGGCCCTGGCCTTTCTGACGCTCAACGGGCTTACCCCGCCCCCGACCTTAACCAAATCGGGAGCCGGTTTCAAAACCCGCGACGGCGACGACTTCGACCAGCCTGCTG
>NZ_RAWI01001028.1 GCF_003612125.1 Corallococcus praedator
CTCTCGATCACCACGCCCACGCTCTTGTCGGCGATCTTGATGAGGGGGGTCTCGGAGGCGCCGACGCCGTCCTTGCGGACGCCCTCGCCGCGCAGCACGGTGTTGTTGCGCACCACCAGCCCGTCGGTCTCGCCCACCACCAGGCCGTTGGCCGCGCCGTTGACGATGACGTTGTCCTCGATGGTGACGTTGCGGTAGAACATCTCGCGCCCCGCCTCGCCGCGGTCCACCTGGTCGTTGCGCATGAAGATCGACTGCGTGGCGGTGCCGTTGCCGATGTCGAGGACGTTGTCGCGGATGATGACGTCCCGGGTGGGCGTCCTGGTGCCGTTGGTCCAGAACTGGATCATGTCGGGGTGGTCGGCGGAGGTCGGCGAGGCGCGGAAGTCGTGCAGGCGGTTGCCCTCGATGACGACCCCGTCCATCGCGCTGAAGTTCATGCCGTCC
>NZ_RAWI01000102.1 GCF_003612125.1 Corallococcus praedator
CTGGCAGGGGGCCCTTCGCGGGCAGCGGGGCGCCCCGGGACGACCCGGGCACCGGAAGGACACCCGGAGTCCGGCGGGCGGGCAGGGGGGCCCTGATGGACCCCGGACGTCCTTGAAGAATGTCCTTAAGCGCAACCCCCATGGGTGGGAGGATGCGTGATAGACGGCTGCCCTTCCGAGGCGAATGACGCGAGACCCGACCCATCCCCCGCCCCCAGGCGGAACGCTGCCAGCCGCGCCCGGAGACGACGCGCGCGGAGAGGCCTCCTTTGAGGCGGCAGCGGTGGAGTCCTCCGGGTCCGCGCACGAGGTTTTTTCTATGTCTTCCCCCCTGGACCTGACGGGCCAGGAGGAGCGCACCGCGGCCACCGAGCCGGCGGACTCCTCCGCGCGTCCCAGTGAACCTGAAGCCCGGGCCCCCGAGGCCCCTTCCGACAACGGCACCGAGCCCTCCTTCTCCGCGGAGGCGGGGGACGACGAAGGCTTCGATGACGACGACGACACCGAGGACGCCGGCCCGGTCGACCCCGAGGTGAGCGATGAAATCCGCCGCGCCACCGAGGCCCTGAAGGCCGCGGAGGCCGAGGACGCCCAGGCCGCCGCCGAAGCGGGCGACGAGGCCGAGGAGCCCGAGGCCGTCATCCTGGAGCCGGAGCCGGAGCCCGCGGCGAACGAGCCGGAGCTTCAGGCGCCCACCACCACGCGCACCGGCGAGCCGGCGGAGATCGACCCGGACGAGATGGATCCGGACGCGCTCAAGGTGGTGCTGCGGCTGCACCAGCACGGGCACCAGGCGTACCTGGTGGGCGGCTGCGTGCGCGACCTGCTCCTGGGCAAGAAGCCCAAGGACTTCGACGTGGCGACCAGCGCCCACCCGGGCGAGGTGCGCGCCATCTTCCGCAACTGCCGGCTCATCGGAAGGCGCTTCCGGCTGGCGCACGTGTACTTCAAGGGCGGGAAGATCGTGGAGGTGTCCACCTTCCGCGCGAACCCGACGGAGCTGGAGCCCGCTCCGGGCGCGGCGACGGACGAGGCGTCGGGTGAGGACCTGCTCATCACCCACGACAACGTCTTCGGCACCGCGCAGCAGGACGCGCGCCGCCGCGACTTCACCATCAACGGGCTGTTCTACGACGCGGCCGAAGGTCGGGTCATCGACTACGTGCGCGGTCGGCGCGACCTGGACGAGCGGTTCATCCGCACCATCGGCGACCCGGAAGTGCGCATGCGCGAGGACCCGGTGCGCATCCTGCGCGCGGTGCGCTTCGCGGCGAAGCTGGACCTGGACATCGAGTCGCGCACGTACGCGGCGATGGAAGGCGCGGTGGAGGACCTGCCGCGCTGCGCCCCCGCGCGCCTCCTGGAAGAGACGTTCCGGCTCATCCGCGGCGGCGTGTCCGCCCCGGCGCTGAAGCTGCTGGCGGCGCTGGACGCGCTGAAGCTGCTCTTGCCGCCGGTGGACGAGTACCTGCGGGAGAACGGCAAGGAAGGGGAGAAGACCTTCTACGCCTTCGCCCAGGCGCTGGATAAGCGCGTGTCGGCGGGCGAGGTGCTGGACGACGCCATCCTGCTGGCGACGCTGCTGGTGCCCATTGGCCGCACGCAGCCGGTGGAGGAGTCGCAGGACGAAAGCCGCGCGTCCGTCGCGCACGTCATCGAGGACCTGCTGGCGGGCTTCGTGGAGGCCGCGAGGCTGCCGCGCCGCATCGCCGAGCGCTGCCGCATGCTGCTCTTGATGCAGCGCACGCTGTCCGGGGAGCGCCGCAAGAAGACGGGCGCCTTCCGTCGCCACCCGCTCTTCAACGAGGCGCTGGCCGTCTTCGCGATGACGGTGGAGGCCACGGGCGAAGGGCGCGAGGCGCTGGAGGCGTGGCAGTCCGGAGAGGTGCCCCCGCAGCGCGCGAGCGCGAGTGGTGGCGCGGCGGACGCGGAAGGCCCCCGCCGCAAGCGCCGCCGTCGTCGTCGCCGTCGCACCGGCGGTGGGAGCGGTGAGGGCGGCTCGGGCGCGGAGCGTCCGGCGTCGTCCTCCGGTTCCAACGGCGGCGAAGGGTAGTCATCAAGGGGCCGGAGCGCTGCTTCAGCGCTTCTGCTTCGCTGCACCGGATGTCCGAAGCAGGCAGAAGGGCGCTGATGCCTCGCGCCCCTACCGCTTCGGCTTCTCCACTGGCCGCTCGGAGCGGTGGTCATCGTCGTCCGGCGCCTCCGCGCCCGCGATGTCCGCCATGGTGATGGCCTTGCTCCCGAAGCGCGCGGCGATGCGGTCCATCGCTTCATTGAGCTTCGACGTCTTCGGCACCGCCGCGGGGAACAACCCGAGCTGCGCCTCGTCCTCGTCCAACTGCACGCTGACGCCCGTGAGCCGCATCGGCTTGCCTTCGTGCGCGCGCTCCAGCAGCTCCAGCGCCGCGCGGTAGAGCACCTGCCCGTCGTCCGTCGCCTCGCGCAGCGTGGTGCGCCGGGTGATGAGCGTGAAGTCCGCGAACTTCAGCTTGAGCTGCACCACGCGGCCCTTCAGCGACGCCCGCCGCAGCCGCCGCGCCACCCGGAGCGCCTGCGCGTGCACGTGCGGCTTCAGCGCCTCCAGGCCCGTCAGGTCCTCCTCGAACGTGTCCTCCGCGCCCACGCTCTTGGCCGCCCGGTCCGGCACCACGTCCCGCGCGTCGATGCCGTGCGACAGCTCCCACAGGTGCTTGCCGCTGGAGCCGAAGCGCTCCTCCAGCCACCCCAGCTCCCGCGCCGCCACATCCCCGATGGTGGACAGCCCCGCGCGCTTCATCGCCTCTTCCGTCTTGGGCCCCACGCCCCACAGCCGCGACACCGGCAGCCCCGCCAGGAACGCCACCGTCTCCTCGGCCCGCACCTCGCGCTGATGGTTGGGCTTGGCCAGGTCGGAGGCAATCTTCGCCACGAACTTCGCCGTGGCGATGCCCGCGGACGCCGGCAGGTTCAGCTCGTGGGCAATCTCCTTGCGGATCCGCTTCGCGATGTCCGCCGCCGCGCCGAACAGCCCCACCGACGCCGTCACGTCCAGGAACGCCTCGTCCAGGGACAGCGGTTCGATGAGCGGCGTGTAGCGCTCGAAGATGGCGAACACCTGCTCGCTGGCCTCCGCGTAGGCGGAGAAGCGGGGCTTCACCACCACCGCGTGCGGGGCCTGCTTCACCGCGCGCGCCATGGGCATCGCGCTTCGCACGCCGAAGGGCCGCACCTCGTAGGAGGCGGCCACCACCACCCCCCGCTGTGCATGCCCGCCGACGATGACGGGCTTGCCCCTCAGGGACGGGTTGTCGCGCTGCTCGACGGACGCGTAGAACGCGTCCATGTCCACGTGGAGGATGGCTCGCATGGCGTGAGTCACTCTAGTGGCCCCCTCTGACAGCGCGGCCCATGAAGACCCTCACCGAATACCTCTGGTTCGAGACGAAGTCCCGGCGGGAGCTGGTGCGCCTCACCGACACCGTGGCGGCGCTGGTGAAGAAGAGCGGCATCCAGGAGGGCATGGTGCTGGTGTCCGCCATGCACATCACCGCGGGCGTCTTCGTCAACGACGACGAACCCGGCCTCCACGAGGACATCTGGGACTGGCTCCAGCACCTGGCGCCCTCCGGCCCCGACTACCGCCACCACCGCACCGGGGAGGACAACGGGGATGCCCATCTCAAATCCATGCTCGTCCACCATCAGGTGATGATTCCCGTCACCCTGGGCAAGCTGGACCTGGGCCCCTGGCAGCAGGTGTTCTACGCGGAGTTCGACGGCCAGCGGCGCAAGCGCGTCATCCTCAAGGTGATGGGGGAATAGCCCCGGCCGCACCCTCTGGCGCCGGAAACGTCAGGCCGTGTCGCCCCAGCTCCGCCACCAGGTCCTGGGGCAGGGGGCTCTCCACGCGCACGGGCTGCTTCGTGACGGGGTGGGGCACGGTGAGCGAGCGGGCGTGCAGGAAGAAGCGGCCCAGCTCCGGCGCCTCGCGGCCTCCGTAGAGCGCGTCCCCCACGAGCGGCGCGCCGATGCCCGCCAGGTGCGCGCGCACCTGATGCAGCACCCCGGTGAGGATTCTCACCTCCACCAGGCTGTAGTCCCCCGAACGGCCGAGCACCCGGAAGTGCGACAGCGCCTCGCGGGCATCCTCGGCGCCGTGGGGCGCGGGCTCCACGCGGTCCGGATGGCGCGGGTGGTGGCGCAGGGGGACCTCCACCTCGCCTTCATCCGCCAGCGGCCCCGTCACCAGCGCGATGTAGCGCTTGTCCACGGCGCGCTGGCTGAAGGACTCGCGCACGGCGGTCCACGCCTCGCGCGTGCGGGCCGCCGCCACCACGCCGGACGTCTCCACGTCCAGGCGGTGGCACAGGCCTCCCTCGCGCGGATCCTGGGAGGCCAGCGCGCACTCGGGGTAGCGGGAGACCAGCGCGTTGGCGACGGTGCCCGTCTCGCCCGGTTGCAGCGGGTGCGAGGCCCGGCCGGCGGGCTTGTCCACGAAGAGCAGCGAGGCGTCCTCGTGCAGGATGACCAGCGGGAAGTCCGCGTCGGGCACGGCCTCGCGCGTCGTCTCCTCCACCGTCACGGTGATCTGCTGGCCCTCGGCGACCATCAGGCCCTTCTTCGCGGGGCGGCCGTTGACGCGCACCTGGCCTTCGTCGAAGAGGCGCTTCATGCGCGCGCGGGACAGGCCCAGGGCCTCTCCCACGAACAGGTCCACGCGCTGGCCCGCCTTGGCGGCGTCCACGGTGAGGGTGTGCGTCGTCGCGGTGCTCACTCGGAGAGGGCCTCGTAGACTTCCTCGGCCGTCTGGAACCGGTCGTCCGGCTCCTTGCGGATGAGGCGATGGGCGACGCGCGCGAGCTGCGGGTCGCCATGCAGGTTGAGCGCGAGCAGCGGCGGTGCCTCCGTCTCCAGCACCTGACGCCACAGCTCGTGCGGCGTTTTCGCGTCAAACGGCGGACGCCCGCTGATCAGCTCGTACAGGATGACGCCCAGGCTGTACAGGTCCGAGCGCCCATCCAGCGGCTCCCCGAGAATCTGCTCCGGCGCCATGTACCGGTAGGTGCCCACGAGCTTGCCGTCCGCGGTGATGCCCGCGTCGTCGGCGAGGAACTTGGCCAGGCCGAAGTCCATCAGGCGCACCTGCCGGTCGTCGTCCACCATGATGTTGGACGGCTTCAGGTCGCGGTGCACCAGCCCATGGCCGTGGATGTACGCCAGCGCCTCGCACACCTGGAGCATCGCGTCCTTCAGCCGGCCCATGCGCTCCGGGCGGTTGAGGTCCGCCATGCGCGGTGGGGCGGCGTGCGCCTTGGCGGCCGGCTTGCGCGAAAGGTCGCGGCGCGGATCCACCGGAAGGTCGTCCGAATCCGAGTCCTCCCCCGCGCCGTGGAAGCTGGCCAGGTCCTCGCTGGGGGCCTCCTCCGCGAAGGCATTCAGGCCGAACGTGCCGTCCTCGTCGTCGTCGTCCACGACCGAGTCGTCGTCCGCGTCCTCGTCCGGGCCGTCCACGCTGCCGAAGTCGTCGTCCTCGGTGCGGCGGATGGACAGCGGCGCGCGAGAGAGCGGCGTGGCGGAGTGCAGTTCGCCCGCGCTCACGTCCAGGTAGTGGCGCAGGGTGAGCCCTTCGATGAGCTCCATGGCCAGGTACGGCCAGCCCTCGTGGACGCCGGCCTCGAAGACCTTCACGACGTTGGGGTGGGCAAGGTCCGCGAGGGTCTCGAATTCGCGCACGAGTCTCCGCGCGGCGCGGTCGTCCAGGGACGGACCCGTCGAAAGGAGCTTCAGCGCGACTTCGTCGTTCGTGCGGCGGTCCCGGGCCCGATAAACGGTCCCGGCCCCGCCACTGCCGAGCGTCTCCAACACGCGGTAGGGACCAATGGCCTTGGGGGGCATGGGAGCGCGGATCCTACGGAGCACGTCACCTGATGGTCAAACACCCGCACACACCTTGCGGGCCGGCGGACGCTCGACCCTCAAGGCCGTTTCACTTTTCCGGAAAACCGTGGGAAAGCTCGCCGTCAATGCAATTGGGGAAGTACCAGCTCGTTCGCAAGCTCGCCTCGGGAGGCATGGCGGAGGTGTTCCTCGCCAAGGCCGCCGGGCCGCGTGGCTTCGAGAAGACGCTGGTGCTCAAGCGCATCCTGCCGCACCTGGCGGAGGATGAGGCGTTCGTGGAGATGTTCCTGGGCGAGGCGAAGCTCGCCGCGCAGCTGGACCACCCGAACGTGGTGCAGATCTTCGACTTCGGCGAGGCCGACGGCAGCTACTTCCTGGCGATGGAGTACATCGACGGGCCCACGCTGCGCCGGCTCATCAAACGCTCCACGGAGCAGAAGGTGCCGCTGCCCGTGGCCCTGTGCGCGAAGATGGTGGCCTCCGCGGCGGAGGGGCTGGCGTTCGCGCACGAGCTGACGGACCCGGAGACGGGCGCGCCCCTGGGGCTGGTCCACCGCGACATCAGCCCGGAGAACGTGCTGCTGTCCCGGCAGGGCGCGGTGAAGGTGGTGGACTTCGGCATCGCGAAGGTGGCGGGGCAGAGCCACCGCACGCAGACGGGCGTGGTGAAGGGCAAGGTCGCGTACATGCCCCCGGAGCAGCTCCAGGCCCGGAACATGGATGCGCGCGTGGACGTGTACGCGCTGGGGATGGTGCTCTACGAGCTGCTCACCGGCCGGCGCCCCTTCGAGGCGGCGACGGAGGTGGGCATGATGCAGGCCATCCTCTTCGAGCCCTTCGTGCCCGCGGTGGAGCGCCGGCCCGACCTGCCCCCGGCGATGCAGCGCATCCTGGAGCGGGCGCTCGCGAAGGACCGGGAGGAGCGCTACCCGGACTGCCGCGAGCTGCAGGCGGACCTGGAGCGGTTCGTGCTGTCGCTGGGTGAGCCGGTGGGCGCGTTCCAGATTGCCCGGCTGGTGGCACAGGTGACGGAGAACGCCTCGGTGCCGCCCACGCCCGCGCGCGTGGACGCGAAGGCGCGGGAGACGGCGGTCCTGGGCGCGGAGGAGCCGGGGAAGGTGAAGCCCCGGCAGATGGAGGAGGCGCCGCGTGCGGCGGAGGCGTTGACCACGCCGATGCCTGTCCGCGAGGGCACGGCGTGGGCCGGGAAGGACGCGGTTCGCGCCCGGAACTCCGCGAGCGCGCCCGAGGACCTGCTGGGGGCCCCCGATGCGGCGACCGATCCCGCGACGCCGTCCGCAGGCAATGTCCTGGCGCGAGGGTCGTCGCCCGCGCGACCCTTGGCGGCTCCGCCGGCTTCCGTGCCTGCCGAGGCCGCGGTGCCCGCGAGCCCGGTGGGCAAAGCCGCTTCGCGACGTGGGGTGCTGGTGGCCTCGGTCGTGGCGCTGGGGGCGCTGGTGTCGGTGGGTGGCTGGGTCGTCCTCGGTTCGGACTCGAAGCCCGTGACGCCCGGGGTGAAGGGCGATGCGGCCTTGAAGGACCCGACGCCCACGGACGGGGTGCCGAAGGCGCCTTCTGTTCCCTCGGTCGCCCTGGTGGCCGTGACGGATGCGGGGAGCGAGGACGCAGGCGTTCCGGAAACGGACGCGGGTGCTCCAGCGAACGAGGCGGGGTCGACGGACGCTGTCGCGGAAGTGGCGCCCATGACGCCGGATGCGGGCAGCGTCCGGAAACCGATGAAGCCGCGCCCGCCGGTGGCCAGGGGGCGGGTGGAGTTCCGGATCCGTCCATACGCCACGGTGTTCCTGGATGGACGGAACCTGGGACAGACGCCGTTCGGTGCCGTGGAGACCACGGCGGGGGTGCATCAGGTGCGGGTCGTGAACGGTGACTTGAAGAAGGACGTGCGGCGGACCTTCGAGGTGAAGGCCGGACAGGACAACGTCTTCAAGCTCAACCTGCTGGCGGAGTGAACGCACGGGCCGGACAGGTGAGGCCCGGCGCGGCAGGTGGATGGCTTCAGGGGTGGAATCGCAGCACGGTGTTGTTGTCGCCAGCGGTCGAGATCAGGGTCGGAAGAGGTCCGTCCATGCTCATGAGGGCCTTGGTGCCCTCGTAGACCACCTGCCATGTGGTTCCGTTGAAGAAGTGGATGTTTCCTTCGGAAGAGGAAACGTAGACAGCGGAACGGCTGTAGGCGACGACATCCGTCAAGGTCACGAATGCGCCGACTGTGTTCGTCACGCGAGGCAGCATGCTCCACCCCCGGCGATCGCGCCTCAGCACGAGACCTTTTTCCCCCACGGCGTAGGCTTGCCGCGCGTCCACCACATCGACACCCCTGAGGAATCCGGAGCCGTTGGCGGCTTCACCCAGGTCTTCCTGGATCCATGCCCCCTCCGCGGGGCTGAAACGAAACGCCGCCGGGCTGCCCGATGCGTCCGAGGCACCCACGGCGAGCAGTGTGTCGGCGGTGCGATGGCCGTCCACCGCTCGGAGGTTGGCGGGAGCATCCGCGATCTCCAGGAGGTCACTTGAGGCATTGTACGGAGGCGACCAGCGGAACATCTTCCCGGTGTTTGCCACGGCATAGACCGTAGCGCCGACATTGGGGTCATCAATTCCCGTGACACCCGTGAAGGCTGGAGCGCCGGTCGCCTGGGGGGTGAAACACGGCGCATCCAAATTGGGCAAACGGGTCGACAGCCATCCGTTCGCACCGACGATGAAGACGCGACCGTCTTGGGCGGCCCAGGCAGCCTTCCAGTCTCTCTGACAAGAGCTGTCGGAATACTCCCGGCTGCTCGCGGTCGTATCGAACAGATGAACAAGCTTGTTCGTCCCCACGACCCAGGCCTTCTGACCCAGCTCGTATGTGGCAATCGAATTGAAACCCGTGGTCCCTTGGACACCCGTGTACACATCCCTTTGTAGGGGTCCACAGCCCTCGTCCACGCCTCCGGAGCAGTTGTTGTCCAGTCGGTCGCAGACTTCGGCGAGCCCGGTCGCTACGAAGACCGAACTTTCGTCACAGTCTGTGTTTGTCGAGACTGCGCCGGTTACAGGAGGGGTGCAACCCAGCCCCGCCTCTGTTCCTGCACGACCGTCGCCATCCTCGTCAACGAACCACTCCATGGGTTCCTGTGTCCTTTGGCAGCTTGCCTGGGACGGGCTCGCATCACATACCCTGGTTCCACTGCATTGAAACTCGGCAATGCAGTTGCTCCCGGTGTTGAAGTCCTCATCGGTGAAGCCATTGCAATTGTCATCCTTGCCGTCACAGCGGAGTTCCCCCTGGCCTGGCCGGATGGATGCATTCGTGTCGTCGCAGTCACCCCCTTCGCTGACTGCTCCGGCCGGTTGCGTGCAAACCTGGATGGCGGAAGACCCATATCCGTCCATATCGAGGTCCTGATACCAGGCCCGTCCATCCACGGCGTCCTTTTCGCCGTCGACGCAATTGTCATCCACGCCGTCGCAGCGCTCCGTGGCGCCTGGATGAATGGCGGCGTTCGCATCGTTGCAGTCGGAGCCTCCGCTGCTCTTGGCGACATATCCGTCGTCATCTGAATCGGTCGCCGCCAGTTCCAGTCGAACGTGGCGCACACGTCCCTTCGCCGCTGGGGCGGCATCGAGCGACTGCTTCGTCACCGCGACCGCGTCGCAGGTCTGCTCGAAGGCTTCCGCACCGAGTCGGAGGTTGCCCTCCCAGGCTTCGGACAACTGCACTCCGACGCGGAGGGTGTTTCCCGCCGCCGCCGTGGAAGGCCTGCCACTGACGAGGGTGGAGGCGCTTCGGGAGCCATCGGAAGTTCCCACGGTCACGCGGACGCAGCCCGGCTTGAAGCCCGTGGACTGGACCGTGAGTTCCATTCCGCGGTCGCACGCCTTATCCGCGCGCAGCACGCCATCCAAGGTCTGTGTCCCACGCCCCGCGCACAGTCGCTCCACCGCCAGTTGCTCCGCAGACGGCACGGTGCAGCCCACGCCCAGCCACACTCCGACCGCCACCGCGATCCAGGCCCTCACGGCGCGACCTCCGAAACCGTGGGCTCGCTCAGGAAGTACGCCGTGACCGCGCCCGCCGCCGCCGCCAACGCGGTGCCGAAGAGGACGTTCGCCACCACCGCCTGACCGCGTGCGTCCTCCAGGTGTCCGTCCACGGACGAGTCCAACGCCACCTCGCGCGCGGAGTTCACGTTGCCGCGCGACTGGAGCCCGAAGAGCGTCCCCGCGCCTCCCGCCGCCACACCCGTGCCCAGCAACACCCACGACAGCGCCGGCACCCGCCGCACCTGGGTCCGCTGCGCATCCACCCTCAGGTCCACGCCGGGCGAAGTCACGGGCGCGGAGGCGACAGGCCGCGAGGGCAACGGCGGAGGGGCCTCCACCGTTCGCTGCGCGGGCGCATCCGTCGGACGGGGCGGAACCTCCGGGGCCGGCACCGGGGCCGCCATCACCGGTCGTTCGCGCTGGACCTCCGCGCGCACCGCTTCGAAGTCGCCCTCCACCTTGGGAGACACCTTCACCGGCAGCTTCGCGTCCGGCGTCAGCCTCAGGCCCGCCCGGAACGACGCCATCGCCGCATCGCGCTGGCCCATGTCCGCCAACACGATGCCCTCATAGAGGGCCGCCGCAGCCCGCTCCGCGTCGGACCGGGCCAACCGCTTCGCCCGCGTCACCGCGGCCAGCGCCTGCTCGTACTCCAGGTCGTCATGGAGCCGGGCCGTCTCCGCCATCGCCGCCGTGAAGTAGTCCCTGGAGGCCGCCGGAGCCGAAGGACCCCCCGCCTGCCCGAAGGCCGGACCCACCCCGCAAAGGCACAGGCCCAGCAGGCCGCCGAGCAGCCGGAAAGAGGGCAAGGCATGAGGAGTTTTCATGGAAGACCACTCTAGCCGGCCCCCGTGTCCCGTCATGAACCGTTCAACCCCGGCAGGCGACCGGCCAGCGGGGGAGGGGGACCGGCCGGCCACGCGCCCGTGGACGCGACGCGGCGCCGCCGCTAGGGTGCGCGGCTTCATGGATCGCCCCACCGTGTTGCCCACCCCTCTCGAGGTCCAGGTCAAGGCCCGGCCTCTCCCGCGCCATGTGGGCATCATCATGGACGGCAACGGGCGTTGGGCGGAGCTTCGGGGCCAGCCGCGCCTGGAGGGCCACCGCGAGGGCAGTGTGAGTGTCCGCGAGGTGACGCGCACCGCCCGCCGGGTGGGCGTGCAGGCCCTCACCCTCTACGCCTTCTCCTCCCAGAACTGGGCCCGCCCCGCTGAAGAGGTCGCCGGGCTGATGGAGCTCCTGCGCGAGTATCTGGAGTCCGAGCGCGCGGAGATTTTGGACAACGGCATCCGCCTCAACGCCATCGGCGAGGTGGAGAAGCTGCCCCGCTACGTGAAGGAACCGCTGGAGCGGCTGATGGCCGACTCCGCGCACAACACGGGCATGGTCCTCACCCTGGCGCTCTCCTACGGCGGCCGCGAGGAGCTGCTGCGCGCCGCGCGCTCCCTGGCCGAGTCCGTGGCCCGCGGCGAGCTGGACCCCGCGAACCTGGACGCGAACGAGCTGGAGTCGCGGCTGTGGACCTCCGGGCTGCCCCCGGTGGACCTCGTGGTGCGCACCAGCGGCGAACAGCGCATCTCCAACTTCCTGCTCTGGCAAGTGGCGTACGCCGAGCTGTGCTTCACCGACGCCCTCTGGCCTGACTTCCGCACCGAAGAGTTCCTGCGCTGCCTGTCGCAGTACCAGGGCCGCGAGCGGCGCTTCGGGCTGACGTCCGCCCAGCTGAACCGGGACGAAACACCCCAGCGGGCCAAGGCGTGAACGAGAAGAACAAGAACCTCCTCATCCGGATCCTCACGGGCATCACCCTCCTGCCGCTGGTGCTCCTGCTGCTGTTCCTGGGCGGGTGGTACAGCGCGGTGCTGCTCGGCGCCGCCGCGGCCGTGTGCACCGGCGAGTACTACCTCATCACCCAGAAGCGCCTGGGCGCCGCCGCCTGGGTGGGCATGGCCGCCGCCTTCCTCATGCCGCTGCTGCCCCTGAAGGACGCCGCGCGCACGGGCGAGACGGCCTTCTGGGTGACATCCGTCTTCTTCTTCTTCGCGTGGATCTACAACCTGTTCCGGGGCGCGCTCGCGGAGGCTCCCACCCGGGCCGCGCACCTCGTGACGGGCTTCCTCTACGGCGCCATCGGCCTCACCGCGCTGTCCGCGCTGCGGCTGTTGCCGGAGCACGGCCTCGCGTGGGTCATCTGCGCGCTCACCATCACCTGGGCCAACGACACGCTGGCGTACTTCGCGGGCCGCTTCCTGGGGAAGCACAAGCTCTACCCCGCGGTCAGCCCGAACAAGACGTGGGAGGGCTTCTTCGGCGGCATGGTCGGCTCGGTGCTGGGCATGTTCATCGCCCGGGGCTTCTTCTTTCCCGTGTTCACCGTGTGGGACTGTGTGCTGCTGGGCTTCTTCGGTGGACTCCTGGGCCCCGTGGGCGACCTGTGCGAGTCCATGCTCAAGCGCGCCTACGGCGTGAAGGACTCCGGAAAGCTCATTCCCGGACATGGCGGCGTGTTGGATCGCATCGACGCGCTCGTGTTCAACGCGCCGCTGGTGTTCGTCTATGTGCAGTTCGTGAGGCACCTGTTGCCGTAAGTGCCCGTTTTCGCGCCTGCCCGTCTGCCGCGCGCCCGTCGTTGCGCGTTGTCCAGGTCGGTGGGCGCGATTACTGTTGGGCCCATGCTCCAGAACCTCGGGTTCTTCATCCTCCTGCTGGGCGTGCTCGTCACGGTGCACGAGCTTGGCCACTTCCTCGTGGCCAAGGCCTGCGGGGTGAAGGTCCTCAAGTTCTCCATCGGGTTCGGGCCGAAGATCATCGGCTTCACCAAGGGTGAGACGGAGTACCAGGTGGCCCTGCTGCCCCTGGGCGGCTACGTGAAGATGGCGGGTGACCTGCCCCACGAGGAGCTGCCGCCGGAAGAGGCCGCGCGCGGGTTCCTGGCGCAGCCCCCCTGGAAGCGCGGCCTCATCGTGCTCGCGGGCCCGGCCTTCAACCTGGTGTTCCCCATCTTCGTGTACTTCTTCGTCTTCCTGGGCCCCCAGGAGACGCTGTCCACGCGCGTGGGCATGGTGTCGCCGGACATGGCCGCCGCCGCCGCGGGCATGCGCCCCGGAGACCGCATCCTCAAGGTGGACGGCGAGCCGGTCCGCACCTTCGACGACATGCGCGACGCGTTCGTCGGCCGGTTCGAGCGCCCCGTGCCCATCACCCTGGAGCGCGACGGCCAGGAGCGCGTGGTGCAGGTGACGCCGGAGCGCAGCTCGGAGGTGTCCCCGGTGGACACCGTCGAGCGCGGGATGATTGGCGTGAGCCCCTATCCGCAGCCGCCGGTGGTGGGCGTGCTCGCGGGCTCGGCCGCGGCGAACGCGGGCCTCAAGAGCTTTGACCGGGTGCTGTCCGTCAACGGCGTGCACGTGCAGGACGAAGCGGCCCTGTACCGCGAGGTGGCCAAGGTGGCGGAGGGCACGCCGCTGGCGTTGATCGTCGCGCGCCTCCAGCCCGTCGCGGTGGGCGCCGTCTCCGGCCGGGTGCCGGAGGTGAAGCAGGTGACCCTGCCGCGTCAGGCCGGAGAAGGCCCCTCGGCGCTGGGCGCCGAGGCGGTGGACCTCTACGTCGCGACGGTGGCGTCCGGCAGCGTGGCGGAGGCCGCGGGCATCCAGCCGGGAGACCGCATCGTGGCCATCAACGGCACGCCGCTGAAGTCCTTCAACAAGCTGGCCACGGTGCTCAACGGCCTGCAGGCACAGCCCTTCACGCTCACGTGGCGCGGCGAAAAGGGCGAGCGCACGGAGAAGCTGGCGCAGGCGCCGCTCAAGACGCGCGACGACTACGGTCAGACCAGCGCCCCGCTGGTGTTCGGCGTGCGCCCGTGGAGCTACAGCAGCGCGGACCTGCCGCCGGTGGAGAAGGTGACCATCGACCTGGGCCCGGCGGCCGCCTTCAAGGAGGCCGCGCTCATCGTCCCGAAGATTGTCGGGCAGATGGTGCAGGTGCTGGGCGGGCTGGTGGTGGGCAAGGTGTCGCCCAGCACGATTGGCGGCCCCATCATGATGTACCAGCTCGCCGCGAAGAGCGCCGAGCAGGGCATGGACAGCTTTCTCAACCTGATGGCCATCATCTCCATCAACCTGGGCGTGATGAACCTCTTGCCCATCCCCGTGCTGGATGGCTTCCACCTGCTGTCCGCCGCGTGGGAGGGCATCCGCCGCCGCCCCATCCCCGTGCGCGTGCGCGAGGTGGCGAACATGGTGGGTCTGGCGCTGCTCATCTTGCTGATGCTGCTGGCCGTGACCAACGATGTGACCCGCTAACCAAGAGGTGATGATGCGAGGACGCACCGTGCTCCTGCTGATGGGGATGGGACTGTTCGCAGGCTGCGCGACACGCGCGACGAAGCCCCAGCCCCCGGAGACGGAATCGGGCTCGGGCAAGGACGACCCGAAGGTGACCCGCAGGGAGAAGATGCCCGGCAGCTACCTGGGCGAGGGCCTTGCGTCCTTCTACGGCCCCGGCCTCCATGGCCGGCCCACCGCCAGCGGGGAGAAGTTCAACCAGAACGCGATGACCGCGGCGCACCGCACGGCGCGCTTCGGCTCCTGCGTGAAGGTGCTGAACATGGAGAACGGCCGCCAGGTGGAGGTGCGCGTCAACGACCGCGGCCCCTTCGTGGACGGTCGCATCATCGACCTGTCGAAGGCCGCCGCGAAGACCCTGGGCATGCTGGACAAGGGGCTTGCGCGCGTGCGGCTGTACCGGTGCGGCGTGCGCGTGTCAGAAGTGCCGCTGGACCTGTGGGCCATTCCGGCCTGAGAGACGAAGGAAGGGACGTTGCCCGTGTTGCTCGCGCTGGACACCTCCACGCTGACGCTGTCGCTCGCCCTGGTGGACCGCCAGGGGGACGACGTGCGCACGGTGGAGCACGTGGTGGTGCTTCCTCCGGAGAAGCAGAGCGAGGCCCTGCCCGGCGTCGTCGGAGAGCTGCTCGCGCGCCACGGCCTGAAGCTGACGGACCTGGAAGGGCTGGCGGTGGGCCTGGGGCCAGGGTCCTTCACCGGCCTGCGCATCGGGCTCGCCACGGTGAAGTCGCTCGCGTACGCCACGGGCCTGAAGGTGGCCGGCGCGTCGTCGCTGGCGGCGGTGGCGCTGGAGGGGCCGGAGGGCGTGCCGCTGTTCTGCCTCGCCGTGGCGCGCCGGGATGACCTCTACCTGGGGGCCTACCGCCGCACGGGCCACGCCGTGGAGGCGCTGGCGCCGGAGACCGCCATGTCGCCGGAGGAGGTGGCGCAGCGCATGGCCGCCGAACCCGAGGCGGTGGCGCTGGGGCCGGCGCTGACGGACTACCGGCAGGCCCTGGAGAAGCACGGGGTGTCACCCCACCGGCTCTTGTCCGGGCCCGCCTTCCCGTCCGCGGTGCAGGTGGGCCGGCTGGCGCGGCTGCCGGACGCCTATTCGATGCAGGCCCTGTTCGCGCTGGAGCCGCACTACGTCCGGGCGTCGGAGCCGGAGCGCAACCCCAAGTTCCCGCCGCTGCCGGGCCCCGCGCCCACGTCGCGGCTCAAGGAAGACTGACCGCTTTTCAGAAGGGCCCCGCGCGTCGTGCTCGCGCCCCTGGGGGCGGTGGCGTAAAGGAGCCCTCATGAAAGAGAACCTTCAAATCGCGGTGGTGGGTGCCACGGGCGTGGTGGGCCGCGAGGTGCTGGCCGCGCTGTACGCGCGCGACGTGCCCATGGAGCAGGTGCGGGCCTTCGGCTCGGAGCGCTCCAAGGGCCTGGAGGTGGAGTACGGCGAGGACACGCTGGAGGTGGAGCTGGCCTCGCCGGATGCCTTCAAGGGCATCCACCTGGTGCTGCTGGCCACGCCCGCGGAGGCCTCCCGCACGCTGGCCCCGGCCGCGCAGGCCGCGGGCGCCTGGGTCGTGGACGCGAGCAACGCCTTCCGGAGCGACGGCAACGTGCCCCTGGTGCTGCCGGGCTTCAACACCGAGGCCCTGGGGCCGGGCTTCACCTTCAAGGGCCGGGTGGTGTGCCTGCCGGGCATCGTCACCAGCGCCACGGTGCACCTGGTGGAGCCCCTGCGCCGCGCGTTCGGCGTGGTGCGCGCGCAGGTGACGGCGCTGATGGGCGCCTCCAGCGCGGGCGTGCGCGGCATCTCCGAATTGGAGAAGCAGACCGCGGATTTGTTGTCCGGCCGGGAGCCGGAGCCCCAGGCCTTCCCCCACCGCGTGGGCTTCAACCTGGTGCCCCAGGTGGGCGGCTTCATGGTGAACTCCCCCTGGACGGAGGAGGAGGGCGGCTGGACGCTGGAGGCCGCGCGCCTGTTCGCCGCCCTGGGCGAGGTGCCCGTCCTGGCCGGCACCGCCGTGCAGGTGCCCACCTTCCACGGCCACGGCCTCACCGTGAACGTGCAGCTCAAGAAGCCCGGCCCGGTGGAGCAGGTGCGCGCCGCGCTGAAGACGTCCCCGTCCCTCAAGGTGCTGGACGCCCCGGGTGAGCGCATCTACCCCATGCCCATGCTGGTGATGGCCGACCCCGCCATCCATGTGGGACGGGTGCGCGCCTTTCCCCAGGCCCCGGAGTGGGTGACCCTCTTCGCGTCGGTGGACAACGCCGGCCGGGCCGCCGCCCAACTGGTGGAAGCCGGCCTCAAGCTCACCGAACGCCCCTCCTGACAATTTGGCACGGCCCCTGGGGACGGCGTGTCTGTTTGGCGCGCGAACCCGGGGCTTTTGCTGCTGAACGGGCCATCCGGACGGGGGTTGTCGGTGGCCCCGCGCTTGCTAGCCTTCCGACCCATCCATGCGCCTTCCTCTTGTCGCCCTCCTGCTCTTCGCCCTCCCGGCCGTGGCCCAGACGGGGACGGCGGTGAATTTCACCACGACGTCCACCTCCAACAACAACACGGTGGTCACGTCCCGGGATGAGTGCACCACGACGCTGCGCTTCAGCTGGAGCCGGACCGGGACCCTGTGCAACGGAGGAACCGTCTACCTCTATGTCACCTCTGGGAGCTGCGGGGGGTTGGCACCCGTGGCCACGGACCTGACCCTGGATACCGTCACGGGGAACACCACGACCTCGGGGGTCGTGAGCTTCTCCATGAGCCAGGTGCTGGCCAGGCAGACAGGGGCGCCGACCTGCGCCACGCAGGAGAAGGAGGTCAGCTTCAAGCTGTGCGCCATCACGCCCACCATCTCGGACTCCGTCCTCCAGACCTGCTCGGCGACCTACTCCAGCATCGGGGCACCGGCCTTCACGCTGACCTATGACCCGGAGGCGCCCTCGGCGCCCTCGATTGGCAAGGTCATCGCCCGGGACTCGGCGCTGTCGGTCCAGGTGGACAACGTGGAAGAAGACTCCAACGTCATCATCGAGCTCAACGCCATCTTGAAGGCGGACGCTGGCATCCCGGAGGAGGACGCGGGCACGGACGCCGACGCGGGCACGGACGACGCGGGCACGGTCGCCGACGCGGGCACCACCCCCGTGGGGGAGTCCGAGGGTCCCACGCTCCGCTTCAACAAGGCGGCGGGCGAAGGCAACGTGGTGGCGACCGGGTTGATCAACGGGGTGACGTACCGGATCCGGGCGAAGCTCGAGGATGAGGCGGGCAACGTGAGCGAGGCTTCCGCCGTGGTGGAAGGCACGCCCGTGAAGAGCAATGGGTTGTTCGACGCGTACAAGGACGCCAACGGCCAGGAACAGGGCGGTTGTGCTTCGACCGGCGGAGGCCTCGCGGGTGGCGCGGTGCTGGCCGCGCTGGGCATCTGGCTTTCGTCTCGGAGGAAGGTGTCATGAGCAGCACGGCAGTGGGCCTGGGAGTCGCGGCGCTTCTCTTGGCGGTTCCGGCGGTGGCGCAGGAGGTGACGATCCCCACGCGCTCCCCGCGCACTGGCGCGATCATCTTCCGCGGTGGCGGCTACAAGCCGCGCATCGACTACGAGAAGGGCCTCACCGACACCCCGTACAAGAACACCTTCGGGGATGAGTCGCTGCTGCTCGTCGAGTTGGAGCTGCAGCGCTTCTTCTACCAGGGCATCGGCACGGCGGGTCTGGGCCTGTCGGTGGGATACGGGGAGAAGTACGCGAACGCGGTGCTCGCGGACGGAGGCGGCGAGGCGGCGGACAAGGCGGCCCTGAAGGTGCTGCCCCTCCAACTGAACGCCTTCTACAAGTTCGACTACGCGGCCTTCAAATGGGGCGTGCCGCTGGTGCCGTACGGCAAGCTGGGGCTCGTCTATTCGCCGTGGTGGATGACCAAGGGCAGCTCCACCGAGGTGGTGGGCCTGGACACGGGCAAGGGCGGCAAGTGGGGCTACGCGGCGACCGCGGGCGTGTCGTTCCTCCTGGACGTGCTGGAGCCGCGCTTCGCGCGCGACTTCGACTCCGACCTGGGCGTGAACCACTCGTACCTCTTCGCCGAGTACACCTACGCGGAAGTGAACAACTTCGGCGGCGCCGGACTGAACCTGGGCAGCCGGCGCTGGATGTTCGGTCTGGCGTTGGATTACTAACGGAACGCCCATGGCGTCCCGTCCCCGCGCGCTCCCGTCTTTCCTGCCGCTCCTCCTGTTGACGGTCGCCGTGGGGCTCGTGGCCCCCGGCTGCCGGAGCGTGAGGCCCGACCTGGGCCCGGAGCGGACGCTGGAGGCGGGCGTGCCGGAGTCCTTCGGCTCGCAGAACGCGAAGGCGCCCAGCGTCACCTGGGACTTTGGTGACGGAACGCCGCCCCAGACAGTGGCGGGCGTGCGCCACGCGTGGGACGTGGCGGGCCGCTACACGGTGCGCGCGCTGGACGGGGAGAAGGAGCTGGCCCGCGTCGTGCTCACCGTGGTGCCACGCCCGGTGCTGCGCGCGGTGCCCGAGGATGCGCAGACCGTGCTCTATGTGCCCCGCCTCCGCGGCAACGTGGAGGGGCTGGTGGATTTCTACGAGCGGCTGGTCGGCTCGCGCAACGCGCGGAGCACGCTGGAGGAGGCGCCGCTGGTGCCGCTGCTGCTGCGCAGCCTGGCGGGGGGCCCCACGGTGGTGGATCCCGAGGAGGGCTTCGGCTTCTTCCTGCTGCCGGACTTCGACGGCGTGGTGGCGCTCCTGGGCGTGACGGACATGCGCGCGGCGCTGGAGGCCGTCTCGCGCGAGCTGCGTGGCGCGGGCCACCGGGTGCTGCCCCAGGAGGACGGCAGCGCGCGCGTGGATCCGGTGGACGGCGGGCGCTCGATGCTGCTGTTCGCGGACCGGGGCTACGTGTACCTGGCGGTGCCGGACTCCCCGGACGCGCCCGAGCCCGGGGAGACGGTGAAGGCGCTGGCGGTGGAGTCGCCGGACGTGAACGTCGTGCGCCGCCGGGTGGAGGCGCTGTCGGGGCCGGGCGTGTCGGAGAACGCGCTGCTGGCCGAGCTGCGCGGCAAGGTGCGCGACGGCAGCGTGTTCCTCTTCTCCGCGCCGCCGGTGCCGGAGGCGGAGAAGGAGGACATGCCGGTGCGCGGCTTCTTCGGCTCGCTGGCGGTGCAGGCGGATCAAGCGGAGCTGGATGGGTTCCTGTCGTCGTCCCGGCCACTGCTGGGCACGGCGCGGGGCCCGGCCTCGGCGCTGCTCGGGCGCGCTGCGGCGGGGCCGGTGGCGGCGGCGCAGTTGTCCGTGCCCCCGGAGGAGCTGGCGCGGCTGGTGTTCGGCTCGCCGGATTCTCCCCGGCGCCAGCGGACGCTGGAGCGCTGGCGCACGCAGGGGCTGGACGCGGAGGCGCTGTTGAAGGCGCTGCGCGGGGACGTGGCGATGCTCGTCTATTTCGACGCGGCGGCCTTCTTCAAGAGCTTCATCCGCGACCAGCGCCCGGCCCCCAAGGGGACGGTGGTGATGGAGGCGGGGCTCACGTCACTGCCTCCGGTGCTCCAACTGGTGCAGAAGCAGCTGCAGGACAACGGGCTCGTCTTCCAGAAGGAGACGCAGGGCAGCACCACGCGCTTCCGCACGCGGCTCCAGGAGCAGCCGGTGACGCTCTCGCTCAGCCCGGAGCGCGCCACGCTGGAGGCGGGCGAGGTGCTCTCCGGCCGCGAGACGGGAGACGTGGGCGCGACGCTGCGCACGCGCTTCGGCGGGGATGCGTTCGGTCCGGGCCACCTGTCGCTGATGGTGGACCTGGGCCGGCTGCGCTCGGACCTCGCGGGCGCGCGCTCGGTGCCGGGCGTGGGGCAGGGGCAGCTGCTCGCGAGCCAGGTCTTCGTCGGCGCGCTGCTGGAGCGGCTCACCCCGCTGGAGTACGGGTTCCTCGACTTCGCCCCGGCGGAGGGTGGGGGCCGGCTCCAGGGCCGCGTCGTGTTGCGCGAGCGCTAGTCCGCGAAGGTTCGCCAGGCCGAACTGGCGGGCCCGGCGAAGCGCCCCTGCTTTCGTGTTGGAACGCGGGGCTCCCGGTCGGGAGCCCAGGAGGACCTTCAGGCCATGTCCGTCACGGTGCTGTACTTCGCCGCGGCCCGCGAGCGCGCGGGCGTGTCGCGGGAGTCCCTGGACGTGCCCGAAGGGGCGCGCGTGTCGGACGTGCTGGCGCTGCTCGCCGCGCGGCACCCGGCGCTGACGCCGCTGCTTCCGCACCTGCGCGTGGCGGTGCAGCAGCAGTTCGTGGGGGCGGATGCCCCCGTGCCCCAGGACGCGGAGCTGGCGCTGATTCCGCCCGTGGCCGGAGGCTCGCCGGGCCTCTTCGCGGTGGTGGACCGGCCGCTCGTCCTGGCGGAGGTCGTGGACGCGGTGGCGGGCGAGTCCCGCGGCGGGCTGGTGACGTTCTCCGGGGCCGTGCGCAACCAGACGAAGGGCCGGCGCGTGCTGCGGCTGGAGTACGAAGCCTACGCGCCCATGGCGGAGGCGAAGCTCGCGGAGATTGGCCAGGAGGTCGCCCACCAGTGGCCGGGCACGCAGCTGGCCATCGTGCATCGCGTGGGCACGCTGGTGCCGGGCGAGCTGGCCGTCGTCATCGCCGCGGCGTCCGCGCACCGCAAGGAGGCCTTCCGGGGCTGCGAGCACGCCATCGAGCGGCTCAAGCAGGATGTCCCCATCTGGAAGAAGGAGTTCTTCGAGGACGGCGAGGTGTGGGTGGGACTGGGGCCCTGACGCGGCCCCAGACGCCACGAGACGCCTACTGCACGCCCAGGCTCGCGGGCACGGTGACGCGCGCGCCGCCGTCCTGCTGGCGCGCGGCCTTCTCCTCGGCGGACAGCGGCTTCATCGGTTGATCCAACCCGAGCGCCTTGCGCCGTGCCTCCTCCTTGTCGTGGGCGGACTGGAGCGCGCGCGCGTTGCTCGCGGCGATGCGCTGCGGATCCGGCCCCATGGTGAGGAAGGCGATGGGCGCGCTGAGAAAAAGGAGGGCCGCGATGATGATCCACGCCACGTCGCGCACGCGGAAGCGGTCCGCGCGCTCCTTCACCACCGAGGGCGCCACGAGCAGCCGCAGCTCTCCCTCCACGAGCCGCAGCGTCATGCCCTCGCGCAGCTCCAGCGACATGCGGCCGGGCGCGCCCGTGAGTTCCTCCGGGCCCACCGTGTGGAAGTCATCGCCCTTGAGGCTTTTCTCCACGTGGGCCGACGGCGGCACATGGATGCGCCAGCCCTTCGCGGTGCGCTCGGCCAGGAGGAAGGGCTCCTCCGGCAGGGTGAAGCCGTAGAGGGGCAGGGGGGCCGTCTCGTCGGGCGCGGCGTGGACCTGGCGCAGCTCGGGGCCATAGCTCCAGGCCTCCGCCAGGGAGGTGCCCCAATACAGCTCGCAGAAGAGTCCGCCGTCCGCCAGGTTGGCGGAAGGCGCGGGAACGGTGGCCATGTCGGGCCGGAGCATAAGGCCTTCGCTCCCTCCGGGCCCGGCTTCCTGCTCCGGGTCGTCCCCTGGCGGACGTCGCTCGCGCCCGGTTGCCCGCCAGGGAGGCGGCCCTGGCTCAGGCTCCCGTCAGGTCCTTGAGCAGCGTCTCCAGCGTCTCGAAGTGCAGCGGCTTCACCAGGTGCGCGTCGAAGCCCGCGGCCTTGGAGCGCAGGCGGTCCGACTCCTGGCCATAGCCCGTCACCGCGACCAGCTTCATCGCGCGGGGCTCCTCCTGCTGCCGCAACAGCCGCGCCAGCTCGTAGCCGTCCATCACCGGCAGGCCGATGTCCAGCAGGGCGATTTCGGGGCGGAAGCCCTTCGCGGCCTCCAGGCCACTGGGGCCGTCGTAGGCCACGCGCGTGTCGCAGCCGAGGAACGCCAGGGATTCGGAGAGCACGTCCGCCGCGTCCTTGTTGTCGTCCACGATGAGCACGCGCGCGCCCACCGCGACGGGCTCCTGGGGCGTCAGGGCCCCGGGCTGCGGCGCGGGCAGCGCGGCGGGGACGCGCGCCTCCAGCGCGGGCAGGCGCACGGTGAAGGTGCTGCCGCGTCCACGGCCCGCGCTCTGGGCGCTGATGGAGCCCTCGTGCAGCGTCACCAGGCTCTTCGCGATGGCGAGCCCCAGCCCGAGCCCGCCCTGGGAGCGGTCCAGGGCCTGGTGCTCCTGCACGAAGAGGTCGAACACGCGCGGCATCATCTCCGGCGCGACGCCCACGCCGGTGTCGCGCACGCTCACCACCAGCTCCTGGCCCTCGCGCGAACCCGTCACCGCGATGAAGCCGCCCGGCTCGGTGTACTTCGCGGCGTTGGTGAGCAGGTTGGCGAACACCTGCGCCAGCCGCGTGGGGTCCCCGTCCAGGTCCGTGCCGTGCTCGGGCAGGTCCACCTCCAGCATGTGCTGGCGCTGCTCGATGAGGGGGCTGGTCTGTTCAATCGCCTTGGCCAACACGTCGGTGAGCGTGGTGCGCTCGCGCTTCAGGGTGACCTTGCCCCGGGTGACGCGGCTGACGTCCAGCAGGTCGTCCACCATCCGCACCAGGTGCGTCACCTGCCGCTCGATGAGCGTGCGTTCACGCTCCGCGGCGGTGTCGCCCCTCAGGCGCATGAGCTGGAGCGCGGTGAGGATGGGCGCCAGCGGGTTTCGCAGCTCGTGGCCGAGCATCGCCAGGAACTCGTCCTTGGCGCGGTTGGCGGCCTCCGCCTCGCGCCGCGCGGTGGCCAGCTCCGTCACGTCGAAGACCACGACGACGATGGCCTCCACCTGCCCCCGGGCGTCGCTCATGGGCTGGTAGACGAAGTCGAAGAAGATCTCCTGCGCGTGGTCCGGGGCGTGGTTGAAGACGACGCGCACGGAGCGGCCGATGAAGGGCTCGCCCGTCGTGTACACGCCGTCCAGCAGCTCGTAGATGCCCTGGTGGGCCAGGTCCGGCAGGGCCTCGCGGATGCCCTTGCCCATCACGTCGCGGTGGGCGATGAGCCGCAGGTAGTTCTGGTTGGCGAACTCGTAGACGTGCGTCGGTCCGCGCAGGATGGCGATGCCCACGGGGGCGTGCTGGAAGATGCGCGCCAGCCGCTCCGAGTGCGCGGCCTCCAGCGTGCGCAGCCGCGAGCGGGTGATCTGCGCGGTGACGCGCGCGAGCAGCTCCCGGGTGGAGAACGGCTTCACCAGGTAGTCGTCCGCGCCCGCGTTCAGGCCCTCCTCCTGTGCCTCCTCGCCCGCGCGCGCGGACAGGAGGATGACGGGCACGTGCCGGGTGCGCTCGTCGGCGCGCAGGGCGTGCAGCAGTCCGAAGCCGTCCAGGCGCGGCATCATCACGTCGGTGAGGATGAGGTCCGGGGGGCGGGCGAGCGCTGCCTGGAGCGCGGCCTCGCCGTCCGCCACCGCCTCCACCGTCCAGGTGGTTCCGAGCAGCCGGCCCACGTAGTCGCGCATGTCGGCGTTGTCGTCCGCGAGCAGGATGCGCGAGCGCTCCACCGGCCCCAGCGCGGAGGTGTCGACGCGCGTCGCGGGCGCGCCGTCTTCTCCCAGCGCGGGGGAAGCTCCGGGCAACCAGCCCAGGGCGTCGCGCACGTAGGGGTCCGCGCCGGCCAGGGGCGCGCGGTGGTGCCGTGCGGACGTCACCTGCTCCCTGGGCAGGTGCGCGAAGCCCGCGGGGATGCGCACGGTGAACGTCGTGCCCCGGTCCACCTCGCTGCGCACGGCGAGGGTGCCCCCGTGCAGCCGCACCAGCTCGTGCACCAGCGCGAGCCCGATGCCGGAGCCCTCGTGGGAGCGCGCGCGGGCGTTCTGGATGCGGTGGAAGCGCTCGAAGAGGCGGGGCAGTTCGTGCGGGGGGATGCCGGTGCCGGTGTCGGTGACGCGCAGCTCGGCGTGTCCGTCGTGGAAGCCCTGCGCCACGGTGATGCTGCCCGTGAAGGTGAACTTCAGCGCGTTGGACAGCAGGTTGAGGACGATCTTCTCCCACATCTCGTGGTCCACCCAGACCGGCTCCGGCAGGGGAGGACAGTCGACGTCGAGCACCAGTCCCGCGCGCTCGACGGCGGAGCGGAAGGCGCTGGCGAGCCCCGCGGTCAGGGTCGAAAGGTCGGTGGGCTCATACGCGGCCTCCACGCGGCCGGCTTCGATGCGCGCGAAGTCCAGCAGCATGTTGACCAGCTTGCGCAGGCGCACGCCGTTGCGGTGCACGATGTCCAGCGCGTCGCCCTGGAGCGCCCGCGCGGGGCTGGCGAGCGCGTCCTCGGTGGGGCCTAGCAGGAGCGTGAGCGGCGTGCGCAGCTCGTGGCTGATGTTGCTGAAGAAGGCCGTCTTCGCGCGGTCGAGCGCGGCGAGCGCCTCCGCGCGCTGGCGCTCCTCTTCGTAGGCGCGCGCGTTGGAGAGCGTGGACGCGACCTGTTCGGCGGTGAGCTGGAAGAACGTGTGGTAGCGCGCGTCGAGCAGGCGCCGGGGGCTCACGCCGCTGACGAGGAAGCCATGGGGCCGCGACTGTCCCGGCCGCGCCAGCGCGCGCACCACCGCGAGCGTGGGAGGGCTGTTCCAGCGGCCTCCGGGCAGTGCTCCCAGGCGTCGCGGCAGGTCCTTCATGATCACCGCTTCGCCGGTGTCGGCGGCCTGGGCGAAGGGCCAGCCCGCGTCGCCCGCGTCGGTCAGCGACTGCTTCAGGGGCAGCGCGGACAGGGTGTTTTCGGGCAGCAGGGTGCTGCCCACGCGGTGGGCGGTGAGACCGTCCTCGCCCAGCAGGTAGAGCAGGGCGAAGGGCAGGTCCAGGTCATTGGCTCCGAGCACGTCCAGGACGACGCGGGAGGCCTGCTCGGGGGACTTGGCGTCGGCGGAGCGGGCCGCCAGGTCGCGCAGCATGCGCAGCTGCCGGTCGTGCTGCACCTCTTCGGTCGTCTCGCGCACGGTGACGAGCACGCCGCCCACGCCGCCCCGTTCGTCGGGGACGGGGCTGTACGAGAACGTGTGGAACGTCTCCTCCATGAACCCGCGACTGTTGATGAACAGGGGCAGGTTCTCGTTCCAGGTGGCGGGCGCGCCCTCGAGGACGCCCCGCGCCATGGGACCGACGACGTCCCAGATCTCCTTCCAGACCTCTTGGCCGGGAGCGCCGAGGGAGCCGGGGTGCTTGTGTCCGAGCACCGGCCGGTAGGCGTCGTTGTAGATCTGGATCATCTCCGGGCCCCACCACATGAGCATGGGGAACCGGTTGTTGAGCACCACGCCCACCATCGTCTTCAGGCTGATGGGCCAGTCGCGTGAAGGACCCAGCGGCGTCTGGGACCAGTCCAGCGAGCGCACCAGCTCCCCCATCTCACCGCCGCCCGCGAAGTGGCGTTCCTCGGAGGGAGTGGGGGACAGGGGCTGTATCTTAT
>NZ_RAWI01001029.1 GCF_003612125.1 Corallococcus praedator
CGGGTAGGCCGCCTCCACCTCGTCCACCACGCCGCGCGTCAGCTCGTGCAGGTCCGCGGGCCGCCGCTCGATGCGGATGCCGCCCCCCAGGCGCGCCTGGGTGAAGTCCAGCAGGTCCTTCACCATGCGCGTGGCCCGCTCCGCCGCGTTCTGGATGCGCGTCACGCTCTTGCGGCTGCGCTCGTCCAGGTCCTCGCGCCGGGCCATGGCGCTGACCCCCAACTGGATGGCCGACAGGGGGTTGCGCAGGTCGTGGCTCACGATGCCGATGAGGTGCTGCTCGAACTCCGCCTGGCGCTTGACGGCGACCTCCAGCCGCCGCTGCACCGTGATGTCCTGGAGGAGCGCGACGTAGCCATCCGCTTCTCCCTCCGCGTTCCGGTAGGGATTGAACGTCACCCGCACATCCCGGGTGCCCCCCAGGCGATAGGGCACGCCGTGCTGCTC
>NZ_RAWI01001030.1 GCF_003612125.1 Corallococcus praedator
GCCTGGAACGACCCGATCGGAGCACCGAACTGCGTACGGACCTTCGCGTAGTCGACGGCGGTGTCGAGCGCCCACCGCGTGATGCCCGACGCCTGGGCGGCGAGGCCGGCGACGAGTCGGGCCGCGACCACCTCGGCGGGGGCGTCGATCACCGCGACCGCGGCGACCCCGCGCAGCGACATCGTCGCCACCCCGGCGCGGCCGTCGAGCGCGGTGGCCGTCTTCAGGTCGACTCCGGGTGCGGCCAGGTCGACGACGAGCCATCGGCGCTCCCCACCGTCGGCGGCGAGCAGCGCCAGCCCGCCGGTGCTCGCGCCGACCACCGTGACGGTGTCGGCGTCGACGAGCACGCCCTGCGCGCTGTCGCGGATCACGGCCCCGACGTCCGCACCGGGCGCGACACCGGCGGGTGCGAGGGCGACGCTGCGGTCGCCGGTGAGCAGAGT
>NZ_RAWI01001031.1 GCF_003612125.1 Corallococcus praedator
GTTCAGCCCGCAGCGTCTGAGCCTGGGCGGATCATCCTCGGTGCGCGGCTACAAGGACCAGTTTCTGGCTGGCGACAGCGGCGGCTACTGGCGCAACGAAATACGCTGGGCTCGACCGGTCACCGTTGACTGGCTGCGCCCGGTATTTGCCGAATACGGTGCCGCTGCCGGCTATGACCAGGGCGTGATCCGCAACAACCGCTACAACGGCGATGAACATGGGCGCCTGTCCAGCAACTCGTTAGAGCTGTTCACCCGGGGCGAGCATGTCGCTGCGTCGGTGACCTTCGCTCACTCTCTGGAACGTCCTGACGTGGTCGAGCGCGAAGCGCCGATCTACTTCCGCATGGACTTTTTCCTCTAATAACACCGTTTTTTCGACACTGCTTTGAGGTTGCTTACATGGATGTTAACCAGATGGCTCTGCTTGCCCGTCAGCCCAGTGC
>NZ_RAWI01001032.1 GCF_003612125.1 Corallococcus praedator
GCCCTGCTTGGGCGCGGCGGGCGTCTTCCTGCGGGTGCCGGGGACGGCGGTGGTGGCCGGGGACTCCACGAGGATGCGGGCGTTCTCCACCTCCACGCGCTCGTTGCCCAGGATGAGGCGCACCTTGGTGCCGGTGACGTAGGTGTTGCCCTGGCGCGCTTCGGGAGAGCCCGTCACCACCAGCACGCCGGAGGGGACGTCGTAGTCGGCGCGCTCGCCCCGGGCCTGCCGGTCGCCGTCCACCGCGCGCACGTTGCCGGAGCACACCACGCGCGTCACCTCGCGCGTGGAGTTGTAGTAGGCGGTCATCTTGTCGCAGCGGATGTCCATGCTCTGGTGCTTCACCCGCACGTTGCCGGTGAGCACCGCCTGGGTGCGGTCGCCGGAGACGAGGTCCGCGGACAGGTCCACCGGGTTCTGCAGCTTGCCGGGGGCCAGGGACCCGC
>NZ_RAWI01001033.1 GCF_003612125.1 Corallococcus praedator
TCGTGGCGCGGAGTGTATCGGCCCGGGCACTCGGACGCTTTGCCCCTTTTTTGGATCGTGGTTCGCCGCCCGGCGTCACTCCCCTTTCCACCCACCGCCGAGCACGCGGTACAGGGCCACCAGGTTCTGCAGCTGCAGTGCCTGCGTCTGCACCAGCGCCTGCTGCGCCGTGAAGAGCGAGCGCTGCGCGTCGAGGGCGTCGAGGTAGCTGGCGGCGCCGGCGCGGTAGCGCAGGTCGGCCAGGCGATACGTGACGGCGAGCGCATTGGTCTGCGCCGTCTGCGCCCGCAGCTGCTCGCCCAGCGTGGCCCGACCGGCCAGCGCGTCGGCCACCTCGCGGAACGAGGTCTGGATCGATCGCTCGTACTGGGCGATGGCGATGTCGCGGCTGACGGTGGCGACGTCGAGGTTGGCGCGGTTGCGGCCGGCATCGAAGATCGGCTGC
>NZ_RAWI01001034.1 GCF_003612125.1 Corallococcus praedator
CCTCGGCGTTTACGTGTCACGGGTACTTCGTCGGCCATGCTCGTCCGCTTCTTTTAAAATTTAAAAGCATATAAAACTAATTTTTCAGTATTGGACGATCTATCTGTCATTTCCTGATACTGGCGATGTTAGCGCTAACAAAGATGGTTTGTCTGCTACTCGCTACCGCGAATGCCCGGACCCGTTTAGTTGTAATCAAAGGCGTCAGTGCCCGAGGCACTGTCGGATCAGGGCATATTTCAGGCAGGCACGCAGATGCACACAACACGTGGGGATGGCGTCAAACACACACGGCTGGCGCAGGCCATCAATCAGGCTCATACGGCGCGGGGGCGTCGTTGTGGCTGGTTGCTGATGGGGCTGACGGCGTTGCCGATGGTTCCGGTCATGGCGGCTGAAACCGTCGAGCAGGCGAGTGATACACCGACACTGGAATCGGTCACCG
>NZ_RAWI01001035.1 GCF_003612125.1 Corallococcus praedator
GTGTGGCACGAAGATTCTGATCTGGCCGATCTAGACGTGGTGATTTTGCCCGGAGGCTTTAGCTACGGCGACTATCTGCGCTGCGGTGCGATCGCTCGCTTCTCTCCCGCTTTGCAGGCCACGATCGCTCATGCCCAGCAGGGCAAGCTGGTTTTGGGAATCTGCAACGGCTTTCAGGTCTTGACCGAGGCCGGGTTGCTGCCCGGAGCCTTGATGCGTAACCGCGATCTGCATTTTGTCTGCGATCGCGTCTCGCTACGAGTCGATCGCACCGACTTGCCTTGGACGCAAAACTATCCGGCTGATCAGGTGATTACGCTGCCGATCGCGCATGGTGAAGGCTGCTACTATGCCGACCCCGACACGCTCAAGCAGCTCGAAGACAACCGCCAAATTGTGTTTCGCTATTGCACCGCTTCCGGTGAAGCGACTGAAGCCGCAAATC
>NZ_RAWI01001036.1 GCF_003612125.1 Corallococcus praedator
GTCGAACACCGTGCCGTCCGACCACTTGACACCGGTGTACTGCACGAGGACGGTGTCGCCCGAAGCCACGACCGCGCCGTCACCCTTCTTCAGCGTTGCCAGCTCGAGGTCGGCAGGGGCGTCGCCGTCCGGGATCTCGATCGTCGGAGCACCGTCATCGGCCAGCGTGACCTCGGGCATGCCCGCGACGGGCTCCTGCGGCTCCCCCCATGCGGCGTTCGGAACGGTGGCGATGAAGTCGAAGACGTAGACCTGGCCGGGGTTCGGGTCGGCCGGCGGGTACGCCACGACGACCCGGGTGCCGGGGGCCGCGCAGCCCAGGATCTGGCCCACCGGGTTGTCGGGCGAGATCTGGACCGGGAGCACAGGGTCTTCGCCGTAGCCGACCGAGCCGAGCTTCTCGCCCGTTTCGGAGTTGAAAGCGGTCAGCGCGTAGGTCACGAGC
>NZ_RAWI01001037.1 GCF_003612125.1 Corallococcus praedator
AGCAGCGACAGTGCGATCCCGCACACCACCATGATCGACACCGCGTCGAGCCGACGGCTGCGGATAAACCCGACAAGGCTCCAAGCGATGGGCGGCGCGGACGAGGCGATCAAGGCGCGCATCTGGCCCAGTGGCGCCTCGGCATAATTATAGATCGCGAACGGCAGAATGAAATTGACGAGCGCTTCGATGATTATGTGCGCGCCGTTCGTCCGGAGATAGCTGGCGATACGGGCAATCGGTCTGGGCGTCCCGGTCTCCGATCCGCCTTGTTTACGCGATCCCACTAGCGGATGTCCTTATAGCCCTTGGTAATGGGCTTGCCGCTGAACAGGATCGAGAAATAGTTGATGAAATAGATGCTCGCCATCTTCAGGAAGCCCTGCTTCTGCATCCGGCGGCCCGACGTCGGCATGACGAACTGCGGACAGAACAGCACCTTGCC
>NZ_RAWI01001038.1 GCF_003612125.1 Corallococcus praedator
TGCTCGATGAGGTCCAGCGACTCCAGCAGGACGTCGGGGATGAGGTCGATGGTGGCACGCACCAGGCTGGTGCCGGTATCGGTCGGACCGATCGGAATGGCGCGCTGGAGCACCACGTCGCCGGTGTCGAGCTCGTCGTCCATCCGGTGGGCGGTGAGGCCGACTTCCGTTGCGCCGCTGATCATCGCCCAGATCACCGGGGAGAAGCCGGTGAACTTCGGCAATAGGGAGTCGTGCAGGTTCAGCGTGCCGTGCGGGGGCAGGTCGAACAGCTCCCGCGGTAGCCAGGTGCGCCAGTTGTTGGCCACGATGATGTCCGGCGCGGCCTGCGCGACCCGGGCCAGGAGCTCCTCGTCGGGACGCTGGGCGAGGTGCACGGGGATGCCGTGGTCACGGGCCAGCTGCTCGACCGAGTCGGCCCAAATGGATTCGTACGGTTGATCAC
>NZ_RAWI01000103.1 GCF_003612125.1 Corallococcus praedator
GGTGGGGCAGGCGGTGGTGATGGCCTTCCTGCTTCCCGTGCTGCGAATCGTTCAGCGGAGGCCCCGTTTGCACTCGAGGGTGATGCGGGTGTCGTCCATCGGCCTCGCGGCAGTGGGTCTCTATTGGATGGTTGCTCGCGGGGTCGGTTGAATTACCCGGCGTGCGTTCCTAGCTTGGGGCTGATGAGGGTGGGGGAGGGACGCTGATGGGCGCGAGGCATACCCGGTTGGCCGCTGCACTGGCCGCCGCTTGGGAGGCGGAAGTGGTGTCGGCCCGCCGCATGACGGGGCTGGCGGAACGCATGAACGACGCGCGCGTGAGGGCGCGGCTGATGGTGCTGGCGGCGTTCTGCCGGGCCCATGCGTCCCGGCTGCTGGCCCGTCTGGCGGCGCTGGGACGGGGGCCGCTGCCGGTGCCCCCGGAGGAGATCGACCTGGATCCGGACACGGTGCTGGAGCTGCGCCGGGAGGGCGCCTTCGCCCGGGCGTCGGCTGCTCGCTATGAGACGACGGCGGAGATGGCGCGCCAGCACGCGGACCTGTCATCCGCCTGGGTGTGCGAGCTCAACCGCACCGAGGAGCAGGATCGCGCCCGGGAGCTGCTCGCCCTGGCGGAAGGCGCCATGGCGGCCGTGCGGCGGGAATCCCAGGCCGTGGCGGCGCCCGCGGACTCCTGACGCGGCGTGGGCAGAGGCCGGGCACCCCGCAAGGTGTGCTCGGCCGGTGACAGTCCCGGCGTCTTGGGCGTATGAATCCGCCCATGGCGAAGGAGAGCTACAACGACCTCATCTTCCAACTCGGCGATCTGGCCCGGGACATCCTCCCCGGCAAGCCGAACTGCCCCCGCTCCATGGAACGCGTCTACCGCGCCGAAGAGGTGCTGGAGGCGCGCCGCGAGGAGCTGGCGGTGCTGGAAGCGGAGATGAACGACGAGGATGTCGCGTACCAGGATTACCTCGCGCAGCACGAGGAGGAGTGCGCGGCCGAAAAGGTCATCACCGCGCGCTTCAAGCGGGCCGTGGACGCCGTGGAAGGCAAGGTGAAGGGTCTGCGCAAGACGCTGGACACCCGCCGCGCCGACCTGCGCTACGCCATCGCCGGGCTCAAGAAGATTGAATCAAAGCTCGCGGACCTGGAGATGGACACCCAGGACCCCGTGAAGCTGGACGCCGCTCGGCAGAACCTCAAGAAGAACCGCATCGCGCAGATGCGCCTGGCGCGCGAGGTGGAGGACTGGGAGGCCCAGCTGGCCACCGCCCTCACCCCCACGCCCGGGCAGCCCGGCGCGGCCGGCATCCTGGCCCACAAGCGGCTGATCGAGCTGGAGGACGCCGCCGCCGAGCAGAAGCGCACCCATGACGAGCGGATGGCGGAGCTGGATCAGGCCATCGCCGCCAAGGAAGAGGAGACCAAGGGCGCGGAAGATTATCTGGATCAGGCGTTGTTCCTGCTGGGCGAAGAGGTGTATGCCCAGCGCATCGGGGAGGCACAGCTCGCCTCCTTCTACCCCCGGCTGGATCGCGCGCAGTAGGGGGTTGCACACGCCCTTGGTGCTTGACGTGGGGAGTGTGTTTGCTATCTTGCGCCGCTTCCTGGCGGCCGCGGGCACGCGTGTAGGCCAGTTCATTGAATTCATTGGGCTTTCGGCGCCACGGGCGCTCGCTGTGAGGACGACGTGAAGGGTCTGATTGGCAAGAAGATCGGCATGACCCAGGTGTTCAACGACGAGGGCAACCTCGTTCCGGTGACGGTCATCGACGTCAACACCTGTCTGGTTGTCGGCAAGCGCACCCCGGAGAAGGATCAGTACTCCGCGGTGACCGTGGGCTTCGGCGAGATCCGCGAGAAGCTCCTGAACAAGCCGCAGCTCGGCTTCTTCAAGAAGGCCAGCGCCACCCCGCGCCGGCACCTGCGTGAGTTCCGCGTCACGGCCGAGGAGGCCGCCGCGTTCAACGTGGGCGACGCCGTCAAGGCGGACATGTTCGCCAAGGGCGAGCTGGTGGACGTCACGGGCGTCACCAAGGGCCGCGGCTTCTCCGGCGTCATGCGCCGTTGGAGCTTCAAGGGTTCGCAGACGAAGACGCACGGTACGCACGAGTACCAGCGTCACCCGGGCGCCATCGGTCAGCGTAAGACGCCCGGCCGTACCTACCCGAACAAGAAGATGCCGGGTCACTACGGCGTCGAGCGCAACACCACCCAGAACCTGACGGTGGTGGACGTGGACGTGGAGAAGGGCCTCGTGCTCGTCAAGGGCGCGGTCTCCGGCCACAACGACAGCATCGTGATCGTGCGCCCCAGCATCAAGGTGGCGATGCGCGCCGCGCACAAGGCCGCGCGCTAGTCTCAAATCGCTGCTGACGCACGGGCGCGCTCCACACCGCGCGCCCCCTTCGACGCCCCGCTTCCGGCACCTTCGGGTTCCGGGCGGGGCGTTCGTCGTTTCCGGCGCCAGACCCGCCAGGCTCGCCAGGCTCGGGTGACGCGCGTTGAAACGTTGAGTGCTGGTCGCCCTGGGGACAAAGGGCGAAAACTTTACCGACTGTCGCTGGGTTCCGCTTGCGGTGAGGGGGCGCCGTGCTCACATGGCTGTCCCACGCCGGAGCCTCGCCGTCGAAGCAGACGGGCGCAGGGCTGCCGGCCCACCCAACGGCCCACCCCCGGGCCGGGCAGGAGATATGAACGCACGCACGCTTCGCGTCTTCGCAGCGCTGTGCATCTCGCTGACGGCGCTCGGCGCCGCCGCACAGGAAGACGGCGTCCTGGAGTCCGCGGTCGTCCGCAACCGGCTCTACAAGCCCGCGGGCCATCCGGAGCTGTCGCTGTCCGTGGGCCTGCCGGTGCAGACGTACCTGACGGCGCACTACTTCTTCGACGTCGGCCTTGCCTACAACCTCTTCGACACGTTCGCGGTGGAAGCGCGGGCGGGCTTCGCGGCCAGCCGCCACACGGGCCTGGCGCGCTCCATCTCCGAGTCCTTCCTGGACCGCGAGGACAAGCGCGTCACGGACGAGCTGGAGGACCTGTGGCGGATGAACCTGCACGGCGTCATCGGCGCGCGGTGGGCCCCCATCTACGGAAAGATTTCGCTCGTCGCGGACATCCCGGTGCACTTCCAGACCTACCTCTGGGTGGGCGGCGGGCTGGGCAACCTGAAGCGCGAGTCGGTCATCCAGTGCACCCAGGTGGTGGACCGGGCCGCGGGCGTCTGTGACAACCGCACGGCGGTGGATGATCGCGGCTCCGCCACGGAGAACTACTGGGTGAAGGAGACGCGCGTGGCGCCGGTGGTGTCCGCCGCGCTGGGCTTCCGCTTCTTCATCAAGGAGCAGCACGGCATCCGGCTGGAGCTGCGCGACTGGATCTTCAAGGACAGCTACCGCGTGAACCTGCTGCGCGACGACTGGGAGGCCGGCAATCCCACCGGCGAACCCGCCGGCAGCCCGGGCCTCACGCACCTGGTGCAGTTCGACCTCGGCTACACCTACTCGTTCTGACCCTTCCTATGCGACCCTTCCGCTCCATCGCGCTCCTCGTCGCCGCGGTGCCCGCCCTCGCGTTCGCGCAGGGTGCCGCCCCGGCGCAGCCGCCGGGCTCTCCGGGCCCGGAGACGACCGCTCCCGCTTCCACCTCGCCCGGTGAACCGCCCGAGCGCTCGCGCACCCAGCGCGACGCGCCCGCGGTGCCCCAGGCAGCCCCGGAGACCCCGGCCGCGCCTCCCGCGTCCCGCTCCGGAACCGCGTCCGATGAGGACGCCGCCGCGAGCGACACGACGGCCCCGGCCCCTGCACCCGCGGGCCCCACGTCCGGCATCGCGCCGGCGGACGCCCCGGTGCTGGAGTCTCCGGAGTCGGGTGAAGCCCCGCGCACCACGGACGCGCAGCAGCAGCGGCTGGTGAACGGCGCGCCGCTCTACAACCCGAACGTGAACGTCCACATCGTCCAGAAGAAGCGCTTCGCGGACGAGGGCAAGCACGAGCTGGTGCTGTACCCCGGCGTCGTCCAGGTGAACGGCAAGTTCACCAACCACGTGGG
Organism: Corallococcus praedator; assembly: GCF_003612125.1. Classification (GTDB taxonomy): domain Bacteria; phylum Myxococcota; class Myxococcia; order Myxococcales; family Myxococcaceae; genus Corallococcus; species Corallococcus praedator. Next base: position 4,036 of record NZ_RAWI01000103.1, read on the forward strand.
CACCGCGCTGCACTACGTCTACCACCTGCAGGAGAACTTCGCGCTCCAGCTGGGCGGCCAGTACAACTGGTACTCCGACGAGAGCGACTTCAACCTGGAGCTCATCGACAAGGTGCGCGAGCAGGCCCAGGCGGCTTCCTCGCTGCTGCTCCAGTGGGGCGCGCACGCGGGCGTGGAAGTGACACCGCTCTACGGCAAGTTCGCCTTCTTCAACAACTCGCTGGCGCAGTTCAGCCTGGTGCTGTCCGGCGGCGCGGGCGTGGGCAAGACGCGCCACCTCATCCGCCCCAAGGTGGCCAACGAGGTGGACGGCCAGACGTACCAGGTGCCCGCGCGCTTCGGCGACACCGGCAACAAGTTCCTGGGTGAGGTGGGCGGCGGCTTCCGCGTGCAGTTCGGCGAGTCCTACGCCATCCGCCTGGAGGTGCGCGACCTCATCTACACCGCCCGCGTGGACAAGGTGGACGGCTGCAACCTGGGGGACTTCGAGGCGCTGGAGGCCGCCCGGGCCGCGAACCAGCCCTTCGACGGCCTGTCGCTGAGCGGCAGTTGCAAGGTCGCGAAGTTCGACGGCGTGGATCCGGAGACGAAGAAGAACTACCGCGAGGACATCATCCTCGGCCGCGACCTGGTGGCCGAACCCTCGTCGGACGTCCTCAACAACGTCAGCTTCTACGCTGGCTTCTCGATGCTCTTCTAACCATGTCCCGACTGCTCCGACTCCTCGTCGTTATCGGGCCCCTCGTCGTGCCGGCCGCGGCCTTCGCCCAGCAGGACGTGGGCGCCTACAACCGCGCGCTGTCCGCCTTCAACGCCGGCCAGTTCGACACCGCCGCCCCCCTCTTCGCGCAGCTCGCTGAAGGGGAGGACGCGGACCTCAAGGGCAAGGCCGAGTACTACCTGGCGCAGACCTTCGCGAAGAAGGACCTGCCCGTCGCGGCCTTCATCTCCTACGCCGCCATCGTCAACGCCGGCCCCAAGCACCCCTCGTACCTCAAGGCCATCGAGGGGCTGGTGGACATGCAGCAGCGGCTGGACGAACAGAACCTCATCCCCAGCATCCTGAACCAGGCCTACTCCGACGAGGTGCGCGACCAGTGGGTCACGCTCCCCAAGGAAGTGCTGGCGCGGATCAACTACCTGGTGGGCACCGCCAGCCAGCGCCGGATGCGCTTCGAGGAGGCCCGCGCGCTGCTGGAGGCCGTGCCCGCCGACAGCCGCGTCTACGCGAAGGCCCGCTACCTCTTGGGCACGGTGCTCGCGGATCCGCGCTTCCCGGGCCGCCCTGGGGAAGGGGAGCCGCTGGACAAGGAGGCCATCGCGGCGTTCCAGACGGTGCTCTCCACGAAGGAGCCGCAGGTGGAGCTGCCGGAGACGCGCGAGCTGGCGCTCCTGGCCCTGGGCCGCGTGCACTACCGCCGGGGCGAGTACGCCGACGCGGTGAAGGCCTACGAGGGCGTGCCCCGCTACGCGCGCTTCTGGGATCAGGCCCTGTTCGAGAACGGCTTCGCCCGCTTCCAGAACGAGGACTTCGGCGGCGCGCTGGGCAGCCTCCAGGCCCTGCACGCCCCCCAGTTCGAGGGCGCGTTCCAGCCCGAGTCGTGGATCCTCAAGTCCACCGTCTATTACTACTCGTGCCTCTACGACGAGGTGAAGACGACGCTCGCGGCGTTCGACGAGCGCTATGGGCCCATGGCGAAGCAGCTGGAGCCCTTCACCGGCGAGGCGCTGCAGCCCGTGCAGGCCTTCAACCTGGTCGCCGCGGAGAACCGCCGGCTGCCCCGCGCGGTGTACCTGTGGATCCGCAACAACGAGCGCATCCGTGAAGTGATGCGGACCCTCACCCGCGTGGACGCGGAGAAGCGCGCCATCGTGGACGGACCCTGGCGGGGCACCCCGCTGGCCGCGCAGACGGTGGCGTCGCTGGAGGAGATCCGCGGCACGCTGCTCCAGGTGGGCGGCACGCTGGCGAAGAACCGCATCCAGGAGGCCGCGGACAACCTCCGCACCTTCTCCGACCAGGCGGAGATCATCCGCGTCCAGACGGCGCTCGACGAGAAGGACCTCTTCTCCGCCGGCGTGGACCAGAAGACCCTCCTGACGCGCCAGACGCTCTACCGTCCGAAGATGCCGGGCGCGTCGTGGAACTACTGGCGCTTCCAGGGCGAGTTCTGGATCGACGAGATCGGCTACTACCAGTACACGCTGAAGCGGGGCTGTCCCGCACGCCAGGAGAAGTAGGAGCAAAGTCGGCGCGAAGGAGTACCCGGGCGTACCCGGCTGCCTGGCAAGCGCGTCAAGAGAGGCCCCTCACCGCGACCCTGTGTCGTGGGGAGCGGGCCTCTTGCACGTTGTTGAGTCCTGGAAGTTCGCTCGGGGTGATCGCGTACGCCGGGGCACAAGGCACGTTCCGGGCCACTTCCCAACCTGGGTACCCGCGTCTACTTTCCGTCGTCCCTCCCGGTTGGGCAGAATTTTGCCCACGTTGGCGAGGCGCGGTTCTCCAGGAGCTCGCATGAAGGTGTTTCTTCGGTTCGGTGCACTGGCGGTGGGCGTCGCGCTCGCGGCCGGTGGGGTGGGGGAGGCGGAGGCGGCGGAGCCGACGGCACCGGCGCGGAAGGTGGCGACGAAGAAGTCCTCTTCGGCGGCGAAGGCCGCGAGCAAGAAGGGCGACGCCACCGCCAAGAAGGAGGATGCGAAGAAGGGGGCCGACGCCAAGAAGGCGGAGCTTCCCCCCGGCGTGGCGCCCCAGGACATGCGCAAGGGCCCGGCGCGGGTGAAGCCCGCTTCGGCCAAGTTCGCGGACGTGCCTCGCATCGCGGACTCCAAGAAGGACGCGATGGCGGACAAGAAGCGCGACGAGGCCATTGAAGGCTTCAAGCGCCTCATCCCCAAGCTCCAGGAGACCTCCACCCAGAAGGCGGAGATGCAGTACCGCCTGTCGGAGCTCTACTGGGAGAAGTCCAAGTACCTCTACCAGTTGGAGATGGAGAAGTTCCTCGCGGCGGAGAAGGCCTACGACGCGGCGGTGGCGCGTGGCGAGAAGGTCACCGCGCCGGAGCAGGACCACACCGGTTCGGAGCGCTACCGCGCCGACACGATGCGCATCTACGAGGACATCCTTCGCGAGTACCCGGAGTACCCGGCCCGCGACGAGGTGCTCTTCTCCCTGGGCTACAACCTCTACGAGCTCAACCGCCGCGAGGACGCGGTGGCGCGCTACGAGGAGCTGATCCGCGACTTCCCCAAGTCGCAGTTCGTCCCGGACGCGTACATCCAACTGGGCAACCACTACTTCGAGAACAACAAGCTCGCGCCCGCGAAGGTGAACTACGAGAAGGCGCGCGACTCCGGCGTTCCGAAGATCTACGCCTACGCGACCTACAAGCTGTCCTGGTGTGACTTCAACGCGGGCGACCTGGACGCGGGCCTCAAGAAGCTCCACGAAGTGGTGGACTACGCGGGCCAGCGCGGCGAGGAGCTGGGCGATCTGCGCACGGAAGCGCTCAACGACCTGACCGTCTTCTACGTTCAGCTGGATCAGCCCAAGGAGGCGCTCGCCTACTTCAAGGAGAAGGCGCCGCCGAAGCGCCAGGGCCGGCTGCTCGCGAAGACGGCCGCGGGTCTGGTGGACGCAGGCCATTTCGACAGCGCCATCCTGGTGTACCGCACCCTCATCGACGATGCGCCCATGGGCGTGAACGCGCCGGAGTACCAGCAGGCGGTGGTGCGCGCGTATGAGGGCCTGCGTCAGCGCCAGCAGGTCCGCAAGGAGATGAAGCGGATGGTGGACCTCTACCGCCCGGGCGGCGAGTGGTGGACCACCAATGCGGGCAACGCGGGCGTGCTGCGCAATGCCTTCAGCGTCACCGAAGAGGCGATGCGCGTGATGGTGACCGAGTACCACCAGGAGGCGCAGAAGACGCGCCAGGTGGAGACCTACCGGCTCGCGCGCGACATCTACAAGCAGTACGTGGAGGCGTTCGCGTCCAGCGAGAACCCGGAGTTCGTCGCGGACTCGGCCTTCAACATCCGCTTCTTCTACGCGGAGATCCTCTGGGCCCTGGAGGAGTGGCAGGCCGCCGCGGGCGAGTACGACGCCGTCGTGGCCTTCAAGATTCCGGACCGCGACTCCGCGCGCGAGGTCTCCAACGAGGCCTACCGCAAGAGCGCGTCGTACAACGCGGTGCTCGCGTACGACAAGCTCGTCAAGATTGAGCGCGGCCAGCTCTCCAAGAGCGACCTGAAGGACGGCCAGAAGGTCGACGAGAAGAAGGACAAGGGCGACGTCGCCAAGCAGAAGCTCGTCAAGCGCGACGCGAAGGAGCAGGCGGAGCAGCCCCTCACGAAGTTCGAGGACCGGCTGGTCGCCGCGTGCGACACGTACAACAGCCTGTACCCGGGCAACCAGGATGAGATCGACCTGCGCTACCAGGCCGCCGTCATCCTCTACGACCGCGCGCACTTCGTGGACGCGGCCCGCCGCTTCGGGGAGATCATCGAGAAGTTCCCGGAGGAGCGCCGCTCGCGTGACGCCGCCGACCTGACCATGTACGTGCTGGAGAGCCGCGAGGAGTGGCTCGAGCTCAACACGCTGTCGCGCAAGTTCCTGGGCAACAAGAAGCTGTCCAAGCCCGGCTCCGACTTCGCCGGCCGCGTAGCCCGCGTGGTGGAAGGCAGCCAGTACAAGTACGTGGACGAGGTCGTCTACAAGAAGGAGAAGAACCCGGCGAAGGCCGCCGAGCAGTTCCTCACCTTCGTGACGGAGTTCCCCAAGTCGGAGAACGCGGACCGCGCGCTCACCTACGCCATGGTCATCGCGCAGGAGGCGGGCGAGGTCGACAAGGGCATCACCGCCGGCGAGCGCGTGCTCAAGGAGTACCCGAACAGCCCCTTCGAGCTGAAGACCCGCTACACGCTGTCGGGCCTCTACGAGAAGGTGGCCGAGTTCAAGAAGGCCGCCGCCATGTCGGAGTCCTTCGTGTCCGCGTACGACGCGGCGATGAAGGCCCGCGAGGCGAAGAAGGACACGAAGAAGGCCAAGGGCAGCGCGGTGGCGAAGAAGGACGACGTCCCGGGCGCGGTCGAGGACGCGGACTCCAAGCGCGAGCAGAGGGACGCCGAGCGCAAGGCGCAGGTGGATGAGGCGGGCGCGTGGGTGGCGGATGCCCTCTTCAACGCGGGCGTCTGGTACGACGGCCTGGGCGAGTCCCAGAAGGCCGTCACCGCGTGGAACAGCTACCTGACGCGCTTCAAGGACCGCAAGGACGTGCCCCAGGTGGCGTTCTCCATCGGGCTTGTCTGGGAGAAGGAGAAGAAGTGGGGCGATGCGGCCCGTGCCTTCAGCGCCTTCGTGGACACCTACGGCCGGGACTCGCGCACCGTCGCGGGCCAGCCGTACCTCGCCCGCTACCATGAGCTGCTGGCGTACCAGAAGATGAAGGACATCCGGGGCCAGGAGAAGGCGCAGGACGAGCTGGTGCGCGGCTGGAACAAGCTGGCGGAGGGCGTGCGCAAGGACCCCGCGGTGCTCAACGCTTACGGCCACGCGCGCTTCCTGGCGCTGGAGCCCACGTGGAAGCGCTTCTCGGACATCAAGTTCACGCGCGTCTCCACCATCCGCCGCGACCTGACGGCGAAGCAGAAGGAGATGCAGAAGGTGGAGAAGGAGTACGCGGCGGTGCTCGCCACGGGCTCCGGCGAGTGGGGCATCGCGGCGCTGACCCGCATCGGCCTTGCGTACGCGGACTTCGCGCGCAACATCATGGACTCGCCGGATCCGTCCGGCCTGGATGATGATCAGCTGAGCATGTACCGGGGCGAGCTGGAGACGCTGGCGCTGCCCCTGGAGGACAAGGCCAGCGAGGCGCTGGAGAAGGGCCTCCAGAAGGCCTACGAGCTGGGCATCTACAGCGAGTGGACGCTGGCCGCGCAGGACCAGGTGAACCGCTTCCGTCCGGGTGCCTACGCCCAGGTGAAGCCGGTGACGTACCGGGGCAGCAGTGATTCGCGCATCGCCGCCGGCGTGCTGAAGGACCTCAACGGCCCCATCAGCGCCTCCGCGGAGCCGAAGCCCCAGCCGCCTCCCGCGCCGGAAGGCACGCAGCCGGAAGTGCAGAAGCCGTCCTCCGCGCCGGAAGCCCAGGAGGGTTCGACGTCCGAGCCCACCGCGCTGCTCGAGGGGGTCCAGCCGTGAAGACGACGAACAGCATCGACATCAGCAGCCAGTTCGAGGGGATGGGGACGCAGCGGATGAACGGGTTTCGCACCAAGCGGATGTTCCTGGCGGGGGCCTTCGCCTTCGCCTTCACCACGGCGTGCGCCACGGGCCCCCGGCCCACACCCGTCGCGATGAACGCGGTGGAGAAGCCCGCCGCCATCGTTCCCACCACGCCCGCGCCCGAAGTGGCGCAGAAGGGCAGCGTGGACAACCTGTTCGCGGAGGCCCTCAAGGCCTACGAGGCCGGGAACCTGGACGCCGCGCGCAAGGGCTTCGAGCAAGTCGTGGCCAAGGAGCCCAAGACGCTCAACGCGCAGTTCAACCTGGGCGTCATCGCGGAGAAGCAGGGCCGTCCGGCGGATGCTCGCGCCGCCTACGAGAAGGTCCTCTTCCTGGATCCGGCCCACACGCCGTCCGTGATGAACCTGGGCCTGATGCACCGGCACGAGGGCCAACTGGACGAAGCCATCGCGCTGTACTCCAAGGCGCTCCAGACGCCGGGCCACGAACACGACGAGCCCGTGCTCAACGGGTTGGCCGCGACGTACCGGCTGGCGGGCAAGCTGGACGAGGCGGAGGCCACCGGCCGGCGCGTACTCGCGCGCAGCAAGGACAACCCGGAGGCGTATAAGACGCTGGCGCTGGTGGCGTACGACCGGGGCCAGTACCGCCTGGCGGAGCTGCTGGTCATCAACGCGCGCAAGGTGGCGGAGAAGGACCCCGCCATCTCCAACACGCTGGGGATGATCTACCTCAAGATGGAGGACCGTCCGCGCGCCCTGGCCCAGTTCCAGAAGGCCGTGTCGCTGGATGACAACTTCGCCGCCGCGCACCTGAACCTGGGCGCGCTGGCGCTCTCCTACCGGGACTACGCCGGGGCGGAGCGCTCCTTCACCAAGGCCCTGTCGCTGGAGCCGGAGGGCGTGGAAGGCCAGCTGTACCTGGCGTATGCGCTGGACGGTCAGAAGGGCCTCGACCCCAAGAAGGGCGTGGCCGCGGGCGAGGCGTTCGAGAAGGTGCTCGCGCGGCGCTCCGAACAGCCGGAGGCCGTGTGCGGCGCGGGCTGGGCGTACGCGGCGGACCGCTCCGGCTTCGAGAAGGCCATCGCGTTCCTGGACCGCTGCAAGGAACTGGGCGCCACGTCCGCGCAGGACAAGCAGCTCATCACCGCCAAGGTGCAGGGCCTGCAGACGATGCTCAAGAACCCGCCGGCCCCGCCGCCCGCCGCCACGGCGGAAGGGGAGGCCGAGCCCAAGAAGGACGGCGCGGCCGCCATCGGGGGCGCGGGTTCGTCCTCGTCCTCATCCATGATGAACCAGCTGCCCCAGGACACCTCCGCGCCCGACCAGGCTCCAGCGGCCGAAGGCGCGACCGAGGCGGCCCCGGAGCAGGCGGTGGACGGTCAATCCGTCCCCGAGTCGCAGGCGGCCCCCGTGCCCGCCCCGACGCCCTGAAGAAAGAACAGTCGCCCGGGCTGGAAGAACGAGAACTTTCTTCCCTTCTCCAGCCCCCCAGGTGCAAGCGGCCGGGCGACTCCCTTAGAATCCAGGGACTTGGAGTTGGTGCGAGCCCTGCAATGGAAGCCAAGAAGCTGGGCTACCGGAGACTGCACATGAAGCGACTGCTGGCATCGGTGGTGATGGTGGGGGTGCTGGGGGCCGCGGCACCCGCCCTGGCGCAGAACAGCGGCGGAGACTCCGTGAAGGTCATCCAGGAGGAGGACCGCACGGTGTACCGCAAGAAGACGGTGATCGATTTCACGGATGTGGCGGTGGAGGGCGAGCTCACCAAGCCGGAAGGCTCCTACGTCCTCAATCGCAAGAAGACGGACTTCCAAAGCCTCATCAAGGTCCGGGAGAACTTCGACCCGGAGTTGCAGAAGTCGGCGGACAATCTTTAGACAGGCTCTCAGGCGGCGTTGAACGTTTTCGGGACGGGAAGGGAAGAAGGAAGAACTTCATGGCGGCGGCGAGAAAAAACGGTTTGACGCTTCGGATTACGACTCCCGACGGCTCCATCCAGGAGACCGTGTCGGAGGCGGAGAGTGTCATCGTGGGGTCGGGCGCCCAGGCGGCGGTGAAGATTCAGGATCCGCGGGTCTCCAATCTCCATGTGATGCTGAAGGTGGACCACGATGGCTCGGTGACGGCCATCGACCTGGGCAGTGAAGGCGGCACCCAGGTCTCAGGGCACAAGCTCGTCATTCCCACGGCGCTCAAGCCGGGTGACGTGTTGACGGTGGGGACCTCGCGGGTGGAGGTGCTCTTCGGTGACACGCCCCGGCAGGCGGCTCCGGCGGGCGCGGCGGTGGCGATGCCCGGGGCGTTCCATCAGCTCCCCCCTCGGGGGCCGGCACAGCAGGCTCCGGCAGCTCCTCCGGTCCGGCGTGAGGTCGCGCCGCCCAGGGCTCCGGTGCAGGCGGCGGCGCCCTCCAACCTCGTGGGCACGGTGAGCACGCCGCGTTCCTCGACGGCGGGGGGGATGCAGGTCTCCACGACGAACCACGCGGCGCCCACGCCCGTGTTCGTCCCTTCAGCGCCTCCGGGGATGGTGCGCAAGCCCACGCCCCCGGCCATCGCGGCGGCGACGAAGCCGCAGCTGGCGGCGCACCTGCAGGATCCCCTCCCCCTGGACGCGCAGCCGACGCCCGAGGCGAAGGTGCTCCAGGTGGCGATGCTCTGGGGCGACCAGATGCTGGAGGTCCAGCACTTCAAGGACGGCGCTCCGGTCACCATCGGCGAGGGCAAGAAGAACGCCTTCCACGTGTTCGTGCCGCAGGTGGGAAATCGCCACGTGCTCGCGGTGAGCAAGGGCGACAAGCTGGAGCTGAAGGCTCCGGCGGGCTCCGGCGTGTTCGTCACCAACAAGGGTGACGTGCGCACGAAGGACGCGCTGCGCGCGGCGGGCCAGCTCAACTCCGCCTCCGCGGATCAGGAGCAGGTGTTCACGCTGGGCCTGCACGACCGCGCGGAGGTGTCGCTGGGCACCGTGGCGTTCGTGATGCGCTACGTGAAGCCGTCTCCGGCCATCCTGGCCACCTCGCTGTCCGACCGCGACTTCGGCTTCTTCAAGATCGCCGCCATCTGCATCCTGGCGTCGGCCGCGTTCGTCACCGCGATGGTGCTCACGCCGCACTCCGAAACGCGCTCCGCGGACGACGTCTTCGAGTCCCAGCAGAGCGTGGCGAAGTTCCTCATCGCCCCGGAGAAGAAGGTGGAGGCGAAGAAGCTCCAGCTCTCCGGCGTGGAAGAGGGCGCCAAGGCCAAGGACGAAGAGGGCAAGTTCGGCAAGCAGGAGGCGAAGCAGGAGGAGGCGGCGCCTTCGAAGCCGGGCACCAACGTCGTGGACAAGAGCAAGAAGGAGAAGGACCGCCAGGTGGTGGGCAAGGTCGGCCTCCTGGGTGCGCTCAAGGGCATGAAGGGTGGCGCGTCGGATGTGTTCGGTCCGGGCGGCATCGGCACCGGCATCAACAACTCGCTGGGCGGCCTCAAGGGCGGCGCGGCCATGGGTGACGCGCACGGCGTGGGCGGCCTGGGTTCGCGTGGCACCGGCAACGGCGGCGGCGGCACGGCGCTGGGCATCGGTGGACTTGGGACGCAGGGCAATGGACGCGGCGTGGGCGGCTCGGGCGGCATCGACCTGGGTGGCCGTGGCAAGTCCGTGACCAAGGTGATTCCCGGCAAGACGACGGTGGTGGGCGGCCTGGACAAGGACGTCATCGCCAAGGTCATCCGGCGGCACCAGAACGAGATCAAGTACTGCTACGAGTCGGAGCTGAACAAGAACCCGGCGCTCGCGGGCAAGGTCGCGGTGGCCTTCACCATCGACCCGGCCGGCGCGGTGGCGGACGCCAACGTGGCGGAGACGACGCTGGGCAGCAGCCCCGCGGAGAACTGCATGATCTCCCGCATCCGTCGCTGGAAGTTCCCGGAGCCCAAGGGCGGCGGCGTGGTGTCCGTGACGTACCCCTGGCTGTTCTCGCCCTCCGGCGCGGACGGTGAGGGGTAGCACGCAGGCCCCGGCGTCTGGCGGTTCGTAGACTGGAAGACCAAATGGCGTGGACGAAACGGTCCACGCCATTTTCGTTTTTCCCCGCTGCCGTTTCGTGCGCGGCATCACTAGTGTCCGTGCGCCGCTCCCAAGAGTGTGAGTGGCGCGAGAGGACCACCGTGACGGGAGGAGTCGTGAGGAAGTCGCTGCTGTTCGCCGCGCTCGCGCTGGCGACGCCGGCCCTGGGGGCCACCCCTCCGGAAGGCGTGCCGTTCGAGCCGCGCCGGGGGTTCTTCACCGAGACCGACGTCGGGGTGTTCTTCACCGTGGGCGGTGAGAACAACTACTCCAACGCGCAGTCGTACCTGCAGCTGGGCATCGGCTACGACCTGACGGAGCGGCTGTCGCTGGGGGCGCACTTCGCGCTGGGATCCTCCGCGCAGAACTGCTTCGCGGGCTACCTGCCGCAGTCCAACGTGTGCGCCCTGTCGGACAACTTCACCGTGGCCTTTGGTGACCTCACGGCCGCCTACCACGTGAGGCTGGCCAACCGCTTCTACCTGACGCCCAAGGTGGCGGCGGGCTACACGCGGTTGGATCCGACGCCGGTGGATCCGGACGAGGGTGATCCGGGCCGCTCGGTCAACGCCTTCAACGCGGGCCTGGGCGTGGGCGTGGAGTACGCCACGTCCTTCGACCACTTCTCGGTGGGCGCGGACCTGCTCGGCCGCTACATCATCGGGCCCAACATCATGACCTTCGCGGTGTTCCCCCGGGTGAAGTACACGTTCTGACGCCCGCGACTACGGGCTGCGCCGGGCCGGGGGGACGGGGCCGGGCGCGCGCCGGGCGTACTCGGCGGGCGGACAGCCCACGACGCGCCGGAAGTCGCGGATGAAGTGCGCCTGATCGAAGTACCCCAGCGCCAGCGCCAGCGTCGTCAGCTCCGGTGGGGGGATTTCCTTCAGGCGCTCGGCGGCCTCGTGCAGCCGGTAGCGCTGGATGACCCACTTGGGGCTCACACCCACGTAGCGGCTGAACAGCCGCTGCAGGGTGCGCAGGCCCGGGCCTCCCGGCGTCAGCAGGTCCTCCACCTTCGTCACCGCGCGGTCCTCCAGGATGCGCGTGACGAGCCCCTGCACCAGCGCCACGTTCGGATCCGCCGCCGGCAGCCGCGCGCGCAGGAACGCCTCCGCCAGGTGGATGCGCTCCGCGTCCGCGTCTCGGGTGACGTCGGTGGCGAGGATGGCCGCCTCCAACGTGAGCGCCTCCGGGCCCAGCAAAGGGGCCGGGGCCACGGTGCGCTCCGTGAGCGTGGACACCGGCGTCTTCACGAAGGGGAAGAAGCCGCCCGGCCGGAACTTGATGCCGAACACGCCGCCCAGTCCCTCCAGGAGGAGGGAGAAGCGTCCGGAGTGCACGCCGCCGATGCGCGAGGTGCCGTCCTGGAAGGTCCAGTGCACGGATGGGTGGGGGAGGTTCTGCTGGAGGAAGGGCGGCTGTTCGCGCAGGTCCCAGCGCACGGCCCAGAAGTGTTCGACCCAGGGGCGCAGGTCCTCCGCGGGCAGGACGCGCGCGTGCGCGAAGTGCCGCGCGTCCGGCCGGGGGTACAGCAGGCCACGGGCGGGGCCCGCGCTCGATGCCACCATGGTCCATGCCTCCCGGGGTTCAGGCTGTCGCGTTTCTACAATCACACCTGGGAGGTGGATGGTATCGGGTCCGTTCTTCCTGGCGCACGTCGTGCCGGGAGCGCACCTGGAGACCCCCACATGGGCACCCCCGCGAAGATCCGTTTCTCGATGGCGAACTGGAAGGAGACCGCCTTCGGCGAGCAGGAGGGGGGACTGAAGCTGTCGCAGGTGACGTGCACCCGGGGCTTCCAGGGGGACTTCGAAGGGGAGGGCGCGCTGGCCTACCTGCTGGACTACCGGGCTGACCAGACGTGCCACTTCATGGGCCTGGAGCGCGTGACGGGCACGCTGCTGGGGAAGAAGGGCTCCTTCGTGCTGAAGCACTCCGGCGTCTACGCGGCCGACACGGCGACGTCGGACTGGGAGGTGGTGGCGGGCTCGGGCACCGGGGAGCTGCGCGGCCTGCGGGGCCAGGGCGGCTTCGTCGCGAAGCACGGTGAGGACGTGCACGACATGGTGCTGGACCACCACTTCGATTGAAGCCGGACACCGGCCGGGACCCGGGGCCGGATTCAGTCCATCGCCAAGAGTGCGCACCGTGGGCTGGTCCCCTCGCTTGACCCTCCCGGGTGTGCCCCATGGCCTCCGTCGTCCGTTCCCGCGCTGGCGCGCTGGTGCTGGTGGTGTCGCTGCTGTCGGTGCCGGCCTTCGCGGAGGGCATCACCTCCATCCCCTATGGGGACACGTGCTGGGGCACCGGGACGGACGCGGATGGCGACGGGCTGAACGACGACTGCGAATACCAGGTGGCGTCCGCGTTCATGCCGACGCTGTGGCTCGCGCGCGACGAGCGGGGCGCGGGGCGCCGGCCGTACTTCGCGGTGAAGTCGCAGTCCTTCGCGCTGCGCACGCTGCGCATCTTCTACCTGGCCGCCTTCTATGAGGACCACGGCGTCCTGGGTGGCGTCGTGGACGCGCACGACGGCGACACCGAGTTCCAGGTGCTGGAGGTGCACTACTCCGACGGCCGCTGGCTGCTGGACTGGGCCTTCCTCTCCGCGCACCTGGAGACGGTGTGCGAGTCCTCCGCCTGGTACGGCTGGGCGCAGCTCGACTACGTGGGGGAGTCGCGGGGCGCGCCGCGCATCTACGCCGCCCAGGACAAGCACGGCACCTACAACTCCCTGTCCACGTGCGACCGGGGCGGCTGCTACGTGGATGGCTGTTCGCAGGGCACGTCGGAGCTGTTGGATCCGGACAACCGGCTCGTGTCGCGCAACGTGGGCTCCACGGGCGCGCCGTTGATCAACGCCGTCACCTTCCGGGGGCAGACGGAGCGGCTGCTGGACGACGTGGACTTCAAGGGCTGGGACAACCGGTGGTATCGGCCCAACGCCACGCCCTACCGCGCCCGGTTGATCCGCTTCGGCTTCTAGCGCGCCATGCGTTCCCCTCTCTCTTCGAAGTCGTCGGGCCTCCGCCGTAGGACCTGCATGGTGCTCGCGGCCGGCGGCGTGTTCGCCGGGAGCCTGCTGCTCGCGGGGCTGGAGGCCACCCGGACGGACAACGCCGGACCGGAGTCACCCGTCCGCCCTGATGCCCTTGTTCCACCGGAGCGCGCCGTGTCCGGGCTGGAAACCCCCGCGCTCGCAGCCCGTCCGCCCCCGGTCGATGAAGAGGGCACGACGGAGGACGCCCGGCTCGCCAGCGCGCTGGGCGAAATCTGGGAGCCCCTGGCCTCCACGGCGTTCATCGAACAGTTGGACACGGACCGCCCGTGGGCCTGCGCGGGCGGCGCCGTCAGCGTCGTCGCGAAGGTGGGCGGCCCGCGCGAGCCCGACCTGGTGGAGCGCTGGGTGTGGCCCACGCCGGAGGGCCGCGCCGGGCTCCAGCCGGGTTCGGGGTTGGACTGGCGCGCGCCCGCGGTGCCGGGGCGCTACCCGGTGCGCTTCCAGCTCTGCCGCGACCTGGGAGGCCGCCGCGTCGGCGTGGTGGCGGAGCGCACGGTGCTGCTGGAGGTCCGGGACTGCGAGGCCGAAGCGGAGTCCCCGCTGCGGCTCGGGGCGCGGCAGGACGGCCCGGCCACCTTCACCTTTGAGGTCCAGGGCCTGGAGGAAGCCGGGCCTGTCCGCGCGTACACCTGGGACCTGGGGGATGGCACCACGGAGGAGACGGAAGGGCCCATCCTCGAACACACCTACGCGGTGGAGCCCGCGGACGGCGCCGTCCCCCGGCGCTTCACGGTGCGGGTGCGGGCACAGATGGAGTCCGGCGCGCCGCGCTCCATCACCACCTTCGTGGGCGTGCGTCCGCTGGCACTTCCGGAAGCGCCGCCCCGCGTGGCGCTGAAGGTGTCTCGCTGGCAGCCGCTGGTGGAGACCGGAGGCTGGCGCAGCGAGGTCTCCGTGCTCATCCCGGACGGCGCGGAGGCCGTCACCTGGGCGGAGGTCGAACGCATCCTCGTGGGTTGGGACGACCAGCGGCGGGCGACCCGGATGCCCTGGGAGCGCGCCCTGACGGTGCAGGAGACGCTGGAGCGCGGCGGCTTCCGGGCGGCGGTGGTGGTGGGGCCGGACGAGGCGACCCCCGACATCAAGCAGGTGCTGGACGTCCTCCACGGCCGGGACGCGCGGGGCAACGACGTGGTGGTGTCCTGGGCATCGTTCAAGCAGGAGCAGCCCTGAACGAAGAAGAGGCCGCCACCCGGGTGGGTGACGGCCCCTTCAGGACTTCGGGAGCGACGAGCGCTGCTTACGCGTCGTTGCGCTCTTCGCGCTTGCGCTCACGCTCGGCGCGGTAGCGGTCGCCGTTGGCCAGCGCCTTCTTGCGCATGCGCACGGACTTGGGCGTCACCTCGACGAGCTCGTCGTCGGCGATCCACTCCAGGGCCTTCTCCAGCCCCATCTCGCGCGGCGGGACGAGGATGACGTTCTCGTCGCGGCCGGCGGCGCGGATGTTGGTGAGCTTCTTCTCGCGGCAGCAGTTGACGTTCAGCTCGGACGGGTGGGAGTGCTCGCCGATGATCATCCCCTCGTACACGGTGACGCCTTCGCTCACGAACAGCTGGCCACGCTCCTGGATGCTGAACAGGGCGTAGGGCACGGTGTCGCCCAGGCGGTCGGAGACGATGGCGCCGTTGGCGCGCTTCGGGATGTAGCCGAACCACGGCTCGAAGCCGTCGAACTGGCTGCTCATGATGCCCTCACCGCGCGTGATGGTGAGGAACTCCGAGCGGAAGCCGATGAGGCCACGCGCGGGGATGCGGAACTGGAGCCGGGTGCGGGCCGAGCCCAGCTGCTGCATGTCCGTCATGCGGCCCTTGCGGGGCCCCAGGCGCTCCGTCACCACGCCCACGCTGGTCTCCGGCACGTCGCAGAAGACCAGTTCCATGGGCTCGTGCAGCACGCCGTCCACGGTCTTGGTGATGGGCTCCGGGTTGGAGGCCGTCAGCTCGTAGCCTTCGCGGCGCATGTTCTCGATGATGACGGCCAGGGCGAGTTCGCCACGGCCCACCACGCGGAACGCGTCCGGCGTCGCGGTGTCTTCCACGCGCACGGCCACGTTGCGGTACGCCTCGCGGTACAGGCGCTCGCGCAGGTTGCGGGAGGTGACGAACTTGCCTTCCTTGCCCGCGAGCGGCCCGTCGTTGACCTTGAAGATCATCATCATCGTGGGCTCGTCCACGGTGATGCGCGGCAGGGCCACCGGCTTCTCCGAGTCCGCGATGGTGTCGCCGATGGAGATGTCCTCGATGCCCGCGATGGACACGATTTCACCGGGGCCGGCGTCGAGGATTTCGACGCGCTTCAGGCCGGAGAAGCCGTACAGCTTCACGATCTTGCCCGGCTGCAGCTTGCCGCCCTCGCGGACGACGGTGACGGGCATGTTGGCCGTGATGCGACCGGCCTGCACGCGACCGACGGCCAGACGGCCGACGTAGTCATCGTAGTCCAGGTTCGCCACCAGCAGCTGCAGGGTGGTCTGGTCCACCGGCGGCGCGGGCGGGGGCGGGATGTGCTTGATGATCGCGTCGTACAGGGGCTCCAGCGTCTTGCCCGGCACGTCCAGCGACGTGGAGGCCTGACCCTGGCGGGCCACCGTGTAGAGGACCGGCATCTCCAGCTGCTTATCGTCCGCGCCCAGGTCGATGTAGAGCGAGTAGACGAGGTCCAGCACTTCCTTGGCCCGGGCGTCCTGACGGTCGATCTTGTTGATGACCAGCACCGTCTTCAGGCCCATGGCGAGCGCCTTGGTGAGCACGAAGCGCGTCTGGGGCAGGGGCCCTTCGGCCGCGTCCACCAGCAGGATGACGCCATCGACCAGGCGCAGACCGCGCTCCACCTCGCCACCGAAGTCGGCGTGGCCCGGGGTGTCGATGATGTTGATCTGCATCCCCTTGTAGGAGACGGCAGTGTTCTTCGCGAGAATGGTGATGCCCTTCTCCCGCTCGAGATCGTTCGAGTCCATCACTCGATCGGTCATGTGCTCGTTGGAGCGGAAGGTACCGGCCTGCCGGAGCAGGTGGTCAACCAGGGTGGTCTTCCCGTGGTCGACGTGGGCGACAATGGCGACGTTGCGGATGTTTTCGCGAGAGATCATGCGGACCGACTGACAGAAAGAGGTGCGAGGAGAGACGCCCAGAACGGGGTTTCTCAATCCCACCGGAACCCGGAAGGCGGGGGCTTATATGCCGGGGGCTTCCCGCCTGCAATCAAGGTGGACGTCCAGCGGCCAGACAGCCAGACCCACCCCCTACCGGACGCTTATCCCACCTTTGGCCCGGATTCCCCGGATTCCACGCCCAACTGTTCGCGCAGGAAGCGTTCCACGCGCAGTTCCACCAGCCCTGGGACCTCCAACGGCGCGGTGTGGGTGCCCTCGGAGATGGTCATCAGTTCGGAGCCGGGGATGCGCTCGGCCATCTTCCGGGAGAGCCAGCCGGGGGTGAACCGGTCCTTCTCCCCGGCGATGACCAGGGTGGGCACGTCCACGTGTTCCAGGTGGTCCCACGCGGTGTGGTTCGCCAGCGAATCCAGGGTGCGCACGAAGACGACGGGGTCCATCCGGGCCAGGTGGGAGAAGTAGGGGGCCAGGTCGTTGCGGGCGATGAGCTCCGGGTTCATCTCCAGCCGGATGGCCAGCTGCACCACCAGCTCCGTGGTGAGCGCGCCGTGCACGATGCGCGCGGTGTGCAGGGGGAAGCGCTCCACCGCGCGGCGCAGGGTGGGGAAGATGCGCTTGAGCAGGGTGGAGTCGTGGAAGGTGTCCAGCGGCATGCCGTAGCTGCCGCACACCAGCACCAGCCCCTGTACGCGCCGGGCGTAGCGGCGGTGGAACTCCAGCGCCACCTGCACGCCCATGGAGTGGCCGAAGAGGACGGCCTTCTCCAGGCCCGCGGCGTCCATCACCCGCGCCAGGTCGTCGCAGGTGTACGCCATGCCGATGCGGGTGCGGTCCCCCGGCACGCTGCTCCTGCCGTGGCCCCGGTAGTGCCAGCGGAGCACCCGGTGGCGCCGGGCCAGGTAGGGCAGCAGGTACTTCCACGCGAAGCCGTCGCAGCCCAGGCCGTCGCACAGCACCATGCCCGGGGCGCCTTCGCCCCGGACCTGGAAGTAGAGGTCCGCGCCGTCGGGCACCCGCAGCGTGTCCTGGCGGAAGGTGGTCGCGTGTCTGGGGGGGCTCACGCTTCGGCCTCCTCGTCCACGCCGTCGGCGAGTCCCTCGGGCAGGAGCCGATCCAGCCCGTAGCGGGTGATCTTCAGGATGAGGTTGGAGCGGCTGATGCCCAGCTCGCGCGACAGCCGGCTCTTGTTGTTGCGCGTGCGCACGAGCCCCTGGTGGATCATCTCCTTCTCCAGCGACTCCACCGCTTCGTGCAGCTTGCCGTGCGCGCGCGGGGCGATGAAGTGCCCGCCGCCGGGGACGACGGTGTCGCGGATGCGGCTGGAGAGCAGCTCCGCGGGGATGACCTCCAGCTCGCCGCCCAGCACCAAGAGCCGCTCGATTTCATTCTCCAGCTCCCGGATGTTCCCCGGCCACGCGTACGCGCCCAGGATGCCCAGGGCCTCCGGGGCCAGGCCGCGGGCGCGCTGGCCCTCGCGGTGGTGCTTGCGCAGGAAGTGGTCGATGAGGACGGGCAGGTCGTCCTTGCGCTCGCGCAGGGGCGGCAGTTGGAGGCGGATGACGTTGATGCGGTAGTAGAGGTCCTCGCGGAACTCGCCCCGCTTCACCATTTCGCCCAGGTCCTTGTGCGTGGCGGCGATGACGCGCACGTCGACCTCGCGCGACTGCGTGCCGCCCACGGGCAGGAAGGTGCCCTCCTGGAGCACGCGCAACAGCTTCACCTGGAGGGCGGGGGACATGTCGCCCACCTCGTCCAGGAAGAAGGTGCCCGTGTCGGCGACCTCGAAGAGGCCCTTCTTGTCCTTGAGCGCGCCGGTGAAGGCGCCTCGCGTGTGGCCGAAGAGGGCGCTCTCCAGCAGGTTGTCGTTGAAGGCGGAGCAGTTCTGCACGACGAACGGCTTGTCCTTGCGCGGGCCGTTGTGGTGGATGGCGCGCGCCACCAGCTCCTTGCCCGTGCCGGACTCGCCGTTGATGAGGACGGTGGAGTCGGAGTTGGCCACCTTCTCCATCAGGCGGAACACTTCGTTCATCGCCCCGGAGCGGCCGATGATCTTCTCGAAGCGGTAGCGGTTGGACAGCTCGGAGGCCATGGACTGGATGGTCTCCTCCTTGCGAGTGAGCTCCACCTCCTGGTTTTCAATCTCCGTCACCGCGAACTCCAGCAGGTCCGACAGCTTGCTCAGCTCCGAGCCGTCCAGCACCGGCACGCGCTCCCACGCGCCCTCCAGGTCCGCCTGCGCGCCCGGGGCGATGTCGCGCATCTTGTCCATCAGCACCTGGCCGTCGCCGGGCGTGAGCGGCTGCCGGGCGAAGCCCTCCACGAAGAGGAAGCCCTCGTACTCGTTGCGGATGTAGAGCGGCGCGCCCACGATGGACAGACGCAGGTGGCAGTCGTGTGACAGCGAGCGGCGCAGCTTCTTGGCCGCCTTGAACTTCTCGTGGAGCACCCGCACGGACTGGGCGCACCGCCGCATCCCCTCCCTCGAACCGAGCGAGTGGCGGCAGAAGTCGTTCGGCGGCGGGATGAAATCTCCGCGCTGCCAGTCGTGCACCACGCCGTTACGGTCCGCGAAGGAAAGCTCCACCTGCCACCACTTGCGGATGACATCCCTCAACATGACAATGGTGTGCAGATTCTGATGCTTCTCGAAGTCCATCCCCGCGGGCCTCCCCCTGTTGCAGATTCGGACAGTGGATCTACGGGGTTGTCTGAAATCAATCCAGCGGCACCTGTCCGCAGATGGCGCTGATCGCGTACCCTGGACCCCTGTGAGCGCACCCCCACATACACACGGCAGGGCCGGGCATGACCACTCGCACGACCACGACCATTCCCACCACGGGCATGGGCATGGTCACGGCCATTCGCACGGGCCCCGGAAGGGGGGGCTGGCGGAGGAGCGGCGCAAGGACCGCCGGCGGCTGTTGGCCGCGCTGGGGCTGACGGCGACCATCATGGTGGCGGAGGCCGTGGGCGGCTTCCTGACGAACTCGCTCGCGCTGCTCTCCGACGCCGGGCACATGCTGACGGACGTCTCCGCGATGGTGCTGAGCCTGCTGGCGCTGTGGTTCGCCGGCCGGCCCGCAGACCTGAAGAAGACCTACGGCTACTACCGGATGGAGATCCTGAGCGCGCTCGTCAACGGGGTGCTGCTGCTGGTCATCACCATCTTCATCCTGATGGAGGCGTGGCAGCGGCTGCGCACGCCAGCGCCGGTGGAGCTGGGGACCATGGCCATCGTAGCGGGCGTGGGCCTGGTGGCGAACCTGGCGGCGCTGGGCTTCCTGCACCAGACGCACTCCATGAACGTGCGCGGCGCGTTCCTGCACGTGCTGGGCGACACGCTGTCGTCGGTGGGCGTGCTGGTGGGCGCGGGCCTCATGTGGTGGACGGGCTGGTACGTCGTGGACCCCATCATCTCCGTGCTCATCTCCATCATCATCGTCGTGGGTGCGCTCCGGCTGGTGAAGGACGCGGTGGACGTGCTGCTGGAGGCGGTGCCCGCGCACGTGGACCTGGAGCAGGTGCGCGACCTGATGGGCAAGGTGCAGGGGGTGCAGGCGGTGCACGACCTGCACGTGTGGACCATCTCCAGCGGGATGTACGCGCTGTCGGCGCACCTGGTGGTGGCGGACCCGATGGTCTGCAACAACGACGACATCCTGTCGGCGGTGAAGCACGACCTGTTCGACCGGTTCGGCATCGACCACACCACCATCCAGATTGAGAGCCAGGCCTACGCCCACCTGGGCGAGGTGCACTGAGCTCCTTGCGAAAGAGGGGCAGGGCGGAGATCCTGCCCGGCTCCTATGAGCGTGCTGGACAAGGTGTTGTCGCTGCGGCCGGGCAACGTGGTGGCGCGGATGGGCCCGGGCTCCCGGGTGCCCGTGTTGGATCCACGTGAGCTGCTGCGGGCGCTGGAGTCCTCGCCGGTCGCGCTGCCGTGCATCCCGGTGCTGGCCAAGGGAGCCCTGCCGGGCCTGCTGCGCGCGGCGCGGATGGAGGACGCGGTGCTGGGGCTTGGCTGTCCGCACCCGCTGGCGGACCGGGGCGCCCCGGAGCGCTTCGTGGCGGCGGTGAGAGCGGCCGCCCTGGACGCCGAGCACACCCGGCCCCTGTTCCTCCAGGCCGGCCCCGTGCGCGTGACGTCCACCGACGCGGACGTGCTGGACGCGATGCAGGAGGGCCTCTTCCGCGTGGTGGACGCGGGCTTCGCGCTGGTGTCGCTGGAGCTCTCCCGCCTCACCACCTACGAAGCGGTGGAGGCGGTGAACGCGCTGGTGGGGCCGCTGGTGGAGCGCGAGCTGTCGCTGGAGCTGTCCGCGCCCCAGGCCCCGGCGGGAGCGGGGCTCCTGGACGCGTGCGGCACGCTGCTGGAGGGGCTGTCGCAGTGGAAGGTGCCGCTGCGCTTCCTGCGCGTGTCGGAGGCGCAGCTGGGCGAAGGCGACCTGGACGTGGGGCTCCTGCGGCAGGTGGTGGAGCTGGCCCATGCCCGGGGCGTGGCGGTGACGGTGGGCGACCTGACGGCCGGGGCGCCCCGGGGGCTGTCCAGCTACGTCGCCGCGGGCGTGCGCAAGGTGGACTGCGGGGGCCCGTTCGGTCCGCTGGCCCTGCGCGCGTGGCCTCCGGAGGCGCGGGCGCAGGTGGTGGCCCGGGCCCAGGCGGCGGGCATGCCGGCCGGGGAGCTGCTGTCGATGCTGGAGGAGGGCCTGCCGCCCCTGACGCCCGAGGCCCGGGAGACGCTGGAGGCGCTGGCCTTCGCGGAGGCCACGGAGGTGCTGGCGGCGCTGGGGGCGCGGCGCTCGGCGACCCACGCGATGGCATTCCTCGCGAAGCCGGGCGGCGACCTGGGCTAGAAGGCGCCCATGCGCATCGTGGCAGGCAGCGCGAAGGGCCGGGCCCTGCAGGGTCCCAAGCCGTCGTCCGGACACATCCGCCCCACGGCGGACCGCGTTCGCGAAACCCTCTTCAACATGCTGGGCCAGTTCCTGGACGGACAGGCGGTGCTGGACCTGTACGCCGGCACCGGGGCGCTGGGGCTGGA
>NZ_RAWI01001039.1 GCF_003612125.1 Corallococcus praedator
CAACCCCGCAGGGCGGCACCGTGTCGGGGAGTTCGAGCGTGATGATGGCTGACGGCTGGAACTGGGAAGATGCCGTATTGAAACCCGACGACGGTATCTGGCTCAACTGGCCCGGTTACTTCGCCCGTGATTTCAACTTCGATGATTTTGCCGTCACGATCAAGAAGAACGACAAGCGAACCGAAGCCATCAGCGCGTTGCAGGCCACCTTTGCCGATGCCAAAGCTTACGCAGCGCTGCCCAGCCCGACGCAGATGAACCTCCGGCTCGAAGCTATGCGTGGGTTGTTCACGGGTAAACAGAATCTCTACCTACGGGCCGACTACGGCAAAGACATCATCGAAGCAGTCACGTTCGCCAAATCGTTCGGTATTCCGAAGGTGGTGATAGTGGGCGGGGAGGAAGCAAACCGCGTCGTCACGTTCCTGAAGGACAACAACGTGT
>NZ_RAWI01001040.1 GCF_003612125.1 Corallococcus praedator
GGCCTGAGCGAAGCTCTTGATGTGCGACGGGTTCCCGAACTCCATTTCAAATACGATAAAAGCATCGAGTATGCCGGTCGTATCGAAACAGTTTTGGATACCATTCACAAAGAAAAGAAAGACTCTCAGGAAGACTGAGATCAGGAGCCACCGTTGAATTTGAATCAACAAAAGGCGCCTAGCGCTTCCAAAAAATACCCCCTCGCCGATGGAATGATCGTCGTTTACAAGCCTCGCGGCATGAGCTCAAAAGATGTCTCTCGCTGGTTCGAACGACGTTTCACCCGCATCAAGATGGGGCATGTGGGTACGCTTGACCCTATGGCTGAAGGTGTTTTGCCTGTTTTGTTCGGCAAGGCCACCCGCATCCAGGACTTTCTTCTCGCAGGCACCAAGTGCTACGAGTTTGACGTCAAGTTTGGGACTGCCACAGACACTCTCGAT
>NZ_RAWI01001041.1 GCF_003612125.1 Corallococcus praedator
GTTCTCACCGGCATCGCAGCGCGGCAAGATCGTCGTGCTGTATTTCTATCCGAAGGACAACACGCCCGGCTGCACCACCGAGGCGATGAACTTCCGCGACCAATACGACGCCTTTGAAGCCGCCGGCGCCGTGGTGTTCGGCATTTCGCGCGACAGCTTGAAATCGCACGAAACCTTCAAAGCGAAACTGGAGATGCCGTTCGAGCTGATCTCCGATGCCGACGAAGCCGTCTGCAATATCTTCGACACGATCAAGATGAAGAAGATGTACGGCAAGGACGTGCGCGGCATCGAGCGCAGCACATTCCTGATCGATAGCAAGGGCGTGTTGCGCAAGGAATGGCGTGGCGTGAAGGTCCCCAACCATGTGGACGATGTTCTCGCGGCGGTGCGCGCGCTGTAACTGCAGGTAGCGCCAGCTCTTGGCGAAGCGCCCCCCAACCC
>NZ_RAWI01001042.1 GCF_003612125.1 Corallococcus praedator
GAAGAAAGCCACTCCCGCACAATACCGGCAGTTCCAGGAGCAGACGCTCCACGAGCTTTTGCCGACGTTCCTCGAGCAGACGATGATGGTCTGCGTGATGGAGACGAAGCTCACCGCGGATCAGACGAAGGCCGTCACGACGCAGCTGGACGGGATCTTCGAGAAGCAACTGGAAGTGATGCGGGCCAAGCTGGAGAAGGACACGGGTCGGCCCTGCTCGATGATGGACCTGGAAGCGGATATCCAACGGCAGGGACTGACGATTGCGGTCCTCCGAAAGATGATCGGCGACAGGACGATGGCCGAGCAGTACATGATGGGCAAGCTCGACAAGGCGCAGCCGATCAGCCGGCTGGAACTGCTTGCCGCGTATCGTGAGCGGATCCCTGAATTCAGTGAACCTGCGGCCGTCAAATGGCAGCAGATCCAGGTGTCGTTCAAGCA
>NZ_RAWI01001043.1 GCF_003612125.1 Corallococcus praedator
CACCAGTGGTGCCGATGCACGCCATGCACTGAATATCACTGGCCCACAAATTGCGAATTTTTATGTAGGTGCTTCCACATCGAGTTCATCTTCGGTGGCATCGAGTGTGCAATCCAGTTCAAGTTCCAGTGTGAGCAGTGTATCGAGCAGTGTTGCGCAAAGCAGTTCTTCGAGCAGCGTCAGTGTCACCGAACTGGAAGCGTTGGTTGCCCAGGCAAAAGTCAAGTACGATGCTGCGGTTGTCGCTTTAGCTGCTAACACCAAAGCTACTGCAGACAAAACCAAAACTGAAACCGCTATGAAAACGGCACTCACCAGTGCAACACAAAAAGCCAAAACAGCAAAAACCACATTTGATACGGCGCTTAAAAAATACAACACCTCAGTAACATTGTTGAATAGTCTCCAAACCCAATTGAATGCGGCTTTGGCGGCCTATAACAG
>NZ_RAWI01001044.1 GCF_003612125.1 Corallococcus praedator
CTCCTGAGCAGCGCGTAGCAGGTCGCAAACAGCGCCAGGTTGATCGCCGCAAGCAATCCCGCGCCGAGCAGCAGCGGCGAATCGGTCACGCCAAGGAAGCCGTGCCGGAATCCCGAGATGACGTAGAAGAACGGGTTGGCGTGGCTGATCGCCTGGAATGTCGGCGACAATTGGCTGACCGAGTAAAAGGTGCCCGACAGCAGCGAGAGCGGGGTCACCACGAAATTCGTCACCATCGCCGCCTGGTCGAACTTTTCGGCCCAGATCGAGGTGATCACGCCCAGAAAGGCGAGCGTTAACGATCCCGCGAGCCCGAAATAAAGCACCCACAACGGGTGCGCCATGCTGACATGCACGCCCGGCCACAGCGACATCACCAGCCACACCGCGCCGCCGACCAGGAAAGCGCGGGTCACCGCCGCC
Source organism: Corallococcus praedator (assembly GCF_003612125.1). Taxonomy (GTDB): domain Bacteria; phylum Myxococcota; class Myxococcia; order Myxococcales; family Myxococcaceae; genus Corallococcus; species Corallococcus praedator. Next base: position 424 of record NZ_RAWI01001044.1, read on the forward strand.
GAAACCAGCGCCGCGATCAGC
>NZ_RAWI01001045.1 GCF_003612125.1 Corallococcus praedator
CCGTGGATCAGGCGGAACGGGAGCGCGCCACGGCCCTCCTCCACCACGATCCCGGCGACCGGGGCCGAAATGTCGACGACGTCATACGGATGCGGGTTCATCGAACCCACCGTATGACGTCGTCGAGCTGCAGCGTGAGGCTGCCTCGGTCGCTCAGTGGCTCAGGAGGCGAGCACCTCGTCGAGAATGGTCTCGGCCTTGTCCTCGTTGGTGTTCTCGCAGAGCGCGAGCTCGGAGACCAGGATCTGGCGGGCCTTGGCGAGCATCCGCTTCTCGCCTGCCGACAGACCGCGGTCACGCTCGCGGCGCCACAGGTCGCGGACGACCTCGGCCACCTTCATGACGTCGCCACTGTGGAGCTTCTCGAGGTTCGCCTTGTAGCGCCTCGACCAGTTGGTCGGCTCCTCGACGTGCTCCGCGCGGAGCACTCCGAAGACCCTGTCC
>NZ_RAWI01001046.1 GCF_003612125.1 Corallococcus praedator
TACAGGCGATGCTTGATCCCGATATCTTTGTGAAGATTGGCTGGAGGTGGAGCGATCGCCCTTATAACCAAACCAGTGCTTCTACTAAAATGACCGCTAACTCGTTCGTTACAAAACAGGTTCAAAACAGGTTTTAGTAGCGACAGTTGCGGTTTTTTGCTGGGCACTCGCTTTATGCTGGCGATCGAACTGCTCAGTGAAAACCATCATCTTATTCGTTCGTACCACCAATGCAATTGTTTAACGTTGCGAAAGAATTTTTCACGGGCTTCCTGCAAGCGATCGGCAAACAGTGGTGGGTCGAAATCACGACTGCCGAGCCGCGCTGCACCTACTATTTTGGCCCGTTTGCGCGATCGAAAGAAGCTCACACCGCCCGCCCTGGCTACATTGAAGACTTGCAGGGCGAAGGCGCTCGCGGAATTCAGGTGCAGGTGCGGCAG
>NZ_RAWI01001047.1 GCF_003612125.1 Corallococcus praedator
GGTCTAGTCTGCCAAAATTATCATAAAATATAGTTTGGCGCGATGCTGGCACAGGAGGATTGCCCACTTCGCAACAAACCTTCGATTCTACCGTGATTGGATCCGATGGATATGTATTACCCGATTTAGTGATCAACAATTGAAATTGATAAAAACCTACGCTTGTAGCCTCAAACAATGCTGTACTTTGGGTTCCATTAGGCACGTTGGTCCATGCTCCTGCACCTAGTTTATATTGCCACTGATAGTCTGCTGTGTATGCCTGTGTGGCGACAAGAGTAATTTGCTCTCCTTTACACACCTCCGTACCTGTCGATGCTATAATTTTAGGCTTTGGAGTACCCCAAACTTCAATAGACTTGATGGCAATAGCCTTACAGTTACCCGTCTGCATGTTGCTTAAAAAAAAGTTCAATTCTCCGTTTGGACCTATAGGTTTTGAC
>NZ_RAWI01001048.1 GCF_003612125.1 Corallococcus praedator
GTATTAGAACCGGAAATCATACTTAAGATAAGTAGTCAAAATCCTTACCAATGGACACAACCTGTTATTAAGCTAACGCTGACGTCAACGAGTACACGCGTTCCTCTCATACCAAAGCCACAGTCTTTTATGAATGAAGCGCGGCTAACGGCATTAGCCTTGGCGATCCGGTTGGCTATGGTAGGGGACAAGTTCAAAGGCATCGAGGGACGTGACGATTTACGAATTTTAGTGATTGACGACCTGCTGATAAGCCTTGATATGTCAAACCGGATGAAAGTCATCAAGTATTTGAAAGATAATCCAGATTTCAAAAATTATCAGTTAATCATTTTGACTCACGACAAGGGGTTTTTCGATATACTGAAGAACATATTTACCAAAGGTTATGATACTGATAAATGGAAATGGTTTGAGATGTTTGATAATGGCAACCTGGCGTC
>NZ_RAWI01000104.1 GCF_003612125.1 Corallococcus praedator
GTCCATGCCTCCCCCTCCGCCCAGGCGTCCGGGAGCGCCCATGTTGGGCCGTGCGGCCTCCGCCCCGCGTGGTGGAAGTGTCACCGGAGAGGTCGCCATCCAGAAGGAGTCGAGGAATCTGGCCCCCGCGCCCAAGGGGGGCGGAGGGATGGAGCGCGCCAAGAAGCGCAAGGCGATGGCGGACTTCGACGACGCCCCGATGGCGGACCTGTCGATGCCCGAGGAGGAGGAAGGGGGCGCGGCCGGTGCGGACGGCCTGGAGCCGGCGGACGGGCTGCTCGACTATGAATCGCTGACGCTGGCCCCGCCCGGCTCCCCGGCGCAACGCGGCCGGCTGCGGCCCCGTCCGGCGCACGTCACGCAGGCGATGCTGGCCCTGTCGGCGGTGCGCGTGCAGGTGGACGTGGTGAGTCTGGTGGCCGTCGCCATGGCCACCGCCGACGCCGTGAACGTGCTCACGCCGCCCACCTGGGCCGTGCCGCCGCGTGAATCCGCCCGGCACTTCGATGCGCGCTTCGACGCGGACGCGAGCGCGGACGTGCCGTCCGACGGAGCGTGGCACACGGTGCCCATGTTGACGCTGCCGGTGGAGTTCAAGGCCGAGTACGTGAGCGTGCCCTCCGTGGAGCCGCGCGTCTTCCGCACGGTGCGCCTGGACAATCCGACGCCCCATCCCCTGCTCGCGGGCCCGGTGGACGTGACGCTGGAGGATGAGTTCCTGATGACGTCCCCCCTGCCCACGATGGGCCCGGGAGAGACGCAGCGTCTGGGATTGGGCGTGGAGGAAGCGCTCCAGGTGGCGCGCAACACCCGCTTCGACGAAGCCACGGGCGGCATGTTCGGCAACAGCACGGTGCTCACGCACCACGTGTCGGTGGAGCTGGCCAACCACCTCTCCCGGCCGGTGAGCATCGCCGTCTCCGAACGGGTGGGCGCCGTGCCGGAATCCCAGAAGGACATCAAGGTGGAGGAGACGGAGGTCGTGCCGCCCTGGCACAAGCCCCTGCCCATCCCGGGCGAGGCGGCGGTGGAGGGTGAGCGTGTCTGGCGCGTGAGCATTCCCGCCGGAGAGAAGCGCTCCCTGAAGGCGACGTGGGTCGTGAAGCTGCCCGCCAGCAAGATGCTGCTCGGCGGAAACCGGAGGACGTGATGCGCACTTCCATCTTGTTGCCCCTGGTCAAGGTGACGGTCCTGGAGGACCGGGCCCTCATCGAACGAAGTGGCGAGGTGACGCTGCCGCAAGGCGCCACCCGGCTCCTGGTGGACGGACTTCCGGCGGTGGCGGTGGACCGCTCGCTCCAGGCGAAGCTGACGGGCGGCATGGTGACGCAGGCCAGCCTGCGCCGCTCGATGCGCGCCGTGCTCCCGGAGGCGCTGCGCGAACAACACACGGAGCTGGCGCGCCGGGGGTTCGAACATGAGCAGGCGCTGGAGCAGGCCCAGGCGGAGGTGCGCCGCCTGGAGGTGAAGCGGAACCTGATGCAGGCCGCGCGCGCGGAGGTGCTGCGCGCCATCGCCGAGCGCACCGGCGCGGGAGAAGCCGACCCCGCGCGGTGGAAGGAACAGCTCGACACGCTTCGCAAGGAGCAGACGGCGACGGACGACGCGCTCCGGCAGGCCCGGCGCCACGAGGCCCGCCTCCAGCGCCAGCACCAGCAGGAGACCCGCGACATCCTGTCCCGCACGGAGCGGCCGGAGCCGACGCTGGACGTGCGCGCGGAGCTGGACGTGAGCCACGCGGCGGGAGGCCCGGCGACGCTGACGCTGACGTACCTGGTGCCCTGCGCGGCCTGGCGTCCGGCCTACCGCGCGGCGCTGCGCTCCACGCCGGAGGCAGCGACGGTGACGTTGGAGTGCGAAGCCGTCGTCTGGCAGAACACGGGCGAGGCCTGGAAGGACGTGACGCTGGCCTTCTCCACGGCGCGTCCCACGCTGGGCGCGACGCCGCCCCGGCTCCAGGACGACTGGCTGTCATTGCGCGACAAGACGGTGCGCGAGAAGCAGGTGGTGGACGTGTCCATCCGCGAGGAGGCGCTCCAGACGACGGGCGAGGCCGGCACCACGAAGGCCGCGGATGCGCTGCCCGGAATGGACGACGGCGGCGAACCGGTGACGCTCACGGCGACCCACAAGGCCACGGTGCCGTCGGATGGCGAGGCCCACCGCGTTGCGCTGTTCGCGTTCACGTCCCCGGCCAGCTCGGAGCTGGTGGCCTGTCCGGAGCAGTCGCCCCTGGTGCACCGCGTGGCGCGGTTCGACAACACCGGGCCGGCCGTGCTGCTCGCGGGGCCGGTGGATCTGGTGCGCGAGAAGGGCTACGTGGGCCGCGCGCAGCTGAAGTTCTCCGGCCGGGGCGAGCGGGTGAAGCTGGGCTTCGGCAGCGAGGACTCGCTGCGGGTGTCGCGGCAGGTGGACGCAGGCGAAGAGGTCGCGCGCATCACCGGACGGCGCACGCGCACGCAGCGGGTGAAGCTGTTCGTCTCCAACATGGGGGCGAAGCCGGCGGACCTGGCGGTGGAGGAGCGCATGCCGGTGTCCGAAGTCGAGGCGGTGGAGGTGGCGCTGCTCAAGGACGCCACGAAGCCCGCGCCCACGAAGGTGAGCGAGGAAGGCATCGTGCGCTTCCAACTGAACCTGCCGCCGCGCTCACGCCAGACGGTGGCCTTCGGCTTCACGGTGTCCAGCGCCGCGAAGGTGTCCGGCCTGTAGTCCCTTCGCGACGAAAGAGGAGCCCGGGAGACATGCCGTTCGCGACGAAGTCCGGCCGCCGCATCCACTACGAGGTCGAAGGCCGGGGCCCTCCCCTGCTGCTGTTGCATGGGCTGCTCCAGTTGGGCTCGCACTGGACGCTCAAGGGGTATGTGCCCGCGTTGAAGGACGCGTACACGGTGGTGACGTTCGACTCGCTGGGGCACGGACAGAGCGACACGCCCCACGAGCCCGGAGCCTATGGGCTGCGTCGCCGCGTGGAGGACGTGCTGTCGGTGCTCGACACGCTGTCGATTCCCCAGGCGCATGCGTGGGGCTACTCGATGGGGGGCTGGACGGTGTGTGGGCTCGCGGCCTTCGCGCCGGAGCGGCTCGCGTCGTACGTGGTGGGCGGCTGGGATCCGGTCAACGGCCTGCGTACGGCGTACGCGGCGCTGGCGAAGCAGCTCCCGCCGGAGCCGGTGGTGGACTGGTTCCAGGTGCTGCTGATGAGTGCTCAGCGCGCGCCGGAGCTGGCGGAGGCCATCGAGGCGGGAGACCCGGAGGCGCTGCGGCTGTGCCTCAAGGCCTGCGAGGACACGACGGGTCTGGATGACGCGCTGGTGCGCTCCGGAAGGCCGGGGCTCCTCTACTGCGGTGATCAGGATCCGTACCACGACGCAATGAAGGCGGTGGCGGAGCGGGCGGGCGCGGGCTTCGCGAGCATCGAGCGCGCGGAGCATGGAGGCGCCTGGGCGAAGGCAGCGAAGGTGTTGCCCCGGGTGGTGCCCTTCCTGGCGTCCGTCACGCGATAGGAATCACGGTCGCTCCCGGCTCGTGACCGCATCGACGAAGAGAGCGTTGACTGACGGACAGGGCACGGCCCATCGGGCAGTGCGTCGCATCACAGCGCGGCCTTCGCCATGTCCCTGAGTTGTTGCGTGGCGACGCGCGAGGGAACGCGCCGCATCAGCGCATCGAGCACGAAGCAGGCGGCCCGGTTCTCCCATTGGCCCACGCGACCCATGCGCCACGAGCGCACGACGATCTGGTTGGCGCGCGTCACCCGACGGGCCTCGTAGGCGCGCAGTGCGTCCTCCACCGGGCCCGGCGCCGCCAGGCACTCCGCCAGCACCACGGCGTCCTCGATGGCCTGACAGCCGCCCTGCCCCAGGTTCGGCGTCATCGGGTGCGCGGCGTCGCCCAGGAGCGTCACGCGGCCCCGACTCCAGTGTCGCAACGGAGGACGGTCGTGGATGTCCGTGCGCAGGACGCGGTCCGGAGACGTCGCATCCAGCAGGGCCGCGATGGGCGCATGCCATCCGGCGAAGCGCTCGCGCAGCACGGCGAGCGTCTGTCCGGGAGCATCCTCCGTCCCCGCAGGAGCATTGAGCGTGGCGTACCAGTACACCTCGCCATGGCCGATGGGCACGATGCCGAAGCGCGCGCCGGGCCCCCACGTCTCGGACAGGTGCCCGGTGGACACAAGGTCCGCGGCCGGGCACACGCCCCGCCAGCTCGTGTAGCCGGAGTACCGGGTGGGCTGCTGCCCCCACAAGCCGGTGCGCACGGCGGAGCGCAGGCCATCCGCGCCCACCAGGACGTCGCCGGAGACGGTGGTGCCATCGGACAGGGACGCGGTGACGCGGGCGCCGTCGTCCTGGAAGCCCGTCACCGCGACACCCAGGCGCACGGTGTCCTCCGGGCCCACGTGGGCACGCAGGACGGACTGGAGGCGGGCGCGGTGCACGGCCACCATCGGCGCGTCCAGTTCCCGTTGGAGCGCGCCCACGTCCATGCGGGTGAGGCGCGCGCCCTTCGCATCGAACAGGACGGTCTCGTCCACCCGAGCCCCTTCAGCCACCACCGCGTCGCACAGGCCGATGCGGCGCAGCGCGAGCGAGGCGTTCATCTGGACGGTGATGCCCGCGCCCACCTGCCGCAGCGCGTCCGCGCGTTCAAGGACGGTGGCGCGCAGGCCCGCGCGGTGGAGGGCACACGCGAGCGTGAGTCCTCCGATGCCCGCCCCTGCGATGAGGACATGTCGGGCGGGGGCAGACGCGGCGGAAGGCAGGGACATGGCGGCCTTTCAGGAAGGCCGGCGCTGGAGGTCAACCGAACCAGCGGCCGGAGTCCGGGGCGAAGATTCGCACACGCTCCAGCAGCGAGGCGGGCAGGCGGGCCTGGAGGGTCGTGTGGACCTGAGCGGGGCTGTAAGCCTGACTGAAATGCATCAGGACCAGGGCCTCGTTCTGGAAGCGGTCGGCCATGGAGGCGATCTCCTCCAGGTGGATGTGGGCCCGCTCCTGCGCATCACGCACGGTGCGCTCCGCGTCGATGAACGTGCACTCGAGGATGAGCACGCGGCTGTCGAACAGGGACGGCTGGCGCTCCAGCACGTTGGACAGCGTGTCGGTGCAGTAGGCCAGCTCCAGACGTTCGACTTCATCGAAGAGGGGCTCACCGGCCTGGCGGCGGCGGCCGATTTCGGCGGGAGGCAGCTCGCGGTACTCGGGCTTGAGCTTGGAGACGCGGCGGATGAATTGGTAGCCCAGCGAGGGCACGGGGTGGTGCGTGCGAAAGGCACGCACCCACAGGTCCTGCTGGAGCTTCAGGGTGTCACCGGGACGCATGGGGACGGTGTGGAGGTCTGCCTTCATGCGGTGAAGTCGCCCGAGCGCCGCGATGGCCTCCTGGACGGGGGCTTCGATTTCCGCTGGGAGGTAGACCTGCGGTGGGCCCTTCCCCACCAGCGCACGGATGCCGAGGAGCGAACCCAGCGCGCTGGCATGATCCGCATGACCATGGCTCAGGAAGATGCGGTCGGTGCCGGCGAAGGAGCGGATGGGAACGCCGGCATCCAGCAGCACGCCCAGCTCCGGCACAAGGAGCGACGTGTACACGCCGCCCACGGAGATACCGCGCACGGTATAGGGTCCTGCCTGCACCTCGGTCAGCATGGCGGAAAGCTTATGCGGACTTTGGAAGGAAGGCGCTCGTGCGTTGGACGCCGCTGTGGACGTTGGGGTTGCTGGGCATCGCGGTGCTGCTCCAGGGCTGCGGGCATGGGCAGGGCCGGCTCAAGCTCGACTCCGCGACGAACGCCTGCCGGACCCAACCCGCCTACTGCGCCCAGGCCGCCGGACAGGAGTCCATCCTCCCCCGGGCCATCCGGGCCGTGGGGACCGCGGGAGGTTCGGCGGTCGCGGCGGCGAAGCTCCTGGATGAGGCGCAACTGGAGCAGGTCTCGGAGGCCTTGAAGGAATGCGCGGACAAGGCACGGACGGAGGTCATCCTCGAGCACTTCGGGACCCGCAGCCCTACCCGGGAGGAGTGCTTGGAAGTGGGCACCGACAAGAAGAGAAAGACCCTCACCCGGGCCATGATTCTTGGGGAGGAGATGCATCGCGTCGCCCTGAGCTGCGCCGCTGAGAAGTTGAATGAACTCCGGCCAGGTGAATTCAGCCTCGAACCCACCTATCAGTATGATCTGGAAAGCGAGGAGACAACCTGGCTGTCACCCGACCAAGTTGACGGTATTCGGCGCGACGGGAACTTCTTTGATTTGAAAGGTTCCCTTGTTCCCGATGTGGTGCTTCATGAGGGACATCCAATGAAGATCCAGGCCGCATTCGACTTCAAGTTTCCTTGTATCGACATCTCGGATTGGCCCAAGTGGCGTGACTACCCCCGAGGGCATCCCTACGAAGGAAGCAGCCAGCGCGACATGTACATCAAGGCGTTTCGGACTCGATCCGTCTTTCGTGTCTCTCCCTGGCTGGGAGTGGGGCCCTGACCATGGAAACTCCGAGGATGCAGGTCACGCGAAAAGGCAGAGCATTCACGCAAGAAAGCATCTGCATCTGCTTCTACTTCTCCAAATCTACCGCGGACGTATCAAGCGACATCCTGGGGTCGTTGCGTGTCTTTCTTGAAACCGTCGGGATGCAGGCCCTCACGCGCTATGCCAACGAGGATGGGGAGTGGTGCGACCTGGATGATGCCAGCAGGGAAATCATTCGCGCCAAACTCCTGCGCCCGATCCGCACGCACGTCGCGCTCACAGACGGCAGGCCGCATCCCGACAAGTATGAGTTCAACTATGACGGCAAGGATCTTCACAACCCGATGTTTCGTCGTAACCCGGGAGCAGTCACAGCCGTTCAATTCATTCTTCCCACGTCATGGCTGAAAGCACATGGCCCTCAACGCGTCCGGGATCTGGCACTCGCACTGGCCTCGCGGCTGCCCTTCAACTCAGGGCATGTGGGGCTCTCCGCGACGGGCTTCTTGGATGGAGCGACCATCATGAAGGATCTCGTCCCCCAGTTGCTCCAGCATCCAGGCGTCGACGTCATGGATCTGCTGCTCACCGCCTATGACATCGGCACCCGCCTGCGTGTCCCTCACTGGATGACCTTCATTGGGGATCCATCCCTGAGCGAAATGGGCGGCACGGACTTCCTGCGCGCTCAGCTCCACACCCCTGGCACCACCGTGGAGTCCCTGGACGCATCCCGGGCCGTCGTCACCCTGGGCCCGGCCCCGGAACCCGGAGGCCCCGACCAGCCGTTGCCCGCGTACCGGGAGCTGGCCTGCGTCCTGGAACCCTGGGCCTTCCATGCCACCCGAGGCCCCCCAGCCTTCCCCGCCGCGACCTTCCAACAGTGGGACCGCCGGTTCCTCGACGACTGAACCGGCGTCCCCTCGTCCCTGCTCAGTTCTTCGCGCGCTCGTACTGGTGCGGCCAGCGGATGTCCGCGTGAAGCTCCGTCGCGGCGCGCAGCGGCCAGTACGGATCCCGCAGCAGCTCCCGCGCCAGGATGACGACGTCCGCCTGCCCCGTGGCCAGCACGTGCTCGGCCTGGAACGCGGAGCGGATCATCCCCACCGCGCCCGTCAGGAGGCCCGCCTCCTTGCGCACCCTCTCCGCCAGCGACGTCTGGTAGCCCGGCCCCACCGGAATCTTCACCCCGGGCACCACGCCGCCCGACGAGCAGTCGATGAGGTCCACGCCCTCCTTCGCCACCAGCTTCGCCAGCGCCACCGAGTCCTCCGCCGTCCAGCCCCCCTCCACCCAATCCGTGGCGGAGATGCGCATGAAGAGCGGCTGGCCTTCCGGCCACTTCGCCCGCACCGCGCGCGTCACCTCCAGCGCGAAGCGCGTGCGGTTCTCGAACGAGCCGCCGTACCGGTCCGTCCGCTTGTTCGACAGCGGCGACAGGAACTCGTGCAGCAGGTAGCCGTGCGCCGCGTGCAGCTCCACCACCTGGAACCCCGCCGCCTTCGCCCGCACCGCCGCGTCCCCAAAGGCCTTCACCACCCGCGCGATGCCCGCCTCATCCAGCGCCGCCGGCTTCGGATAGCCGTCCTCGAACGCCTCCGCCGTCGGCCCCACCGGCGTCCAGCCGCCGTGCTCCGGCGTCACCGTCGAACCGTGGCTCCCCGTGTCCCAGGGGCGCAGCGTGGAGGCCTTCCGGCCCGCGTGCGCCAACTGCACGCCCGACGCGGCGCCGTTCTGGTGCATGAAGCGGTTGATGCGCGCCAGCGTCTCCACGTGGGCGTCCTTCCACAGCCCCAGGTCCTGCGGCGAGATGCGGCCCTCCGGCTCCACCGCCGTGGCCTCCGTCAACACCAGCCCCGCGCCACCCACCGCGCGACTGCCCAGGTGCACCACATGCCACTCATTGGCGAAGCCGTCCTCGCTCGAGTACTGGCACATCGGGGACACCACCACGCGGTTGCGCAACGTGATGTCACGCAGCTTCAGGGGGGTGAACAGCTTCGTGTTGCTCATGACTTGTCCTCCGGGGGAAGCGATGTCTGTCGTTCGGGCAATCCCAGCGCCGCACGCACCTGCGCGGTGTTCTTGCCCATCCAATGCCGACGGTGGTTGTCCTGCGTGGTGAGGCTGCGCGTCTCCATCCGGTCCACGTAGAGCGTGCCGTCCAGGTGGTCCACCTCGTGCTGGAGGATGCGCGCGTACCAGCCGCGCGCCGACAGCGTCACCGGCTGCCCCTGCTCGTCCAGCGCCTCCACCCGCACGCCGCGCGCCCGGGGCACCAGCGCCGCGAACCCGCTCACGCTCAGACACCCCTCGTGGAACTCCATCGGCGTGGGGTCCTCCACCACGAGCCTCGGGTTGATCAACACGTGGAACGCCACCGGCGCCCGCTCCCGCGTGGCCAGGTCCGCGGGCGTCGCGCCGACCTGGTACTCGGCGCGGTCCTCGATGACCACCAGCCGCAGGCCCACCCCCACCTGGGGCGCCGCCAGCCCCACGCCGGGCGCGTCCCGCATCGTGTCGCGCATCAACGCGATGAGCTGGCGGGTCTCCTCACTGCCAATCTCCTCGGGGGTCAGCTCGCGGGCGCGCTGTCGCAGCACCGGCTCTCCTGCCTGGACGATCTTGAGCACCATGGTGGCCCCACCGTAGCAACCGCTCCACTGCCGCGCCGCATCACCGTGAGGCGGAAATGGGCCTGGCCGCCTGCCTTCCCCCTGGGAAGGCGTCCCCCCGCCTTCCCAGGCGTCTGGGTCCTCACGGAGGAAGGGCCACTGACGATAGGCTGCGTCGCACCATGGCTCGCCGCAAGAAGGCCGAAGAGACCAGCGCGCGCGTTCGCAACCTGCTCGCCCTGGATGCCGCTGGAATCATGCGCCGCCTGGCCGCACGCCGGGAGGAGATGTTCATCCTCTTCTCGCGCCTGCGCAGCCGGGGGCCGCTGGTGGAGACGGTGGCTTCGCACTACGCCGAAGGCGCCTTCATCCAGCTCATCCACCTGTCCGAGCAGGAGCAGGCCGTGGTGGATCATTTCTACGCCCGCCTGGACGAGCTGCGCTGGTACTTCACCTACACCGAGGACATGCCTGGCACCGCGCACCAGACCTTCATCGCCCTGCACCGGCGGCTGGAGGAGAGCTACCGCCTGTTCGTGGAGACCATTGGCCTGCCCGTGCAGCCGGACGGCGTGCGCGTGGTGAACGCGGAGGCCATCCGCCACGAGGAGACGACGGTGGAGGCCACGCCCGTGGCGCTCGCCCCCCTGCCCCGCCGTCGCCGCGCGCCGCCCGCCTGACTCAGGCCGCGGAGGCCTCCGCCGCCGCCGCGTCCACGCTCGCGTCCGTGGTGGGACGTGCCCCGGCCTTCACCAGCCGCATCATGGAGGCCTTGCCCACGACGACATCCACCATCTTGCGCGCGCGCGTCCAGACGCTCTCCTGCACGTAGGGGATGCCGTACTTCTCGCACAGGGCCTTCACCTGGGGCTGCACCTGGGCGTACTTGAGCATCGGCAGGTCCGGCCAGAGGTGGTGCTCAATCTGGTAGTTCAGCCACAGGTGGGCGTAGTCGTTGAGGTCGCCGCCCGTGCGGTAGTTCGCGCTGCCCAGCACCTGCTGCACCATGCGCTCCGCCTTGTTCGCGGGCGCGCTGTCGAACCGGTACAGGTCCTCGCCGGTGTGATTGGGCCCCACGACGAAGAACGTGTGCAGGTTGGTGACGACGTCCGCCAGCACGGAGTTGCAGAACACGCTGAACGCCGCCCACGGACCCAGCACCAGGAACGCCGCCGGGTACAGGCCGAAGTAGACGGCCGCGTACGGCAGGTAGCACCGCGTGACGAGCTCCCACACCTCCGCCCGCGTCAGCGAGCCCCCTTCACGCCGGCCCTTGCGCCTGAGCGACCCCAGCGTCTCCGGCGCGTAGTAGCTGGCGCGCCAGGTGATGGCCAACAGCGCCAGCTGCACGTAGCGCAGCGGCAGCGGACGGCCCGTGTCCCGGAGCGTCCCTTCCGCGTTGCGCTCCAGCAGGTCCGGATCCGCGTCCTCGCCGGTGTGCGAGTGGTGCAGCACGTTGTGCTCGAAGACCCACGCCTCCGGCAGCATCCAGTCCAGCCAGTCCAGGAGGCGCCGGTGGCCCTTGGCGAACGCCTTGCTCGTACGCGACGCGGGCAGGCCCGGCACCCGGTCGTAGCCCCGGTGCCCCACGTGGTGCATGAGCAGCCAGCGCGTCGAGCGCCCCAGCCCCAGCGCCACCGCGCTCAACGGGTTGGGAGCAATCCATGCCGTGCCCACGCCCAGCCACGTGGCCACCCGCCCCCAGCGCTCCAGCTTGCGCAGGTGCGCCGCGTCCGCTTCCCCCAGGGACGCATCCACCTGGGCGCGGATCTCCTTCAGCTCCCGGTAGAAGCCCTCCACGTCCACGGAGGCGAGGTCGAAGTCGGGGGTGCCGCGGGACATGGAAGGACTCCTCGGGAGCGGGACGGGGCGAGGCCGCACGCTAACCTCCACCCGGAGCGCCGAAAAGCGTTCCTTCCAGCTCACCCGCTCGCCGGGCGACGGGGCAGGACCAGCTTCGCGGTGAGCACCTGCACCACGTCCCCCTTCTGGTTGCGCGTCTCGCTGCGCACGGTGGCGATGCCCCGGGCCGGGTTCGTCCGCGAGGGCGTGATCTCCACCACCTCGCTCTCCACGTGCAGCACGTCCCCGGGGCGCGTGGGCTTGGGCCAGCGGATCTCCCCGCCCGCCCCGACGATGCCTCCTCGGAAGGGCAGCCCTCCCTGGACATTGAGCTTCATGGTGATGGCGGCCGTGTGCCAGCCGCTCGCCGCCAGGCCCTCGAAGAGGGTGTCCCTGGCCGCTTCGTCGTCCAGGTGGAAGCCCTGCGGATCAAACTCCCGGGCGAAGGCGCGAATCTGTTCCGCGTCCAGGGCGTGCGTGCCGCTGGTGAACCGCTGGCCCACCTGGAGGTCATCCAGGAACAGCGCCTTTTGCTCACCCATCTGCGTCGAATCCATGTCCTGTGCCCCTTCATGCCCGTGCAATGGGTGCGATTAATGCTCACCTACGGTGTGTGGATCCACCCATCCATGACAGAGTGGGAATCATCCGAATCCTCCTCTCGATCGCGTTCTGGCTCTTCTTCGCGCTGTCCAGCGCGGTGCTGTTCCTCGGAGCGCTCCTGGTGTGGGCGCTCACACGCCCGTTCGACGCGGATGGGCGCGTGCTCCACCTGTACTCGTGCTTCTGGGCGCAGCTGTATTTCTACGTGAACCCGCTGTGGAACCTGAAGGTGGAGGGGCGCGACCGCCTGCCCTGGAAGGGCGCGGCGGTGCTGGTGGCCAACCACGAGTCGCTGGGGGACATCCTGGTGCTCTTCGGCCTCTACCGGCCCTTCAAGTGGGTCTCCAAGGCGGAGAACTTCAAGCTGCCGCTCATCGGCTGGAACATGCGGCTCAACCGCTATGTGCCGCTCATCCGGGGGGACCGCGCGAGCATCATCCAGATGATGGCCGGGTGTGAGCGCTGGCTTGCGCGCGGCATCCCCATCCTGATGTTCCCCGAAGGCACCCGCTCCAAGGACGGCGAGGTGAAGGCCTTCAAGGACGGCGCCTTCACGCTGTCCATCCAGCAGCGCTGCCCCATCATCCCCGTGGTGCTCACCGGCACCGCGCGGACCATGCCCAAGCACGGGCTCGTCATCCAGCAGGCGGTCCACGCCCGGGTGCGCGTGCTGGAGCCCATCGATCCGGCCGGTTTCGCCGGGGACGTGCACGCCCTGCGCGACCATGTGCGCGACGTCATTGTCAGCGAGAAGGCGCGCATGGAAGCCGAACGTTGAGCATCACGCGCCCGTGACGGCCCCGGCACCTTGAGCCCATTCCGAAGCGGCGACTTAAGGGTATGAGCAGGGCGTGCCTGTCCGCCTGAATCCCTTCCGTTGCCTGTCGGTCCTCGCCGTGGCCCTCCTGGGCCTGGGCGCATCCGGAGCCCGTGCTCAAGAAGACGTCCTACCGTCCACTTCCGGACTCCCGGGGAAGGCGGAGGTGGCGGAAGTCGTGGTGGACAGCCCCGGCAAGACGAAGCACGGGACCATCAGCTCCTACGCGCAAGTGGGCGTGGGCGACATGGTGGACGACGAGGAGCTGAAGAAGGTGGAGCGGCGCCTGTTGTCCACCGGCCTGTTCCAGGAAGTGCATGTGCGCACGGAGCCCCGGCAGGACGGGCGCGTGCGACTGCTGCTGGAGGTGAAGGACAAGGCCTCGTGGGTGGTGGCCCCCACGGTGGCGCTGTCGTCCGCCAACACCGGCGGTGGCCTGCTCTACGCGGAGAACAACCTGGCCGGGCGCGCGAAGAAGTTCGCCGCCGCCGCGCAGGTCAGCACCGGTGAGAGCGGCCTGTTCGTGGGCTACCTGGATCCGCTCGTCTTCGGCCTGCCGCAGCTCAAGTTCAGCCTGGAGGGCCAGCTGCGAAGCGACCGCGTGGACGAGTACCTTCCGGGGGCCAGCCAGGACGCCCCCGAAATCGTCCGGCGCACGCGGCTCAACTCGGCGTCGCTCGCGGGAGAGCTGGGCTTCATCCTCTTCGAGCGCGTGCGCGCGGCGGCCAAGTACCGCCTGGCCAGCATCGACGCGCAGTCCCCGGATCCGGAGAAGCCGGTGACGACGCAGGCGTTCTCCACGGGCCCGTCGCTGCGGGACACGTCGCTGCGCTTCATGGTGGGCCTGGATTCGCGCCAGACGCTGCACGCGGTGACGGAGGGCCTCAACCTGGAGGGTTCCTACGAGGTGTCCGTCCCGGGTGTGTGGAGCGAGTTCCGCTACCGCAAGTTCGGCGTCCTCTACCGCCAGGGCCTGCGCTTCTTCACGGAGAACAACCTCATCCTGCGCGGCGAGCTGTCCGTGGGAAAGGACCTGCCCTTCCACCAGGAGCTGGTGATGGGCGGCAACACCCTGCGCGGCTTCCAGTACCGCCAGTTCCGCGGCGACACCCGGCTCACCTTCACCGCCGAGTACCACTTCCCGCTCTTCTCCATCAAATCGCTGGCGTTCCGGGGCGTGGGCTTCTCCGACACGGGCGTCATCGCCTTTCGCGACCTGCCCGCCGACGGCACCCTCACCGACTCCACCGGGCGCGTCATCCGGGGCTACCTGCCGGAGTCGAAGTCCGGCCTCGACCACGCCACCGTGGCCCAGGGCGTGGGCGCGGGCCTGCGCCTGTACCTGAGCAACGTCGTGCTGCCCCTGCTCGGAGTGGACGTGGCCTACGGCGTCAACTCCGGGCAGGTGCGCGTCTACCTGGTCGCGGGCGTCACGCCTTCTTGAGAGAAGGCGCCTGGCCTAGAACTCCTGCGCGCACAGGAACTTGTAGGAGCGCTCGTAGCCCTCCACGCCCCAGTTGATCAGCATGGTCGCGCTCGAACAGCCCCACTCGCGGACGCCCACCCGCGTCGTCATGGTGGAGTCGCTGAAATGGTCGACGTGGGTCCCGTAGAAGGGCCCGTTGATGGGACCCGCCTGGGTCTTGTCGTTCACGACGGGCTCGGCGGGGGCCTGGACCTCGCCCTCCTCCATCCCACCGCCACACCCCGCCACATGAATGGCAAGCACCGCCAGGGAAGACATGAACAGACGCTTCATCGGGCACCTCTCCTGTTATTCGTGGAAGGCCATACTACCCAGGAAACGTCTGGCAATGCCATGGGTGGCGACGGCTCCAACGGGGCCAATGCCCTGACCCTCTCCGGCATCGTGCGCAGCGACATCCGCTCCAGCATCGCGGGCCTCTCCGGCACCGCGGCGGGCGTGCCGCTCACCCTCAACCGGCAGCGTGGCGGAAGCCATGTCGCCGCCCTCACCGTCGGCATCCCCGCATAATCCATTTCCTTCCACCTGTTTTGAGACACTCGGGAACCGCATTAGAACAAGTCCGGGATTCACGGCATTCGTGTCATTCCCAGACAAGGCTCCCTCATGCGTGGATTGAAGGCCGTCGCGTTGCTCGCGGCGGTGACGTCCTTGGTGTCCCCCGGGTTGTCGCGTGCGCAGTCGATCGCGGCGGCGCACGTGTATCACAACCACATGCCCAACTTCTGGCCGTACTACGACGTCTCGCAATACGCGACGACGCCCGTGGGCGGTCCCATCCGCTACGCCTACGACGCACAGGTCATCCAGATCAAGCAGTCGCCCCCGGCGAACTACACGTACTTCCTGCCGTCGGGCGCGCCCATGCCGCACGACGATCTGGTGACGTACTACTCGCACAACGCGAAGACGGGCGCGTACCTGTACTGGCCGCCGGACGTCGCGCAGGACATGCGCACCAACGCGTCCACCGGCCAGGTGCACGTGACGATGTCCGGCGCCGTGGTGAACAACGTCCATGATCTGTCCACGCGCAGGAACGTGGCCGGCTACGACAACGCGTCGTGGGGCTCGCCGTGGAAGGCGAAGTACGACGCCCTGCGCACGCCCTCCGGCAAGCGGACGTTGGACCTCATCCACTTCACCGGCCACCACAGCATGGGGCCGCTGGTGGGCAACGACTACTTCCTCAAGGACTTGGTCTACCAGAGCGCCACGCTCGCGCAGCCCTACTTCCTGGGCGGCAGCTTCCAGGCGTCCCCGGGCTTCTTTCCCACGGAGCTGGGGTTCTCCGAGCGTCTGGTGCCGACCCTCGCGAAGCTGGGCGTCCAGTGGTCCGTCATCGGTGACAACCACTTCTCCCGCACGCTGAAGGACTACCCGTTCCTCAACGACCCGGGCGCGGACACGCTGGTGTCCCCTCCCAACCGCGCGGACCTGCAGAACACCAGCGGCGTGGGCAGCTGGGTGAGCGCGCAGATGGCGCACGAGCAGCAGACCATCCGCAACAAGTACCCCTTCGCCTCCACGCCGCACTGGGTGCGCTACGTGGACCCCGCCACCGGCGCCGAGTCCAAGGTGGTGGGCATCCCGGTGAACCAGAACGGCTCCTGGCTGGAGGGCTGGGAGGGCTCCGCGACGGTGGACGTCGTGAACCTCCAGAGCTTCCAGGGGCTGGTGCCGCAGCGGCAGTTCTTCGTGATTGCCCATGACGGCGACAACAGCGGCGGCCGGGCCGGTTCCTCGGACACCTGGTACAACGGCCGCAGCGCCACCTGCGCCGGGGGCGTGCAGTGTCTGGGCATCAGCGAATACCTGGCGGCCCACACCCCGGTCGCCAGCGACGTGGTGCACGTGCAGGACGGCTCCTGGGTGGACACGCGTGATTCGTCGTCGGATCCGCAGTGGCACCACTGGCGTCTGCCCATGGGCATCTGGAAGGGCCAGTTCCCCGCGTTCAACGCGGCCACCGGCCTGAACCTGGCGCCCAAGACGAACCTGAGCGGCCTGCAGGAAGGGATGACGGTCTCCTTCGAGCACGGCTGGCACTACCTGGAGCGCAACTTCGCCCAGCTCCAGGCGGCCCTCAACTACGCGAAGACGGCCGAGCAGATCTGGCTGGACGCGCACCCCAACCACTGGCAGCCCACCACCGCCCTCGACAGCCAGGTGACGCACGCGGGCAACCAGCTCAACCCGTGGATGTATTCGTTCCCGGTGAAGGGCGACGCGGCCAATGACTGGGCCGGCGGCGCCAATCCCGCGGAGCTGTCCTGGTACTTCCTGCTGCCCGCGATGGACTCCGGCTTCGGCTACTACGACGAGAACGTGGACGACATCGTCAAGCCGACGCTGTCCTTCAACCAGTCGCTCTACTTCTCCAAGCCCTACGTGCAGGACCGGCTCACGCAGGACCGCACCGGCCCGTCCGTGTGGTGGCCCCAGCGCTGGCCGTACAACCCGGGCAGCGCCAACACGGACAAGTCCGAGGGCTGGACGCTGCACCACTTCAACAACGTGTTCGGCCTCTACACGTACGCCCATGACGTGAGCGGCATCGCCAGCATCAAGGCGCGCGTGCGCGTGCACACGGCGAAGTCCATCGACCCCACGGACAACACGCACAAGGTCTACGACCCGGCGGCGCTGAAGACGGCGGGCGTCCCCAACATCGACACCGCGCGCGTGGGCGCCTGGGTGGACCATCCGCTCAAGCGCCGCGACCTGCGCCCGTCCATGAACGGCGTGTCCTGGCAGCCCGCGCACCTGGCGGTGATGGCGAAGGTGCCGGCGCAGGAGACGGGCGACCTCTACTACGTCACGGTGGGCAGCTACCGCGACCAGCTGCTCGACTACTACATCGAGGCCACCGACACGCGCGGCAACGTCACCCGCAGCGAGATCCAATCCGTCTACGTGGGCGCGGGCCGCTACACGCTCACCGGCGGCAAGTACGTGGAGGACCTCAACGGCACGGTGGCCGGTACGGCGCCCTTCCTGGTGGTGGACACCGCCGCGCCCTCCACGCCCGCGGGGCTCGTGGCGGCCACGACCACGGACCGCTCGGTGCGGCTCACGTGGACGGCCTCCACGGACGACGTGGGCGTCGCGGACTACCTCGTGTTCCGGGGCGCCACGCAGGTCGGCACCAGCGCCACGCCGTCCTTCACGGACTCGGGCCTGACGCCGAGCACCGCCTACAGCTACACGGTGAAGGCGCGGGATGCCGCGGGCAACACGTCGGCGGCGAGCAGCGCGCTCTCCGTCACCACCAAGGCACCGGACACCACCGCGCCGTCGGTGCCCACGGGGCTCGCGGCCGGGACGGTGACAAGCTCGTCGGTGGCGCTGTCCTGGACGGCGTCCACGGATGGCTACGGCGTCGCGGGCTACCTCGTGTTGCGCGGGGGCGTGCAGGTCGCGTCCGTCACCGGGACCAGCTACACGGACACGGGCCTGTCCTCCTCCACGACGTACAGCTACACCGTGAAGGCCCAGGACGCGGCGGGCAACACGTCCGCGACGAGCACCGCGCTCGCGGTGACGACGGGCACCGGCTACACCACCACCGTCTATTACAAGAAGGGCTTCGCCACGCCGTACATCCACTTCCGCCCGGCGGGTGGAACGTGGACGGTGGCGCCCGGCGTGGCCATGCCGGACGCGGAGGTGGCGGGCTATGCGAAGTACACCGTCAACCTGGGCGCGGTGGACAAACTGGAGGCCGTCTTCAACAACGGCAGCGGCACGTGGGACAACAACAACGGCCTGAACTACCTGTTCCCCGCGGGCACCTCCACGTTCAACGCCGGCACCATCACCCCAGGCGGACCGGTGGTGGACACCACGGCGCCCTCCACGCCCACGGGCCTCACCGCGCCGTCGAAGACGGACACGTCCGTGTCGCTGTCCTGGACGGCCTCCACGGACAACGTGGGCGTCACGGGCTACCTCGTGTTCCGCAATGGCACCCAGGTGGGCACGCCCACGGGCACGGCGTTCACGGACACCGGGCTGTCCAGCAACGTCGCCTACAGCTACACCGTGAAGGCGAAGGACGCGGCGGGCAACACGTCCGCGGCGAGCACCGCGCACTCCGTCACCACCAGCACGGGCAGCACCGCGACCGTCTATTACAAGAAGGGCTTCACCACGCCGTACATGCACTCCCGCCCTGCGGGCGGCACGTGGACGACGGCGCCCGGCACGGCCATGCCCAACGCGGAGGTGGCCGGCTACGCGAAGCTCACCGTCAGCCTGGGCAGCGCCACGCAGTTGGAGGCCGTCTTCAACAACGGCAGCGGCACGTGGGACAACAACGGCGGGCTCAACTACTTCCTGCCCGAGGGCACCTCCACGTTCACCGCGGGCGTCATCACCGCGGGCGCCCCCTCCACCGACACCACCGCCCCGAGCGTCCCCACGGGCCTCGCGTCCCCGTCCAAGACGGCCACGACGGTGAGCCTGACGTGGACGGCCTCCACGGACTCAAGCGGCATCGCGGGCTACGACGTGTACCGCAATGGCACGCTGGTGGGTTCGCCCGCCTCCACGGCGTACACCGACACGGGCCTCACCCTGGGCACCGCCTACAGCTACACGGTGCGCGCCCGGGACAATGCCGGCAACGCGTCCGCGCAAGGCAGCGCCCTGAGCGTCACCACCGCGACGTCCGGGGCCGCCGTCACCTTCCGCTCGACGGTGAGCACCGTGCAGGGACAGAACGTCTACGTGGTGGGCAGCCTCGCCGCGCTGGGAAGCTGGAGTCCGGCGGCGGCCATCCTGCTCTCACCGGCCAACTACCCGACGTGGGACGCGACGGTGGGCCTGCCCGGCTCCACAGCCTTTGAATACAAGTACATCAAGAAGGACGCAGGCGGGAACGTCACCTGGGAGAGCGGCGCCAACCGCGCCTCCACCACGCCCGCCAGCGGCACCGTGACGCTCAACGACACGTGGCACTAGCCCCGTAGCGCGTCACCCAAGCAAAGAGCCCCCGCGTGCCTTCACGAGGCGCGGGGGCTCTTCACTTCAGGCGTGCGGCTTCGTCGCGCCGACTACTCCGTGATGAGGTCGGTGTACTCGCTGCCGCTGATGGAGTTCCTCCACTTGGAGGAGAAGCCCAGCGCGTGCTGCGGATCCACCACGTGCGGCGCGGCCTCCCTCGCCACGTCCAGGCGGGTGATCTCATTGGGGAACAGGTCCAACACCATGCCGAACTGCGCCGCCGTCAGGTAGACGCGCTTGAGCATCTTGCCCGCCTTCTCCTCGCGGACGATCTCGTTCGGCTCGCTCTTGAGCGACTGGTAGAAGCCGCGCCAGGTGCTGGCGTCCATCGGGAACTGTCCGTCCCGCCGTGTGTTGCAGCCTTCGTCCGTCCCCGTGCCACAGTCGCGGGAGCCGTGCGAAGGCGCGCGCTCACGCTCACGGACGGGAGCCACGTACTCCGTGTTCGTCTCCGTCCGGGTCTCCGTGCGCGTCTCGGTCGTCGTCATGCCTCCCGTCACACGCACGTCCATCATCGCCCCGCCGCCACGCACCTTCACGGTGGCGCCGTCCTGGCCGTCCTGCCCCGACGCCTTCACCTGGATGCGCGCGGCGGGCATGTCCTGATCATCAACATCCACCTGCATGTTGATCTCCGCCCCCTGGGCGAAGCAGACGGAGGAGACGAACAGGGACGAGGCCAGCACGGCGCGGACAATCGGGTTCATGGAAGTTCCTTGAGATGGGAGCGGGCTCGCCCGACCGTCGGGCGTCATCGCCGCTGCCACCTCTCCACGGCCCCTCCGTTCATTTATTCACCGGAAGTGTACGGAACTGTTTCTTGAGGTCCGGGCCCCGGCCCAAAAGAAGACCGCCCCGACTCCGGTCCTCCAGGCCAGCAGCGGCGTGGGGCGCGAAATCGGGGCGGCGGGAGCGACACCGCTTCCCGTCAGGAGAAGCGGCCCGACGAAAGCAGGACGACGCTCAGGGGGTGGTGCCTTCGCTCACCGTGCCACCCGTGCGGCCCAGCACGTACTTCGCCAGCGCGAGCGCGTTGTTCTCGTCCACGAGGCTCGCGTAGGTGGGCATCTGCGTCCCGGGCTTGAAGGCCTCCGGGTTGCGGATCCACTTGGCCACTTCCTCCACGGGCTTGCCCTTCGCGCCCTGGAGCTTGGCCTCGTAGGCCTTGCCGGGGGCGTGGCACGTCGCGCAGCCCAGGGAGCTGAACATCTTCTCCGGGTCGTTGTTGGCGGGCTCCACCTTGGGACGGCCGCCCGCAGGAGGCGGGATCACCTTGTCGTTGGGCTTCATGGAACGGATGAAGGTGTAGAGGGCCGTCAGCTCCACGTCGTCCGCGTAGCGGTACTTGGGCATCGGCGGGCGCAGGATGTGGCCGTCCGGCGTCACACCGGACTTCATGGCGACCAGGAAGTCATCCAGGGTCCACTTGCCGATGCCGGCCGTCTCGCTGGGCGAGATGTTGGGCGACAGCAGCTTGCCCTCGCCGCCCATCGGCGTCAGGTCGAACTCGAAGCCACCGCTCAGCACCGTGTCGGGGTTCTTCATCTTCGCCTCGCTGCCGTCGAAGCCCGGCGAGTGGCAGAAGACGCAGTCGTAGACGCTGGCCGCCAGATAGCGGCCGTACTCCACGGAGTCCGCCGCCTTCGCGGGCACCGGCACCTCCGCGGTGCGCGACTTGTCGTTGATGCCCATGGCGAACGAGAACACCATCCGGCCCGGGGGCGTCAGCTCCGAGCGCGGCGGCTGCGCCTTCTCCGGCGCGAAGTCCGGGTGGCCGGAGCGCATGAAGCCGATGACCGCCGCCAGGTCCTTGTCGCCCATGTTGGGGAATGGCGGCATGGGGCGGAACTTATGGTTGCGGTCGATGGAGTTGATCACCATGCGGGCGATCTCCTGATCCGTCCAGGCGCCCACGCCCTTCTCCGGATCCGACGTGATGTTCGCCGAGTAGAAGGTGCCCAGGTCTGGCGGGAAGTCGTGCATGCGCACGCCCACGGGCTTCGTGTTGCCTCCACCCGCGTGACACTCGGCACAGACGGCGCGGAAGACCTGCTCGCCGCGCGCGATGCCTTCCGGTGACGAGTCGCGCGTGATGTTGGGTAGCGCGACGTCCTCGTAGGTCTTATTCACCTTGTGGGTGGCCACGCCCATCGCGGAGCCGGCACCAATCAGGACGAGGACGACTAGGACTCCTACGGCCAGCAGGATCTTCTTCATCATGGGGAACGTTGCTCCGTACGGCGTGGATTCAGCACTCCGCCCTCTCCGGTGAAGGAGAGGGCGAAGCGGGAGGCGTTGGGGGTGGAACGGACGGCGACTACTGCCCGGGGACGCAGGTGCTGGGCGGGGGAATGTTCGGCTGATCCAGGGGCACCGCGTCCGCGAGTTGGAGACCCGCGAAGGTGACGACACCCGGCGTCGGAGGAAGCACGATCGGATCCGTCTTCCAGGGCCGGTTCTCCACGGTGCTCGTGGTCGGATCCTTCACCGTGTAGACCACGGGCACCGGAGGCCCCATCAGGGGCGGGTGGACGATGGCGACGATGCCCACGCTGCTCACGGTGGCCGCCGGAGCGCCCGGAGGGGTCGGGGCGATGAAGAAGCCGCGCGTGGACTGGAAGGGCGCCAGGGGAGGCGGCAGCGCGCCCGGAGGCGCCCACTCCACCTGAAACACCCGGCCTGCGGACGCAGTCACGGTCGTGTTGTCCGCCGGCACGCGGAAGACGGGGAAGCCCGGCCGGTACAGCCAGAAGACCGTCACGCCGGCGTAGCGCGCCGGGTTGAGCAGGTCCTGCACCGTCACGGCCGTGCCCTCGGTGCTCAGGTACTTCGCCACGGCCTCCAGGATGCCCTTGTCGCTGACCTGGATGGCTTCCAGGCCCACGCACGCGCTGTGGCCCGTGACGACCGGACGCGCGGCCGCGGTGGGCACGTAGTTGCCCACGGGCACCGGGGGCAGCGGGAACGGCGTGGGCGCGTCGTTGGCCAGCGCGCCCTCCCCCAGCGACAGCATGAGGTAGATGGGCGGCACGTAGGTGGCGGGGTCCGCCGGAGGCACCTTGGGCCAGGGCCGCGTGGGCACCTTTTCGATGGTCCACAGGCCGGCCGCGCTGGCCATGACCGGCGGCGGCGGCGCGGGCGGCGCGGGCGGCTGCTTCGTGAAGTCCGGCACCGTGTCCAGCACCGTCACCAGCGAGTTGCGCACCGTCGAGCGCTGGAACAGCGGGCTGAACTCCGCGTACAGCGGCGGCAGCGGGCACTGCTTGCGGCCGTTGACCACCGGCCCGTACAGCTCCGAGCAGGTCGCCAGGTTGATGAAGTACGCCTCCGGGTCGACCGTGAAGCCGGTCAGCCGGGTGGTGAGGCCCGCCGGCTCGCGGTTCACGTAGACGGGACGCGGGACGAAGGTCGACGACGCGGGCGTGCCGGACTCCTGGCAGCCGACGCCCAACAGGCTCACACCGAGGAGCGTTCCAACGAAGAGGGACTTGTGCATGGCTCGTCGCATCCCCTACTTCGCGGGGAGGATGTGGCTGGAGGGAAGCTGCTCGCCGCCGTGGCACGTCTGCGCGCAGTTGCCGAACTTGTTCACGGCGCCGCGCTGCTTGAAGGCGGTCTGGAAGAATTCATCGCCGTGCTGAGACAGGTGGCACGAACCGCACAGGGACAGGCTGGGGCGCTCGGTGCTCTTGCGCGTCAGGTGGCAGACGGTGCAGTCGGCCCGGTCCGCCGGGTAGCGCGGCGAGTTCATGTGGATGCGGTGCACCATCTCCTGGGTGCGGCCCACCGTGTCGGTGTCGTAGTGGTGGCACACCTTGCAGCTCTCGATGTGGTCCACCGACAGGCCGTGGCGCAGGTTGTCCAGCGAGTTCACGCCGCGGTGGCAGATCTGGCAGTTGCCCACGTTGCCCGGGTACGTCGTCGCCTCGTCCTGACCCACCTGGAAGAAGAACGGCGACAGCTTGGCGACGCGCTCCCCCATGGCGGCGCGGTTGAACTTCACCAGCGCCACGTAGGTGCCCGGCTTCGCGTCCGCGGGCAGGGAGAAGGTCTGGCGCGTGGGCCACTTGAAGTCCGCGAGGCCCGGCGTCAGGCCCGTCAACGTCGCGTCATCGATGAAGGCGAACGGGAAGGGACGGGCCAGGAACTGCGGCTTGTCGCTCGGGTCGCCCAGCACCTTGAAGTCCTGGATGGGGCCGGCGATGGCCACGTTCGGGATGGAGTCGTTCTCCGTGACGGTGGCGATGACGCTGGGCACGAAGGTGATCAGTCCGTTGGACTGGTTGTTGATCATCTCCCGCGCGCTGGGCAGCAGCTCCGGCGTGTGCAGGTGGTTGCCCGCGTTGTCGCGCAGGTCGACGTAGACGCTCACGTCCTCGCCGGGCTTGTAGAAGCTGCCCTCGGTGGGGGGCGAGAACGTCAGCCGCGAATCCAGGCCCGGGCTGCACTGCACGGGCTGGCCGGCGTCGTCGGTGCAGGTGGAGGGACGGTCCTCCGGGAGCACGTAGGTGACGGGGAAGAAGAACGGCTTGTCGGGCAGCTGGCTCCAGGTCGCCCGGAGCGCGCCGGGACCCGACAGGCGCGGCACGCGCAGCACCTTGAAGGGGTTGGTGCTGCCCACCATGTCCACGCGCGCGATGGTGCGGAACGTGGGGGGCTGCGCCAGACCGCCCGCGAGGCCCGTCACGGTGCCGGGGTCCTTGTCACCGGGGAAGCGCGGCGGCTTCAGGTTCTCCGAGCGCCACGAGAAGCGCGAGTGGCCCGCGTAGGGCGAGGACGCGAGCAGCTCCGAGCGCAGGTAGGTCTGGCTGGCGCGGGGCGTGCCCGCCTCGTCCAGCACCTCCACGGTGATGGTGTCGTCCGTCACCTTCTGCCAGTTCGCGTTGCCGAAGAGCACCTCGCGCGTCCAGCACTCCTCCACGACGCCGGCGAGGCTGTAGAAGCTCCACTCGTCCTGGCCCTGGCTGACGTTGCTCCAGTCCAGGCCGGCGAACGCCGTCTGGGTCTTGATCCACGACAGGGCGGCGCTCAGGTCCGTGGGGTTGGTGTGCTGGTTGACCACCGTCTCCGAAACGGAGAACTGGTTCAGGAAGTACTGGGTGTCCGCCAGGATCTGCATCGTGCCCGTGGGCGGCGACAGCATCAGCGGATCCTGCCCGAGCGGCGTGATGCAGACGTCCGGGTACGGAATGACCGTGCCGTCCGGCCGCACATTGGGCGTCCCGTTCTTCGCGGCCATCTGGCCGTTGGGAAGAAAGGCGCAGCCGTTGATGTACTGGAGGCTCAGCCGGACCGCGCCGGAGTTGAGTCCTTGATAGGGGTCGAATCGTTTGGCGCCGCGGCCGGTGGTGGAGCCCTCGTCGTCAGTGACCTTGAGGAGGTTGCACGACAGCAGGGGCACCAGGAGGGCGCACCACGCGCTCTTGAGCAGGATTGAGCGGATCATGGAAGACGAGGCCGGGATCAAACAGGGGGGAGAAGGAACCAGGTGTTCTCTCGCGCGGGCCCACACGTCCCAGCTCCCCCAACGCCCCTCGCACTTCGCGGCGCGAAGTCGTGAAGCGCAGGGAAAGGTCGGGAGGAGAACACCTCATCGGACCGAACTGACCACATTATGAGAGTCCGCGCAATTCGCGGACCACCGGTCGTGCCGGGTAGGACTACAGGAGGAAGCCGGCCGACAGCAGCAGCGAGAACACCAGCCCGAGTCCCGCCGTCTTGCCCAGGTGCGGATTGAGCGCGCTGCCGTCCTCCTTCCAGATGGCGCGGATCTCCTTCGCCGCCAGGGGCAGTCCCCCCAGGGTGAGCAGCCAACCTGAGCGGTGCTCGGGGAGCAGCAGCCAGGCCAGGACGGGGATGAGGAACGCGCCGGCCACCGCCACCGTGTACTCCCACTGCCCGAAGCGGCGGCCGAACCTCACGACGAGGGTGTTCTTGCCCACGACCTTGTCCGTGTCGCGATCCCGCAGGTTGTTCACCGCCAGGATGCCCGCGGCGATGAGGCCCATGGACAGCCCCGCCAGCATCACCTCCTGGGTGACGTGGTGGGAGAGCACGACGTAGCTGCCGCACACCCCCGACAGGCCGAAGATGAGCAGCACCAGCATGTCCCCCAGGCCCAGGTAGCCCAGCGGCACGGGGCCCGCCGAATAAAAGACCGCGCCCGCCAGGCAGAAGGCCCCGCCCGCGAACACCGGCCAGCTTCCCTCCTGGGTCAGGAACAGCAGGGACAGGAAGGAGCCGGTGAACGCCAGGGCCGCGGCGCTCGCGACCTGGCGCGCGCTCAGCCAGCCCTTCTGCGTCACCCGCGCGGGGCCCAGCCGCTCCGCCGTGTCGGCGCCCCGTTCGAAGTCCGAGTAGTCGTTCACCAGGTTGCTGACGATCTGCATCAGCACGAAGCCGATCAGGAACGCGAAGGCCGGCACCGGCCGCCAGACTCCCTCCGACCAGGCGAAGGCCCACCCCAGCAGCGTGGGCGCGACCGAAGCGGTGAGGGTCTTGGGGCGGAGGGCCAACCACCAGACGCGGGCCAGGGACGGCGTCGCCTCCAGAAGCGCTGGCGACGACGGCTGCGAAAGCAGTGGGTTCATAGAGGGGGCACAGAG
>NZ_RAWI01001049.1 GCF_003612125.1 Corallococcus praedator
TGATCGTCCTTCGGTGGCGGTGTGGCTTCGCTGCCGAGCACGAGCTCGACGATCTCGGGTCTGGTACCGAGGCGGATCGGGACCATGCTGGTGCCGAGTCCGGCCGAGACGATGAGATGCCGTCCGTCCTCGACCACATGACCGTAGACGTACCGGCTGCCGAAGCGGGATGGCACGACGGGGGTGCGTCCGGCGATCTTGATCTGGCCGGCGTGGGTGTGGCCCGACAGCGTCACGGCAAAGCGGTCGCCGACCTCGGGGAAGATGTCCGGCTCGTGCGCCAGCAGCAGCGCGGGCTCACCGGCCGGCACCTGGGCGGTCAGGGCGGGAAGATCATCGACGCCGGTGATCGGCGGACCGAGCCGCGCCATCTGATCCCCCAACCCGGCGATCCAGAATCGATGATCGCCCAGCGAGAAGGCGACGGCGGAGTTCGCCAGGA
>NZ_RAWI01001050.1 GCF_003612125.1 Corallococcus praedator
CCTACCGGGCGGTCACGGGATGGTGAGGTCGGTCGGTTGACCGGACCCGGCCCGCAGCGCCGTCAGGGCGGAGTTGACCATCAGCCGGATACCGACACTGATTGCCTGCTCGTCGATCTCGAAGTACTCCGAGTGCAGATCCACCCGTTCCCCGGTGCCGTCCCAGACGCCGAGCCGGGCCAGCGCGCCGGGCACGTGGTCCAGGTACTCGGCGAAGTCCTCGGCGCCGGTGGATTGCTGGGCCGCCCGTACCGCCTGGGCGCCGACCGAGGCCACCACCCCGGCCTGCAGCATGCCGGTGCAGATCGCGTCGTTGTCCACCGGCGGCACGCCGCGAAGGTAGACCAACTCGTAATCCACCTGGAGCGGGGCCAACAGATCCGCGATCAGCTCACGGATCAGTTTCTCCGCCCCGTCCCAGGAGGCCCGTTCCATCATCCGC
>NZ_RAWI01001051.1 GCF_003612125.1 Corallococcus praedator
CCCATGGCTTGCACGAACCGCTGGGACTGGCTTACAAAGACGGCGACATTTACGTGACGCAGCGCAGCGAGGTAACCCGCCTGCACGACAACGATGGCGACGGCCGCGCCGACTCCTACGATAAAGTGTATTCCTGGCCGCTGTCGGGCAATTACCACGAGTATTCCTACGGGCCGACGTTTTTGCCCAACGGCAACATGCTCGTGACGCTCAACGTGGGCTGGAGCAACAGCTTGGGGCATGGCGCGTGAGCTTAGTGCCCTGGCGCGGCTGGACACTCGAAATCACGCCTGATGGCAAAATGACGCCCTTCGCGGCCGGGATGCGCTCGCCCGCTGGCTACGGCATGAACGAGTCCGGCGATTTTTTCTACACCGAAAATCAGGGCGACTGGGTCGGATCGGGTCGGATTTCGCAGGTCGAAAAAGGGGATTTCCTGGGC
>NZ_RAWI01001052.1 GCF_003612125.1 Corallococcus praedator
GGGTCACCTTCCCCGGACGTCTTCGCGTTTGACGAAAACGAGTCTAGGGAATCCTCCGAGGAATCTCTCCCGTCTTGGATTCCCCGCCGGAAAGTCATGACGGCTTCCGAGCTGACTGCGGCTCTCCTTTGGTCGAAGGCGCAGTTGGAAGGCTTGCGTATCAAAGACTTCACTGGCGCCCTCTTAGCCCGGGCTTTGTCTCGCCCGCCGTTGTGGATATTTCCACCGGCACCCGCAACGCCTAAGGACACGGAGTGGATTCCTAAGCTTGTGGCGATTGGACCGCTGAACGCGATCTTGTCTCGCAAACCCTGGGCCGTACTGGTGACGGACATGCCTGGAATGGGCCTACCCCATGTCGGCTGGCTCGCGGATTTTCGGGAGGCTTGTAAGGAGTATCTCTCCCGGCATGGGCAAGCCATCTGGGAGTCTACCCATCATC
>NZ_RAWI01001053.1 GCF_003612125.1 Corallococcus praedator
CTTCTGGAACAGCCCGCACGGCCCGGAGCCCGACGCAACCGGTTACCAAGGCTTCTACTACCACTTCCTGGACATGCAGACGGGCCGCAGGGCCTGGGATTGCGAGTTGTCGACAGTGGACAGTGCCTTCCTGCTGGCCGGTGCGCTGACTGCAGCGGGCTACTTCGACTCCGCCGCTTCCGACGAGTCTGAAATTCGCGACCTCGGCGAGGCCCTGTATCGGCGCGCCAACTGGCAGTGGGCGCAGAACCAGGGCCTCACGGTCACCCACGGCTGGAAGCCGGAGACCGGCTTCCTGAAATACCGATGGGAAGGTTACGACGAAGCGCTTCTGCTCTACGTGCTCGGTCTCGGCTCGCCCACTTACCCGCTGGCGGAGCAAAGCTACGCGGCCTGGGCATCGACGTATCAGTGGGAACACGCCTACGGCTGCGACTATCTG
>NZ_RAWI01001054.1 GCF_003612125.1 Corallococcus praedator
GGTGGTCACGTCGGCCTCCTCTCGGGATGCCAGCGCCCGGGTACCGGTTCGACGGCCCGAGCGCTGGGGTCTAGATTGCCGCACGACAGTGCCTCATGCAATTGCATTCCGGTCCCGTTCACCCCGCTGCCGCAGTCGGACGGAGGAGATGACCACCCCGCAGAGCCCCATCGGGTCCCGCCGCCGCCTCGGCGCCGAGCTGCGGCGGCTGCGCAACCGGTCCGGGATGACGCTCGACGAGGTCGCCGACCTGATGACGTGCTCCACGTCGAAGATCTCGCGGCTGGAGACGGGCAAGGGCGTGCCGAAGGTCCCCGACGTCGGCGAGCTCATGCGGATCTACGGCGTCCCGGCGGGCGCCGAGCGCGACATGCTGCTGCGGCTCGTGCGCGACGGGCGCCAGCACGGGTGGTGGGAGCGGCTGACCGACGGGGTGCACCC
>NZ_RAWI01001055.1 GCF_003612125.1 Corallococcus praedator
GACCGGCACCGAGCATCACGAACGGCAGGTTGTGCGGACGCATCGGGGTCTTGGGCCAGCCTCGACGCTTACCGAGGATGATCGCGAGCACGAGGCCCGCGACACCGGCGTTGATGTGGACCGCGGTACCGCCGGCGAAGTCGATCGCCTTGAGCTTGTTGGCGATCCAGCCGCCGTGCTCACCGGTGTAGCCGTCGAAGGCGAACACCCAGTGCGCGACCGGGAAGTAGACGATGGTCGACCACAGGACGGTGAAGGCCGCCCACGCGCTGAACTTCATGCGATCGGCGACGGCACCGGAGACCAGCGCCACGGTGATGATCGCGAACATGAGCTGGAAGACCACGAACACCGACAGCGGGAGCGTGCCGAAGAGTGGGATGTTGACCGCATCGGAGGCCGCGGTCCCGGTGGCGGGATCGGCGGCGACCGCAGCCGCAC
>NZ_RAWI01001056.1 GCF_003612125.1 Corallococcus praedator
ATCTTAAAATCAGGAGTAAGGGATGTCGCAACCTATTCGTGTACTCGTTTTTGGAACCACTGGAACTGGTAAGACAAGTTTGTGCAATGAACTAACAGGCGGAAACCAGAGAGTAAGCGATGCTGCTCAAGGTGTTACGTTCAAATCCTACACTTACAAGGAACTCGAAATTTCTGAGGGTAAGTCGCTCATCATAACTGACACTGTTGGTCTTAATGAGTCTGCACGTGGAAGTGTCTCATCTAGAGATGCGGTGAAAGCACTCATCAAGCTTCTCAGGGATTCCGAGGAAGGGTACAACTTGCTGATTCAAGTATTCCGCATTCCTCGGATTACTCAAGCTGAGGAAAGCAACTATGAGTTTTTTGTGAAGACAATCACACAGGCTAAGATTCCTGCAATTCTCGTTGCTACGGGCTGTGAAAATTTAGAGCCAATGTC
>NZ_RAWI01001057.1 GCF_003612125.1 Corallococcus praedator
ACCCACGGCGGTTCCCAACGGGCCATGCCCGCGCGTGAGTTTGTAATCCTCCGGGCGGATTGCGCCTGACGTAGCAAGATCGATGCCCATAAAGGTTTTCGGCTGGTGATCGTTCACGATGTCATTCCTTGGTTGGCAGCTTCGGAAATGGCGCGGCGGATGGCCGCTGGCAGGCTTTCACCCTCGACGGGGCTGAAGCCTGGGATCTGGTGCAGTTCGCCCCATGCGGCGATCACGTCGGCCTCGACGCGTTCGAGCCGGGCCTTGGCGTTGACGTGGGCGAACGTGTCGGCATTGATCGGCTGGTGGCGCGCTTCCATCGACCGGGCCTGAACGGCGGTATTGGGCACGCCTTCGAGGTCGTCCACGCTGCCAGGATTGACCCAGATGCGGGTGCCGCCTGCCTTGCTGGTGTCCAGCATGGTCGCAGCGGTGCTGACG
>NZ_RAWI01001058.1 GCF_003612125.1 Corallococcus praedator
ACCACGGAGTCGAAGGCCACGGTGGCCTCGATCTCGGCGGCCAGCGCGCGGACGGCGGGGTGGACGATGGCTTCGAGATCCCGGCGGGCTCCCGCGTCGGCGAAGACGAGTCGGCCGAGGGCCTCCCGGTTCAGCAGACCGTCGTCGGTCAGCACGTCGGTACCGAACCGCTCGACGACGGCGGCGAGACCGGGCGTACCGGGTTCGACCACCTGACGGGCCAGCACGTCGGCGTCGATCACCACCGCCCCACGCTCACGCAGGGCATCGGAGACGGCCGTCTTCCCCGACGCGATCCCCCCGGTCAGTCCCACTCGCAGCACGAGAAGGAAGGCTACGGGGCGGACGTCTCCCCGCGCACGGCCCCCCGAGGACGCCGAACGGCCCCCGTACGCCGGAGCGTACGAGGGCCGTCTGGTCGATCAGACGAGCGTGCCGATC
>NZ_RAWI01000105.1 GCF_003612125.1 Corallococcus praedator
GCACCGCCGACCCGCCCGAGTCACCCCTCCAGCCCAGTCCCTGAACAGCTCACTCCTCGCGGCGCTCGCCGAGCACGGCCGGGGCCTGTCTTCAAGCGTCCCGGCACGTCACTGGCCGGACGGTTACAATCAGCTTGGTTGCCACGAGAATGCAGAACTGCTCAGGCTGGCCCGCGACCTCTACGGGAAAGAGCTGCACGTCATCGGGAGCAAGGTCCGCGATGACGGATGCCACCTTGGCGTGGACTACCGGCGTTGAGCGGGCCGCTAGCGAGAAGTCGAGCGCTGTTCCGGGTAGATACATCGGGAGCTTCAAGCGGCCCGGAGCGTCAATAGGAGTTCCGTCAGTGAACATCCATGGTTCACTCAACGCTCTGCCTTCAAAGTCAGTAGGGGCGCCGAGCAGCCACCGGCCTGGAATGGTCATGTCGTCGCTCAGGTCGAAGTAGCGCTTGGGCATGCGGACCATTGTGTCGCCCCCATGCTCCCGTCACCAGTCTGTTGAGGATGGTGCCTGGAGCGGCGATGTCCTGCGCCAACTTGTCGAGTTCCGCAGTCAGCACTTCGCGGCACTGCTCCAGCGTGCGGCAGTTTCGCGTTGCTGCGTCCAGGCGCCGGAAAATGCGTTGATGGTACGCCAGTGGGTGGGGCCCCTTGTGACCTTTGACGTGGACGATGTTGGCTGGGTCGTCCAGCGACATGCCCGCCCTGTCGAAAATCTCCTGAAGCCGGGGGACCACGGGCCTTCATTGTTCGTGGCTTTCCACCACTTGTTCGTGGCGATGTGGTGGTCGTGGCCCTTCGCGTCCACCGGGGCGGCAGCCGTGCCCCCCAAGGCCCGTGCCGTCATGGCCACCGCGCTGGGTGCCAGTGTCACCGTGACGGCCTCGCCCGTCACCGCCACCGCTCCGACTTCGCCCACGGCGGCAAGGCGGATACCCGCGCGGCCCCCAGCCACCGCCGCCGCCTGGGCTGAACCGGGCAGCGTTGGCACCTTCGAGGCGAAGCCCGCAGCCGTGTTACCGAGCCATGGCCAGCGCATACCGCCCGTCTCCGGTGACGGTGGGACTGTCCTCCAGCAAGTGCAGACAGTCCCCCTTGCGCCCGGTGCGCTCGCACCAACGCAGATATGCCCGCGTCAGCTCCACCTCCGCTGGCGGCATGTCGGAGGCCAGTGCAGCCCCCTCCATTGGCGTCATCTGCCGGGTGCGCGGATCGAAGAGGTACGTGCCGCCTCGGGCGTCCACTCCCATCAGGCGCCGCGCGGCCTGCTGGGGATTGGCCGGGAGCCTCACGCCCCGCGCCAGCCTCGCCACGGCCGCTTGAACTCGCGCCGCTCCACCTCCACCGGCCCGGCCTCGCCGCTGTGAGGCGTGAAGACGACTGGCGGCCCCTGGCCCGTTTCCAAGCGCACCCCGCGCCCTGAGGCACAGCCTGTCAGCCAAACCAGCAGGAGTAGCGCGACAGCGCGATGTACCCTCATCAAGTCCCCCTGCGGGAAAGAGCTTCATCCTCCAGGGCGAGGCAGGGCCACGGCCAGAACCCAGCGGATCGTGCCTCCCCGAGCGCCACCTCAGGGCGAGGCATCCGCGAGGTGCGCAGCGGCGGCCTGGGTCTATGCCGAGCACTACCTCGGGGCCGTTGAGCCTGCCCGCGTCGAGCACCACCTCGGGCTGTAGCGATGACCCGTGAGAGTCCCCCGCTTCCGTGGCTCTCCCGCACTTTGTGTGGCGCGGAGGCTCAGGGGGCGCGGCCCGACGGGGTGGCCCCCGGGGTGAGCTTCCACAGGCGGCCGTTCGAATCGTCCGTGAGCAGGTAGAGCGCACCGTCGGGCCCCTGGACCACCTCGCGGATCCGCTCGTTGCGCTCCGTGAGCAGGCGCTCCTCGCCGACCACGCGGTCGTCCTTCAGCACGAGCCGCACCAGCGCCTGGCTGGACAGGCCGCCGATGAAGAAGTTCCCCTTCCATTCCGGGAAGAGCGCCCCCGAGTAGAGGGTGAGCCCCGAGGGGGAGATGACCGGATCCCAATAATAGACAGGCTGCTCCATGCCGGCGGCCTGCGTCGTCTTGTGGATGGGCTCGCCCGAGTATTCCTCGCCATAGCCAATCGTGGGCCAGCCGTAGTCCTTGCCGGGCTCGGGGCGGTTGAGCTCATCGCCGCCGCGCGGTCCCATCTCCACGACCCAGAGCCGCTGCTGGGCATCCAGGGCCGCGGAGAGGACGTTGCGGTGCCCGGAGGACCAGATCTCCGGCCGGGCGTCCTTCTTGCCCACGAAGGGATTGTCCTGGGGGATGGAGCCATCCGGGAAGATGCGGACGATCTTCCCGAAGTCGCTCTTGAGGTCCTGCGCCTGGACGCGGCCCTTGAGGACGGAGCGCTCGCCGAGCGTGACGAAGAGCTTGCCATCCGGCGTGAAGACGAGCCGTCCGCCCGCGTGCAGCGTGGATTCGAGCGTGGGCTGCATGCGGAAGATGACCTGGAGGCCTTCAATGCGCGGCTTCGGGCCGTCCACCAGCCGCGCGCGCGCCACCGCGAGCCCGTTGCCGCCCTCCCGCGGCTCGTAATAGGTCCAGTAGATGAGCCCACTCTTCGCGTAGTCGGGCCCGACCTCCACGTCGAGCAGCCCGCCCTGTCCCCGGCCATCCACCTTGGGGAGGCCCGTCACCGGGGGCGACTTCTTGCCCGCGGCGGTGACGATGAAGAGCGAGCCCGTGGGCTTCTCCGTGACGAGGAAGCGCCCATCCGGCAGGAAGGCGATGGCCCACGGCTTGTTGAAGCCCGAGGCAATCTCCGTCACGACGATGGGCGTGCGCGTCTTCACCGCCGGGGCGCGCGTCTGCTGCGGGAACGCGGGCTTGAACTCCGGGACGTTGGGGGGCGCGGTCTCCACGGGCGCGCCCGAGGGGATGTCGCCCTGTCGCGGCACGGACTGCTGACTGTCACCCCCGCGGCCCGGGGCGAGGTTGCCTTCCTGGCGCGATGGCGGACGGGGCGTCTGGGCCTCCGCTTCGGGGGCGGCGCTCAGCAGGAGGGAGGCGAGCAACGGGGTCACGAGTCCATGGCGCATGGGGTGACTCTCCGCCGAGACGCGCTGGACGTCACCCTTCGACGGGCACGCATCGCCCTTCGGTTGCCTGGGTGAACAGTCGCGGCGCTGGTCGCGCAACCGCAGGCATTGAATGCCATCTCCTACGTGCTCCTGATGCGGCTGACCGCGACGGGGGCCGAGGACACCTCGTTCAACGGAAGCGGCCACGCCTACTTCTCGGCTGTCGAGGGCAGAGCGGATGAATCGCCGTTGGGAATGGGCCTGCTGGGGGATGGTACGATCGTGCTCGCCACCGCGAGCCGTCTCTTGCCCGAGGAAGTGCGGCGGCATCGGCGGCTTCCAGGCGGACGTGCTGGAGACGAACACGGCCCTCCGCGGGCGGAAACGTGCCTTCCAGGTCCGCGAGGACAGACGACCCGGCGCGCGCCGGACCCCTTCCGCCACCGGGCGATGACGCCGGGAGGGGGTGACTATCTTCAAGGCGTCACCTCCTGGGGGTTCGTATGACCATCGCCTGTACGACCCACTTCTCGGAGGGCTCCCGTCAGGCGTGCGCCACGGCGGCCCTCCTCGCCCGGCGCATGAACACTCCGCTGTGCCTGGTGCACGTCCTGTCGGGCAACGTGGTGCGGACCTTCGGTTGGAGCCGCGGTGCCCCGCGCCGAACAGGACGGCAACCCCAAGGTGGCGCAGCAGGTGATGGCCCGCGGCGACCGGCCCGCGATGACGGTGCGCATGCCGCGCGCGTAGGGCCCCGGAGGGAGGTCCGATGCTCAAACCCTTCGAGGTGCACGTCCAGGCCGAGCCCCTGGCGCGCTTCGAGCCCGAACTGGACGCTGCCGGCTGGAGTGCGCTCAAGGCTCATGCCGCGCGGGCCCGGGCCCTCCTGGCGGGCCGCACGTTCTGGAACGTGAGCTCCACGGCGCGGGGCGGCGGCGTGGCGGAGCTGATCCCCCGGCTGGTCGCCTACGCGCGCGGGGTGGGCGTGGACGCACGCTGGCTGGTGCTGACGGGGACCCCGGCGTTCTTCCACATCACCAAGCGGCTGCACCACGCGCTGCATGGCTCGCGCGGGGATGGGTCACCCTTGGGGGCGAGCGAGCACGACCGGTACGACGAGGTGCTCCGCGACAACGTGGAGGAGCTGCTCGTCCTGGTGCAGCCGGGGGACGTGGTGCTGCTGCATGACCCGCAGACCCTGGGGCTGGCGCCCGCGTTGTCCGCAGCGGGCGCCCGCGTGGTCTGGCGCTGCCACGTGGGCTGTGACACGCCCAACGCCGAGGTGACACGGGCCTGGGAGTTCCTCGCACAGGGCCTGGCCGCCTCCCGGCTCACCGTCTTCACCCGGGCCGCCTACGTGCCGCCCCAGTGCGCGGACCGCGCGATCGTCATCCGGCCCTCAATCGACATCTTCGCGGTGAAGAACCAGCCCCTGGCGCCAGAGGTCGCGCGCGCCATCCTCGCCACCACCGGCCTGCTGCGCGGGGCGCCGGACGCGCCCGAGCCCCTCTTCACCCGCGAGGACGGGGTGCCCGCGCGCGTGTCACGGGGCGCGGACATCGTGCGGTTGGGCGCCGGGCCAGCGCCCGACACGCCCCTGGTGGTGCAGGTGTCGCGGTGGGATCCGCTGAAGGACCCGGCGGGCGTGCTGGACGGTTTCGCGCTGCTGCTGCGGCAGTCGCCCGACCTGCGCGCGCAACTGGTGCTCGCCGGTCCGGCGGTGTCGTCCGTGGCGGACGATCCGGAAGCGGCGTCCACGCTCCAGGACGTCATCTCCCTGTGGCGGCAGCAGCCCCACTTCGTGCGCCAGCGCGTCCACCTGGCGTGCCTGCCCATGGGGGACCTGGAGGAGAACGCCGCCATCGTCAACGCGCTCCAGCGCCACGCGGCCGTGGTGACGCAGAAGAGCCTCCAGGAGGGCTTCGGGCTCACCATCACGGAGGCCATGTGGAAGGCCCGCCCCGTGGTGGCGAGCGCGGTGGGCGGCCTCCAGGACCAGGTGGTCCACGGCGTGAACGGCCTGCTCGTGCGCGACCCCGGGGACCGGGCGGAGTTCGCGGGCGCGGTGCGCTCGCTCCTGGAGGATCCGGAGCGCGCCGCCCGCCTGAGCCGCCAGGCCCACGAGCATGTCCGCGCCCACTTCACCGCCGTCCGCCACCTCACGGACTTCGTGCGCCTGGTCGAGCGGCTGGACGCGAAGGGCTGAATGCGTGGGTCACCCCGGAACGCGGCGGTAGAAGACGCGTCGAGTTCGGCCCGGACCGCTTCAGAAGGGGAGGTGGGGCTCCGATTCACGCGTCGCGGGGCCGACGTCGCCCGACAGCGCCAGCGCCTCGGCCAGGCTCGCGGCCCAGCACCGGATCTGCGCCATGTCGCGCCAGTCCCCAGCGTGCTCGCGCGCCATGGACCGGGCGAGGAAGCCCCGGGCGTCCGCTTCCAACCGTCCCCCGAAGCTCATGTGGCCGCTCGCGCGCACCTGCTCCATCAGGGCCCGCACCTGGGACGTGGGCGGCAGGTCGCCGTCCGCCGCGGAGGCATCGAGCGGCCCGCTGGAGAAGAACCAGGTGGGCCGCTCGCGCAGCTTCCGCGCGTGCCGGTGCACGAAGCGCCGGGCGTCCCGGTGCCAGCGGTTGGCGTAGAGCGACCCGCCGACGATGACGGCGTCGTAGCCCGAGATGTCACCGACGTCCTGGGGCGCCGCCGCTTCCGCGTCCAGCCCTTCTTCGCGGAGGGCCTGTGCGAGCCACCGGGCAATCTCCTCGGTACCGCCCCGCTTCGAGCCATAGGTGATCAGGACGCGCATGGCGGACCTCGGGGGATGGCACTGCCAGACAATGCGTGGGCAGCGCGCCCGGCGCGGGCAAGGCCCTCCCGGTCGAGCGCTCCCCACGGCCGCCGCGAACCGTTGCCCTTCGCCGGACCGGACTCCAGCGTTCCCCTGGTGCGTGCCCCATGCGAATCCCTGTTCCCACCCGTCGCCTGCCCGGCGCCCCCGACGCGCTGACGGGGTTGGACACGGACGAAGTCCTGGCGCGGCGCGAGCGCTACGGCCGCAACGACGTGCGCGGCACGGCCCGCCGCCCGGCGCTCCACACGCTGCGCGAGGCGCTGGGGGATCCGATGCTCTGGTTCCTCCTGGGCACCAGCACGCTCTACTTCGCCCTGGGCGAGCGCACGGAAGGGTGGGGGATGCTGCTGGCGGTCATCCCGCTGCTGGGCATGGACGCCTTCCTGCACCACCGGACCCAGGCGTCCACGCAGGGCCTGCGCAGCCGGCTGGCCGCCCGAGCGACTGTGCTGCGCGACGGGCGGGAGGTGGATGTGCCCGCGGAGGACGTGGTGGTGGGGGACCTGGCGCGCGTGGCGGCCGGAGAGCACTTCCCGGCGGACGGCCTGCTGGTGCACGGCGAGGACCTGCAGGCGGAGGAGTCCTCGCTCACCGGTGAGTCGCTGCCCGTGCGAAAGCGTCCGCTGGAGCGCCTTCCTCCTGGAGAGGAGCCGGCCGTGGACGGCAGCCACTGGGGCCTGTCCGGGACGCGCCTGCTCACTGGGACGGCCTGGATGCGCGTCGTCTTCACCGGCCAGGACACGCTGTACGGAGGCATCGTCCGGTCGGCGCGGGGAGAGGCCCGCGCGCGCACGCCGCTGCAGCAGGCGGTGGCCCACCTGGTGGCGGTGCTCGTGGGCGTGGCCGCCCTGCTGTGCGCGGTGCTTGCGTTCGTGCGGTGGCGCCAGGGCTTCGGGGGGATGGACGCGCTGCTGAGCGCAGCCACGCTGGGCGTGGCGGCCCTGCCGGAGGAGTTCCCGATGGCGCTCACCTTCTTCCTGGGCGCGGGCGTCTACCGCCTGGCCCGGCGGCAGGCCCTGGTGCGGCATGCCGTCTCCGTGGAGAACATCGGCCGCGTCACCTGCATCTGCTCCGACAAGACGGGCACGCTGACGGAGGGCCGCCTCCAGGTGGCGCGCCTGCTGCCCGCGCCGGAGGTGTCCACCGGGGAGCTGCTGCGCGCCGCGGCGCGGGCCTCGCGGGAGGAGGGAGGTGATCCGCTGGACGCGGCGCTGCTGGAGGCGGCCGCGAGCGCCCCTTCACCGGAGACCGGCGGCGCGCGCGAGGCCACGTTCCCCTTCACCGAGGAGCGCCAGCGCGAGACGTCCGTGGTGCGCGAGGGGGCCGGCCTCTTGGTGGCCAGCGTGAAGGGCGCGCCGGAGCGCGTGTTGGATCTGTGCGCGCTGGCGGCCGGCGAGCGCGAGGAGTGGGAGCGGCGCGTGACGGCGCTCGCGAGCGAGGGGCGCAAGGTCATCGCGTGCGCGAGCCAGACGCTGGACGCCGCGGCCTGGCGCGGCGGGGAGCCGGAGCGGGGCTTCCACTTCCTGGGGCTCGTGGCGTGCGAGGATCCGGTGCGCGCCGGGGCGGAGGCGGCGGTGCGCGAGTGTCGCGACGCGGGCCTGCGCACGGTGATGGTGACGGGGGACCACCCTCGCACGGCGCTGGCGGTGGCCCGTCGCCTGGGACTGGGGGGCACGGCGCCCCGGGTGCTCACGGGAGATGCGCTGGTGGCGCGACTGGACGACGCAGGCCGTGTGCCGCCCGTGGACGTGGTGGCCCGCGCGGTGCCGGCGCAGAAGTACGCGCTGGTGAAGGCGCTGCGCCGCGAGGGCGAGGTGGTGGCCGTCACGGGCGACGGCGTGAACGACGTCCCGGCGCTCCAGGCCGCGGACGTGGGCATCGCCATGGGTGGGCGGGGAACGCGCAGTGCCCGCGAGGCGGCCTCCATCGTGCTGCTCGACGACGACTTCGGCACGCTGGTGCGCGCCATCGCGGAGGGCCGCCAGCTCTTCCAGAACCTCCAGCACTGCTTCCTCTACCTGCTGCTCGTCCACCTGCCGCTGGTGAGCACCGCGGCGCTGCTGCCGCTGGCGGGCTACCCGCTGCTGTACCTGCCCATCCACATCGTCTGGCTGGAGCTGCTCATCCATCCCACCGCGATGCTGGCCTTCCAGGAGTCCGCGCGGCCGGGACGGCTGGCCACCGTGCGCGGCCGGGTTCCCGCCCGCTTCTTCTCCCGGTCCGAGTGGGCCACGCTCCTGCTGGTGGGCGGGCTGACGGCGGTGGGCCTCGTCTGGGCGTATGACCGGAGCCTGAGCGCCGGCCACGACGTGGCGCACGCCAGGGCGGTGGCGCTGGCGTCGCTGTCGCTTTCGAGCGCCGGCTTCGCGGCCGTGCTCACCCGGCTGCGCACGCGCACGTCGCGCTGGGTCTGCGCGCTGACGCTCGCGGGCTCGGTGCTGCTCCTCCAGTGGCCGCCCCTGGCGACGCGCGTGGGGCTGCATCCGCTCCACGTGCACGACTGGGTGCGCGTCCTCGCGGGCGTGGCCGTCGCGTTGACGCTCCTGGCGCTCGCGCGCGTGGACCGCCCGGCCACGCGCGCCCCCCGGCCTTCCGGGGCCGTCACGCAAGGGGCCGGGCCGCATCCAGCAGCAACCGGCGCTCCGCCGCCGCGATGACGCTCCGGGCGGCGTCCACGGCCCCGGGGTCCACGGAGATGGAGGTGATGCCCGCGCGCACCAGGTGCTCCGCGAAGCCCGGGCGGTTGGACGGCGCCTGGCCGCACAGCGACGACGTGATGCCCGCCTCGCGGCTGGCCCGGATGATGCGCACGATGGCGTCCAGCACCGCCGCGTCCTCCTCGTCGAAGAGCTCCGCGCACTGCTCCGAGTCCCGGTCCACGCCCAGCATGAGCTGCGTCAGGTCGTTGGAGCCGATGGACACGCCCGTGATGCCCATGCGCGCGTACTCGGGGATGCGGTAGACGACGGAGGGCACCTCCGCCATCACCCACCGCTCCATCCCGCGCTGGTGTCCCAGCGGGCTTGCGTCCACGGCCTCCAGGCACGCCTCCAGCTCCCACGCCGTGCGCACGAAGGGCAGCATCAGGTGGAGGTTGGGCGTCTGCTCCCGCACCCGGGCGAGCACCTCCAGCTCCAGCCGGAACACCTCCGGCTCGCGCAGGTAGCGGTAGCAGCCGCGGAAGCCGATCATCGGGTTGGCCTCGGGGGACTCGAAGTCCGCTCCGCCCTGAAGATTCCGGAACTCGTTCGTGCGGAAGTCCGTGGCGCGGTACACCACCGGGCGCCCGCGGAAGGCGCGGGTGATGGCCAGCAGCGCGCCGGACATCCG
Source organism: Corallococcus praedator (assembly GCF_003612125.1). GTDB lineage: Bacteria > Myxococcota > Myxococcia > Myxococcales > Myxococcaceae > Corallococcus > Corallococcus praedator. Next base: position 9,230 of record NZ_RAWI01000105.1, read on the forward strand.
CTCGATGAACTCGCGCTGGCGCCCCTCGGCGATGAGCTTGCGGGGGTGCACTCCGCCCAGCGCCTCGGTGAGCATGAACTCCGCCCGCAGCAGCCCCACGCCGTCCACCGGGAGCGCCGCGGCCTCGCGCGCCTGGCCGGGAAGGGCCAGGTTCACGTAGAGCCGTGTGCCAAGCACTTCGTGGGGCAGGGAAGGCGCCTCGCTCGCGCGAGCGGCCACCCCCGCGGGAGTCCCGGCCCCCGCCACGCCGGAGGAGGCTTCCGGGACGCGGCCCGGCCACACGATGCCCGCGCCGCCGTCCACGGTGACCTCCTCGCCGTCGTGGAGCACCCGGGTGGCGGCGCGCGTCCCCACCACGCAGGGCTTGCGCAGTTCACGGCTGACGATGGCCGCGTGGCACGTCATGCCGCCGCTGTCGGTGACGACCGCCGCCGCGCGCCGCAGCGTGGGCACCCAGTCCGGGGACGTCATTGGCGCGACGAGGATCTCCCCGGGCTCCAGCCTCGCTGCCTCGCTCGCGTCGCGCAGCACGCGCACCCGGCCCGTCGCGAGGCCCGGGGATGCACCCAGGCCGGACACGCGCGGTCGCTCCGAGGCCCCGGCGGGCGCGGGTGGCTCGGGGGCGGCGACATGGCCGGTCGTCACCGGGCGGGACTGCACGAGGTAGAACTGGCCGTCCGCCTCCGCCCACTCGATGTCCTGGGGGGCGCCGTAGTGCCGCTCCACGCGCAGGCCCAGCCGCGCCAGCTCCAGGACCTCCACCTCGTCGAGCACGCGCCGCCGGGCGTCTTCCGGTGAGAGCGTCTCACGCTTCTCGTGGCCCACGCCGTCGCGCACCAGGCGGAAGGCCTTCTGCCCCACGCGCGTCTCCAGCACGCGCGGTCCCATCCGATCCACCCGGTACGTGTCGGGCTCCACCTGCCCGCCCACGACGACCTCACCCAGGCCAAAGGCCGCCTCGATGACGAGGTGGCCCGTGTCGCCGGTGGCGGGGTCCACGGTGAACATGACGCCCGAGCGCGTCGAGTCCACCATGGCTTGAACCACCACGGCGATCTCCGGCTCCTCCGTGAGCCCCTGCGCCTTCCGGTAGGCCACCACCCGCTGTCCGTAGGCGGAGGCCCAGCACGCCCGCAGGCGGTCGAACAGCGCCTCGTCGCCCACCACGTTGGTGAAGGACTCGTGCATGCCCGCGAAGGAGGTGGCCGCGGTGTCCTCTGCCGTGGCCGAGGAGCGCACGGCGACAGCGGTGCAGTCCCGCAGCTGGTGGTACGCGGCGAGCACGGCGATGCTCAGCCACGCCGGCAGGGGGGCCCGGAGCACCACGCTGCGCAGCGCCTCCGTGACATCGGCGAGCGAGCGGGCGTCGTCTGGATCCACGCGCCGCCACAGCTCGCGCAGTTGGGAGCGCACCGGCCGCATGGCTTCATGGAAGGCGGCGGCGGTGATGACGAAGCCGGGAGGCACGGGCAGCCCGGCGCGCGTCATTTCCCCCAGGTTCGCGCCCTTGCCTCCGGCCCGGGCCACATCCTCGCGCGACAGGGCCTCGAACCAGAGGATGGACGGAGGACGCGCCGGCTCCGGGGACGGCGTCTCGGCGGGCTCTTCGGTGTGGGGGGAGGGGTCCATGGTTTCAACTCCGGGAGAGGGGTCCTCCCGGGAACCTGGGGCCGGGCGCATGAAGCGGCCATCGCGTTGCCAGCACCGCCTCGGGAGGCAGGGGATGCCAGGCGAGCGGTGTCTCGCGGCCCCGGCCGCTGGGCCCCCGCGGAGACGGCCCGTGCCTTGGAGGGGTCCACCAGGAGGTTGAAGAAGGATTGTGTAGAGCAGACCGAGGAGCGCGGTGGGCCCTGACTTTCGTCAGGTGCTGTCAGTGAAGCCACGCGTGAGCCCGTGCCACCAGAACTCCCCGGTCTACCCAGCGCGCCAGTTGGCGACGCGTCAGTGCATCAGGAACGTGTAGGCGTAGGTACCGGCGCGTGGATGGATGGCGATGAAGTCCACCTTGCCGTCGCCGTTGAAGTCCCCCGGAAGGAACTGCGTGGACGCATTCGCCTCGTAACCGTTAGAGAACCCGCCGGACAGCACTTCCCTGAAGGTGCCGTCACCGTTCGAGAAGAAGTTTCTGGCATAGGTTCCGCTGCGGGGATGGATGGCGATGAAATCCGCCCTGCCGTCGCCATTGAAGTCGCCCGGCAGGAAGCGCGTGGACGCATCCGACCAGTAATTGGCGGAGAACCCACCGGACAGCACTTGCCTGAAGGTGCCGTCACCATTCGAGAGGAAGGTTCTGGCATAGGTTCCGCCGCTTGGATGGATGGCGATGAAGTCCACCTTGCCGTCGCCGTTGAAGTCGCCCGGCAGGAAGCGCGTGGACGCATCCGACCAGTAGTTGGAGGGGAACCCGCCGGACGACACCTCCCTGAAGGTGCCATCACCGTTCGAGAGGAACGTGTAGGCGTAGGCACCGCTGCGGGGCTGGATGGCGATGAAATCCACCCTGCCGTCGCCGTTGAAGTCGCCCGGCAGGAAGCGCGTGGACGCATCCGACCAGTAGTTGGAGGGGAACCCGCCGGACGACACCTCCCTGAAGGTGCCATCACCGTTCGAGAGGAACGTGTAGGCGTAGGCACCGCTGCGGGGCTGGATGGCGATGAAATCCACCCTGCCGTCGCCGTTGAAGTCGCCCGGCAGGAAGCGCGTGGACGCATCCGACCAGTAGTTGGAGGGGAACCCGCCGGACGACACCTCCCTGAAGGTGCCATCACCGTTCGAGAGGAACGTGTAGGCGTAGGTACCGCTGCGGGGCTGGATGGCGATGAAATCCACCCTGCCGTCGCCATTGAAATCGCCCGGCAGGAAGCGCGTGGACGCATCCGACCAGCTGTTGGCGGGGAACCCGCCGGACGCCACTTGCCTGAAGGTGCCATCACCGTTCGAGAGGAAGGAGTTGGCATAGGTTCCGCCGCTTGGATGGATGGCGACGAAGTCCACCCTGCCGTCGCCGTTGAAGTCGCCCGGCAGGAAGCGCGTGGACGCATCCGACCAGTAGTTGGCGGAGAATCCGCCGGACGTCACTTGCCTGAAGGTGCCGTCACCGTTTGAAAGGAAGGTGTTGGCATAGGTCCCGCCGCTCGGATGGATGGCGACGAAGTCCACCTTGCCGTCGCCGTTGAAGTCGCCCGGGAGGAACTGCGTGGACGCATCCGACCAATAGCCGGCAGGGAACCCGCCGGATGCCACCTCAACCGCGACGCGCGTGTAGAGGTAATTCAGCGCGGTGATGTCGGAGCTGGTCCACTCGCCAGTCTCGGTCGCCCGGAAGCAGGAGTTCATGATTGACCCGCCCACGGTGGCCGTGGTCGGCGTGCCAGGGATGAGAATGGCGCCCACGCCCGCATCCCCCTCGTCGCCGCCAGCGCCGCAGCTGATGCTGCGATTGTAGTAGTCCGAGTGGCGGAAGCCGATCGCGTGGCCCACCTCGTGGGTGATGACGTGCTCGTTCACGTCCACGCTGAAGCTGTTCAGGCCGGTGCCGATGAAGAAGTTCCCGTAGGGCAGGCCGCCGGACGGGAAGCCCGCCTGGCCGCCGGTGCCGCCCATGGTCTGCGCGGTGATGGTCGCCGTACAGTCAGTGGCCGGGCCGCGCGCGAAGGTGATCCGCAGGCCCCGTTCATTGTAGTTGGTGATGGCCTGATCCAGACCCTGGCTCAGGTTGGAATAACTGTTGAAGTCGGCGGTGGGGTTGATGCAGATCTTCGTCACGCCCGTGCCGACAAGGTTGGTTGTGCGGTACTGCTCCGCGCTCTCCTCGGGGGCCTGGAGCATCTCGCGGGATGCCGCCAGGGTCACGTGGGCGTCGCGGCCCACGTAGACGGCACCGCCGGCGACCATGATGTCATTGGCCGGGAAGCCCGCCTCGATCAGGTTGGAGATGATCTCCTCGTTCTCCGCCTTCGGGTCGGTGCCACAGCCGACCAGCAATGCGCCACAAGTTACCGCGAGAACTGCTGCCTTCTTGAACATGGGTGTCCCTTGGATACTCGATGACGGAGATGCGCTGTCCACCTGGGCATTCCAGGCTCGACCGCGCACCTATCCATGAGCATCCTTCGGGTCAACACGGAAAACGCCGGAAAATATAACCAACCTGCAATCTCTGAATGAGCCCCTGAGTACGGATGCACCCGCCGACCTGGGATTTCTTGTCGGTGGAAATGGAGCTCTGTGTCGCCGGCATCTTTTCCTCCAGTTCAAGGCCGTCCGCGCCTTCGCGGGGGCTCACGGTGATCGGCTTCTTGAGGCCGATGCGCGTCGGAATGCCGCCGGACTGGCGCGCTGCCAGCGTTTGAAGGCACGGCTGAAGGAAGGAATGCTCTCGTACCCTACGCGGCCCGCGATGGTCGCCACCTTCTCGTCGGTATCGCGAAGAAGCTCGGCGGCCCGCGCGACGCGCCAGCGTGCGAGGTATTGGAGCGGGGACTCGCCCACGAGTTGCGTGAAGCGCGCCGCGAACCCGGAGCGCGACATGCCCACGCGCCGCGCGAGCTTGTCAACGGTCCAAGGCTCCTCGACCTGGGCGTGCATGAGGCTCAGCGCCTCATGAACCCGTGAGTCAGCGAAGGCGGCGAGGCCGTTGTGCTTGCACGGGCCGTTGGCCGCGGTCGAGCGGAGTGCCAGGACGAACAGGACGTCGGCAAGGCGCTGAAGCACGATGCTGGTCGCCGGCCGAGGCGATGCACTCTCGGTGAGGATGAGCTGGACCGTGGCCAGGATCCACGGACCCGAGGTGGGGTCGCTCGCCGACAAGACGACGACGGGCGGCATTCCCTGGAGGAGCATCGGCTCACGTCCATGGCTCAGCTCGAAGAAGCCCGCGATGATCGCGGTGACCGCACCGCGCCCCCCGATGCGCCGCGGCGCCAGGCTGGGTGAGTAGGGACCGTCGCAGACGGGGACCGGATCGCTGTCAGGCGCGTCGCGCAGCACGTGGGCGGTACCGCGCGGGATGAACCCTATCTCTCCGGGCGATAGGACGTGCGCTCGCGCTCCCTCGACCTCGAGCCGGGCGCTGCCGCGCGCGACGAGGTAGAAGCTGGCGCGATTGCGGGAGGGGACGCGGAGCCCCCACGGCGCGCGCGCCTCAAGGGGTCTGTAGAGGGCATGCCGGATGAGCGAGGCGCCGAGCACGTCGGCCACGACGTCGCTCCTTGGGTCTTGAAGCTCCATCCGCTCTGGCGTTTCGGATAGGTTTTTTGGAGTTTTCGGCATGGACCGTCCATAGCACGCGCACTATCCATGGGGGCAGGTGCGAATCGAAAGACTCGCCATCAAGGAAAGCAGAACGTTCCATGAGCAAGCCAATCACTGTCGCCGGAGATGGGGCCGTCCGTGCGCCTCCTCCTGTCATCTCTGTAAGCCCGGTGGTGCTGTCAGCGCCGGGACGTGGCGAGGAGCTCCATGTGCGGGTTTCCGCGCCCGCAACCGGGAGCCAACTGCCGATCATCGTCTTCGCGCACGGATTTGGATCTTCATTGGATGGCTATGCCCCGCTCGCGAATTACTGGGCGGCTCACGGTTTCGTCGTGATTCAGCCCACCTTCCTCGATTCGAGGACGTTGGGCCTGCGTCCAGACGATCCACGGACCCCGTTGATCTGGAAGTTTCGTGTCGAGGACATGAAGCGCGTCCTCGACCAACTCGACCTCATCGAAGGTTCCGTTCCGGGGCTGGCGGGACGCATTGACCGAAGCCGCATTGCCGCGGCCGGGCATTCGTTCGGAGCGCAGACGACCGGCATGTTGTTGGGGGCGCGGATTATCGGTCCTGACGGAAGCGTGGGCGAGGATCTGTCAGACCCCCGGATCTCGGTGGGCGTCTTGCTGGCCGCGGCTGGCCGAGGAGGCGAAGATCTCAGCCCGTTCGCGGCCAGGCATTTTCCGTACATGAACCCGAGCTTTGCCGAAATGGCTGCGCCGGCCCTCGTGGTCGCGGGCGATAAGGATGACTCTCCGCTGAGCGTTCGAGGACCGGACTGGTTGACGGATGCGTACACGCTGAGCCCAGGGCCCAAGTGGCTGGTCATGTTATTTGGAGCCGAACACATGCTCGGTGGGATCTCCGGGTATCTCGTGACGGAGACAACGGACGAGAACCCCGAGCGAGTCGCGGCGGTCCAGCGGCTGACCTGGGCTTACCTTCGCAGTGCGCTCTATCCCGGAGATCCCGCCTGGCCCGCGGCGTGTACCGAGTTGATGGAGGGCCCTCATCCGCTGGGGAGGGTTGAAGGCAAGTGATGACTTGAAAGAGCAATCCGCACAGCTTCAGTTCCGCGACGTCCGGCCCTCGTGCCGTGACCTCGCCGACCCCATCGCGTCGACGAGGAGTCTGAGCGACGAGGACCACCACCTGCTCGTCGCCGAACTGGGTCAGCGCCCGTCCAGCAACCGTGCCTGGAGCCGTTGCTCGGCGTCATGTGCGTGCCCATGGGACGCAGGAGGCATGGATTGCGTCGTGGCATGACGCGTTCCCCGGTCCCGGGCCCACTCCCGCGCATCGGGGAGAAGCTCGCCCAACGCCATTGGAGTCCGGTCGACTTCGACAACCTGCTGACCTATGGGACCGCCGCGCGGGTTCGGGAACTGGCGGCGGGTGGCCTCTACTTCGATCCGGATCCGCTCGATTGGGACCTGGGCGTGGGGGTCTGCGGCGCCACGGCGAACCAACTCGCCAAGGCCTTGCTGGGGAATCGAGACGGCGAGGCACTGCGCGTCGCGGTGAACGCGGTCCAGAATCAGGTGGACCGGGACCATGTGGCCAGCGCGGCGGGAATCACCTTCGGGTGCGGGGTGGAGAATCTCCGGGAGGCGCTCAGGGGTTCACAGCGGCGGATCGCCATCATCAACTTTGGCGCGAACCATCGGCTCCTGCTCGAACAGGGCCCGTGCGCGGCCGTGGAGCTGCTGCAGAGCTGGTACAACCCCGAGCCCGGTCAAGGGTATACGTTCGCGCGATGGTTCATCTCCGCTGGCGTGCGCCTGCGTCACTCCACGGAAGGCTTCATCACCCTCCTGAGCACCGCACTCACGGGAAGCGACGACCTGCGCAGGTCCGCCAACGAGGAGCTGTTCGCGCCTGTCGGCGCTCAGTTCACCGAAATGCTGGATCGCGACCTGCGCCCGACCTTCGCGATCCGGGACGTGGAGTTCCAACAAATCACCACATCCCTCACGAACTTCTGCAACGCGCCCCTCTCCATCTTCGGATGAAAGAGCCATGCTGACGCCCAGCGCGCTGGCTACGGTGCTGCCGAGCGCCAGGGCCGCGAGCGGCCGCGTCTTGAGGGCGGAGCGTCCCAGGCCCAAGAGCGCCTGGAGCACCACCGCGATGATGACGGGCTTGACGCCGTAGATGGGTCGCGCCCAGCAGGTCGAGGAAGTCCTCCCGCGAAAGTCAGCCGCGCCGGCGCACCACTTCATCCTCCATCATCGCGATGTGGGCCGCGGGGCCACCGAACGCAGTCAGGCCGAGTCGCAGGAAGAGCCGCGTCGCCTGTCGGAGAGCGGCTCGGCATGAACTCCTCTTCCGCGCTCCTCCAGCAACTGGCGGTCGTCTTCGCTCGCGTATCGGCTTACGCCGCGGCCATCAAGGGCCCGGGAAGGCTGTCTCCACCGGGGGCGGAGCCCAGGCCGGCACGGGGGTACAGAGCGCGTACGTATTCACGGTCGAATTCGTGTTCACCGGACACTGGAAGGCGCGCAAGGTCTCATTCCCCCAGCTGTCGATGGCAAGGAAGGAGATCAGCGCGCCCGAGGTGATGTTGATGTTGGGTGGGATGGTCCATTGCACGGAGTAGGGGGGCTGCGTCAGCATGACGCTGAAGGACAGCCCGAACAGCGTGCTCATCCAGACGGAGCTTATCCCCCGGGGGTCCGACACATTCTCCGCGTTGATGAGATACGAGCGCGCACCGCCGAACATGGAGGCGATGAATGCGGGGCCGGTGTTGTCCGCGACCACCGTCCGGGTCTCCGGGGTGCTCGCGAGGCCACCGGTGTCGGCGCAGTGGAACAGCACCGTGTAGTTGCCATCCTGCCTCCCCGTGGTGTCGACCACGAACTCGTAGGGAGCGAGGGTGTCTATCTGCTTCACCACGCCGTTCTCTCGCATCTCGACGTGATGGACTGCTTCATCGTCGGTGCACTGCACGGTGAACTTCGGCTTCTTCGGCTGGCTGTCATCCCGGAGGATGGAGGTGATGACGGGAGGCGTGACGTCCTTGACGAACACCGTCTGGAAGTTCGTCAGGTTCCCGCACCTGTCCCGCACGAGGGCCTGGAACATGTGCGGGCCCCCGGCCATGGAGGCGCCGAACTCCAGCAGGTAGCTGGGCGTGGTGGGCTGGGCCACGAGGTTCGCATCCACATACAGGGAATAGGGATACTGGATGTCACAGGTATCGGAGGTGCTCACCTGAAGCCTCACGATGGAGCCCACCTGGGTCTTGCTGGCGGTCACCTGTGGGGGCGTCTGGTCTCGCGGGGCGGCCACCATCGCCACGCCCTTGTTGCCGAAGGCGTCCGTGACCTCCATGTGGAGGTTGTGGGACAGCGCGTCGCTGGGCGAGTACTGCGCCTGATACGACGAGGCGTTGTTCGTCCTCGTGGCGAACACCAGCATGTCCATCTTGAAGTCCACGCGGGTCACCTCCGAGGCATCCGACACGGTGGCGTTGACACTGAAGGGCGGCGCGCTGCCGCTCACCGTCATCGCCACGGCGGGCCGCGTGTTGTCCACCTTCAGGGCGTGGTGGAGGACGGTGACGTTGCCGTAGACGTCAAAGACGTTGACGGTGATGTCGTGGGTGCCATCCGTCCAGGTCGACGTGTTGAACAAGGCGTCGTAGGGCGGCGAGAACACCGTGGGGACGATGTCCTGGGCTCCCTTCTTGAATTCGACCATGAGCACCCCACTGGCGTCGCTCGCCGTCACGGAGAGCCGAGGCTCCTTGGGGGGGCCCGAGCGCGTGACGGAGGCCGTGGGCCCTGTCTTGTCGAGCACGACGGACACCGTCCGCGTGGTCAGGTTGTTCCAGTAGTCCCAGGCCTTCAACTGGAGGGTGTGCGTCCCGCTCGCCAGGGTCGCGCCCGACAGGAGTTCGGTGAAGTCCCAGCCCGACAGCGTGACGGTCAGCGCGCCGCCGTCCACCACCAGCTGAGGGGGGGTGTTGTACTGGTTGGGAATCTCCGCGTCGGTGATGGTGCCGGAGCATTCGATGTCGCGGTCCACCTGGAGACAGCTCAGCGTCGTCTGGGGCGGCGTGACATCGGGTGCGAAGCCGACGTTGATGGCCGCGAACGCATAGGCCACCGCCCTCATGCGGGGACCTCCGTAGGTGACATCTCGGGTGTGCGCCGCCGCGAGCGCCGAGTGTCGGGCCTGGACATAGTCCGCGCCCATGGGAAGTGATTGCACGGCGAGGCCCCAGACGCGCAGGGCCTCGGCCGGCCCGAGGCCGGTGAAGCCCTCGGGAACCAGCGAGCAGTTCCAGGGCCCCGGGCCTCCGGAGGTGGGCATGGGCGTGCAGCCATAGGCCAGGAGCAGGAACATCCGTCCCAGCGGTCCCCCTGCCCTGTGTACGGGTTCCTGTCCGATGTACTTGAACCACTCGGGATACTGGGGGGAGAGGATGTTCCGGACGATCAGGCCGGAATCCTCGCCGAGGGTGAGGTTCGACGGCTTCAAGGTCGTGGTGTCGATGCCGGACAAAGGCCGCCGGGCGCGCACGGTGTCCCGACCCAGCTCGGTGATGAAGCCGAAGATGTCGCCAGTGCCCTCGTTCATCCCTTGCAACTCCGAGAGTTCGGCGGGGAAGTTGACAGGGTTGCCGGCCACTTCCCGCATGAAGAAGTCATGCCCCAGCTCATGGCCGACGATGTCGGCGGTCGCCAGGGGCGAGCGGGGATTGCCGGGCGGGAACATGAGACCGGCATAGCCAATCATGACGGTCGGACGGGTGGGGTGCGGTGAGTAGGTCGCGTTGTTGGAGGGCTGGTGCACCCGGATGTTCATGCCGTAGCCCAACCCGGTGGGGCCGCTGCGGGAGAGGAAGGTCTCGTAGACGGACCACGCGAGGTTCACGGCATGGAGCGCGTCCACCGCCGCCGTCTCTCCATTGGCGCTGAGCATGTCATTGTTGGTGTTGAAGATCTGCCCATCGCCGAAACTCGCATCGTCGCTTTCATAGGGCTCGATGACGGTGGTCCCCGACTCCGAAGGCTTGGAGTAGGCCATGTAGGTGTTGGTTCGCTCATCCTGGAGGAGGTAGAGTTCCTCGTCGGTGTCATAGCGGGTGGAGAACGTGAAGGTGCCCGCGTACCGTCCATACCCCGTCGCATTCCGGAACGTCCCGAGTGGAGGCAGGGCCTGGGGCGTCCCGAGCGCGTTGACCTCCAGGGGCTCCAATCGCAGCACCTGCCCGGAGTGGGCATCCACCTGGGCGCTCCAGCTCCGTGCCCACCCGGGGCTCGTGCCCGTGGAGAGCCTCAGCCGGTAGATGAGGCGCATCCCCGTGACGACTCGCTCGAAGTGCACGGCATTGGCGCGGCCCGACGCGGGGAGCAGGGCGTCCTTCCTTTGCCGATGCTCTACCTGGGGAAGCAGCACCAACCGCAGGTCTTCCACACGCGCGGACGCGTCCTTCATCGCCTCGAGGACGGCCACTTCCGCCTGGGCCTGGGTGATTCGGGACTCCGTGTCGACGGGGGACGTCGGCTCGAAGCGGGCGTTGGTGAAGAGGGTCCGCCCGTTCACCGTCTTCGCCTCCAATCCCCAGACGGGCACCCCCTTGAGGTGAAGTGTGTGCCGGTTCCCCGCGCCTTCAAGAGCGGGGACCAGCGTCACTTCCTGGAGGCTGAAGCCCCGCTCCGAAGCCAGCTGCTCGGCCTGGGCCTGGAGTTTCTCCCCCTCTGGCGACTCGGGCTCCACCTCCGCAGGGTTACAGCTGGACAATACGACGATCAGGCTGAATGGCAGCCAACGGCGAAACCGCATGGGAACTCCCCCTCTGGATGTACCGCGCTCAATTGTCAGCGGGGGCCGGGAAAAGGTGCTTCCGCGGAGCAGGGGGTGCCGGCGCGCAGCAGGCGCTGAGCGCCAGCGGCCATCGGCCCTGGTCCGTGGAAAAGTCACGTGCGCACCACCCCGGGTGAGGAGAAAAGGGGCCCGATACGTTGAAGGGGGACGCTCCGGAATCTCCAGGGCGGGCTTCTTTCGAGGTCCCCATGCCCCTGTCCTCCTCCGTCTCACTCCCTCTCATGAAAGGGACGCGAATGAGATGCCTCCTGTTCCTGCTTCCCTTGCTTGCAAGCTGTGCTTCGCCCTCCAGGGGCGCCACCGCGCCGGAGACCGTGGCGGTCTCCGACGCGGACCGGCTCGTCCACGACCTTTGCGACAAGAGGATCGCGCTGCTTGGCGAGGAGAGCCACCACGGAAGTGGCAGTGCCCACGCCTTCAAGGCGGAATTGACCCGCAGGCTCGTGGAGGAATGCCAATACGATGCCTTCTTCATTGAGACAGGCACCTATGACTTCCTCCACATCCAGTCGGGGGTGGAGGAGGGCCAACCCGTCAGCGACGGCGTCCTCGCGGCCGCGATTGGCGGCTTCTGGGCCAACAAGGAGATGGCGCCCCTGATTCCGTTCCTGACCGAGCGGATCAATGCGGGAACCCTCGTCGCCGGTGGGATTGATGAACAGCTCAACCGAGGCACCTACGCAACCCGCCAGATGACGCGGGATCTCATGTCCTTCCTGGAGGGCCCGAGGCAGGCCGAGTGCACGGAGAAGGCCGAGCGGCACGTGTTATGGAAATACGATGACGCCTCGCAGCTCACGGTGGAGAACGTGAAGTTCATCCTGGGCTGTTGGACGGAGCTGGAGTCGGTGCTCTCCAGGCCCGGAGCGGCTGCGACAGCGCGGGCCCAGCGCCAACTGCAGATGGTCCGCAACCTGGAGCGGAATTTCATCCGGCAGGTCTCCCAGATGTCCCGTACTCCGGAGCAGGGCAGAGGGGGTTGGGACTTGACGGATTTCAACACGCGTGACCATTCCATGTTCATGAACCTGGAGTGGCTCCTGGCCCAGTCCCCCAAGCCCAGGAAAGCCATTGTCTGGCTTGCCACCATTCATGCCGCCAAGGACCTCAAGGGCCTGGGGACGAACTATCGAAATATGGTGTCGTTTGGATCCCACGTTCATGAAAAATTCGGTTCGCAGTCATTCGCGCTTGGTTTTTCCGCGCTCTCCGGGCGCTATGCCCTTGGCCCCTCGGATCGCACCCATACCCTCGCACCCGCACGGGCCGACTCCCTGGAGGCCTGGGCGTTTTCAAATCACACCGCGGACACCCGGTATCTGGATGGAAGCCAGCTACGTGACCTCGGGGCCAGGGTGGCCCGTCCCCTGGATTACTCGTGGATGACGACCCCCTGGGCAACGGTCCTGGATGGACTGCTGATCTTCCGGGAAGAAGCCCTCCCGCACCGGGTACCCTGGTGAGGTTCACGGCAGGGGGCGCATCCCAGGTGCGGATACTCCTCCCTGAACTTCCCGCGGATTTTCTGCATCAATTCGCGCCTCGTCGGCTCCCTCAACTGAGCTGTAGCCCCTGCTCGTAGAGTCCCGCGCCCCTCTCCACCCGAAGGCCGTCCGTCCGCGTGGGCGCGGAGCCGCAGCAGGAGAGGGCTTTCAAGTCCCACGCTCCGGAGAAGCACATGCGAAGAGCGAGTCGAAGCGGGTTGGCGGTGCTGGCCCTGGGCCTGGTGTTGGCATTGGCCGGGTGCGGTAGCGCGCAGCAGGACGTGGCGGAGGGCAGCGCGCAGGCGGTGGTGACGATGTCCCAGGCGCTGAGTGCCAGCGATGTGGCCCGGATGGAGCTCACCGTGTCGGGCGCCGGCATGACGACGCGCACGGACGCGCTGGTGAAGACAGGCGGCCAGTGGGGTGGGGTGCTGGGCCAACTGCCCGCGGGCTCCGGGCGCACCTTCAGCGCGCAGGCCTTCGACGCCTCCAACACCGTGCGCTACTCCGGCCAGGTGGCCAACGTCACCGTCCAGGCCGGGCAGACGACGGCCGTCACGCTGCTGTTGCAGGAGGTGAATGCACCGCCGTCCTTCGAGAATGCGGCCCCGCGCATCCTCTCGCTGGTGGCCAGCCCTGGCACCGTGGCCCCGGGCGGCCAGGTGGCCCTCCAGGCCACCGCGGACGACCCCAACGTCGGCGACACCCTCACGTACACCTGGACGGCGGCCTCGGGCAGCTTCAGCGCGGCCTCCAGCCTCACCAGCACCTGGACGGCTCCGGCGACGCCGGGCCCGGTGGTGCTGACGCTGACGGTGACGGACTCCAAGGGCGCCAGCACCTCCCTCAGTGTCACGGTGACGGTGAGCACCGGCGCCGGTAGCGCGGCGGTGAATATCGCCGTCAACACCTGGCCCCAGGTGGCCACGGTGACGGCACTGCCCTCGTCCATCGCTGTGGGGCAGGCCTCAACGGTGACGGCCGCCGCCAGCGACAACGATGGGGACAGCCTCGGCTATCAGTGGACGGCCTCGTGTGTGGGCACGTGGACGAATGCCACCTCGGCCAGCGCCAGCTTCACGCCCTCGGCGCAGCCGTCTGGTGGCACGTGCACGCTCACCGTGGTGGCCTCGGACGGCCGGGGCGGTCAGGGGCAGGGCAGTCTGGGCATCTACGTGGGCCCGGGGACTTCAGGGCGCTTCCCGCCCGAGGTGGTGGAGACCTCCCAGTCGAGCGCAAGCGTGCCGGCGTCCGGCGGCACCATCACCTTCCGGGTGAAGGCACAGGATGTCCAGGGCAGTGCCCTTGGTTTCACCTGGGCCACCTCCACCGGCACGCTGGGCACGGCCACCAACACCGCCTCCTCCAGCGAAGTCCTCTGGACGGCGCCCTCCTGCGTCCCCTCGGGCACGACGGCCTCGGTGACGGCGACCGTCACCAACGCCCTCGGCCTCTCCACCAGCTTCGCCTTCGCCCTCCAGGGTGGTGCCGCCTGCGCCGCGAGCAGCGGGGCTCGTCTCGCCACGGGCGATATTCACAGCCTCGGCTTGAAGCAGGACGGCACCGTCTGGGCCTGGGGGACCAGCTCCTTCGGCCAGCTCGGCGACGGGACAACCGACACCCGGCGCCTCACGCCGGTGCAGGTACAGGGCCTGGCGGGCGTCGCGGCCCTCGCCGCTGGCGGCCTCCACTCGCTCGGCTTGAAGCAGGACGGCACCGTCTGGGCCTGGGGGTACAACGTCAATGGCCAGCTCGGCGACGGGACCACCACCCACCGCCTCACGCCCGTGCAGGTGCAGGGTTTGACGGGCGTCGTGGCCCTCGACGCTGGCTACGTCCACACGCTCGCCTTGAAGCAGGACGGCACCGTCTGGGCCTGGGGGAGTAACTCCAACGGCCAGCTCGGCGACGGGACCACCACCGACCGCCTCCTGCCGGTGCAGGTGCAGGGTTTGACGGGCGTCGTGGCCCTCGCCGCGAGTAGCGCCCACACGCTCGCCTTGAAGCAGGACGGCACCGTCTGGGCCTGGGGGAGTAACTATTACGGCCAGCTCGGCAACGGGACCACCACCGACCGCCTCCTGCCGGTGCAGGTGTCAGGCTTGACAGGCGTCACGGCCCTCGCCTCTGGCGGCTACCACATCCTCGCCTTGAAGCAGGACGGCACCGTCTGGGCCTGGGGCTACAACAGCCGAGGCCAGCTCGGCGACGGGACCACCACCCAGCACCGCCTCACGCCGATGCAGGTGCCGGGCCTGACGGGCGTCGCGGCCCTCGCCGCTGGCCACTACCACACGGTTGCATTGAAGCAGGACGGCACTGTCTGGGCCTGGGGAGACAATGGCTTCGGCCAGCTCGGGGATGGGACGGCCACTGACCGCTTCACGCCGATGCAGGTGTCGGGCCTGACGGGCGTCACAGCCCTCACCGCTGGCATCACCCACACGCTCGCCTTGAAACAGGGCGGCACCGTCTGGGTAACGGGAAGGAATCGCGAAGGGCAGCTCGGCGATGGGACGACCAAGGAGGGCCTTGCGCCAAGGCATGTGTCAGGCCTGAGTCTCTGACGACGTGTGCGGACGGGGCCCAGGGGCAGGGAAGAGCAGGCCTGGGCCGACCCCGAGGCACTCACGGCCCGTCTGGGCAATGCTTCCGGCTGTCGGTGTCCGGGCGCGCGGACACCGCGGATTTCCTCTCGCCGAGTCAGGCCCGACGAGAGCTGATGCAGTCGAGGCAGGCGGCCTGATTCAGACCAATCTGGTGTCTCATCAATCCGGTGCGGTACACCATCACGCTCCCGAAGAGTCGAGGCTGACGAGCGCTCGCGTCTCCGCGCTCGTCAGCTCAGTACTCGGACGGGGCACAGCGAGCATCTATCCCATTCCGCCTGTCAGTTAGAAGTCGAGGCACACAGCGGCTGTGTCATCCCAGTAGCACCCGTTCTTGGTGCAGAGCCACCAGGACACGAAGCCTGAGCATCTCACGGCCGCGGTCGTGGACTGCTCCACCTCCCTCTGCTCTTCGGTGCAGGTCTGCGTGGAAGCGGAGGATGCGAAGGACGCGTGGACTGGCTGCTCGCAAGAGCCCGCATGGCCCAAACTGGATGCAACCGGGCCGATGCCGCTGCTTGGGCCGCAGTGCGTCGTGTCGATACAGATGTCGGAGCACTGGGACGGCAGCGCGATAGCCGCCGCAGGAGCCAGGGCGAAGGTAGCGATTACGATCAGCAGGCGCTTTCTCAGCACGTTCATGGGAACTCCTTCTGCGAGGGGACCAAGCCCCACCTTGGGGTGCCACGAGTCTAATGCCTTCGGAGGTAGCCCCTGCACTCAATGGCGCTTCAGATGGTCCTGCGCGAAACGCCGGAAGGGCGACGCGCCTCCAGGTGATGGGGACGCTCGAGCCCATCCCGTCGGCGCCCTCCGCGCGCTGACTCTTCGCGCTGCTCGCACGCTGGACGGGAGCACCCATCGACCTTGTGCTGTATGTGGATGCGAACTCCCAGGCGTGGAGCGACGCGTGGCTGGAGGCCCTCTCGGGCGTCGACGCGGACTACCTTGAAGTCCGCTTCGCCGCGGCGGCGGGACGCACGGTGGGGCGGGCGGG
>NZ_RAWI01001059.1 GCF_003612125.1 Corallococcus praedator
ATTCCGGCGTGCTGAGGACAAACCGCTCGAGCCCATCCGCAGTGCGGTGCTGGCGGTGAGCGTCGGGAAGAAAATGGCGCCGCGGGTGACGCAGGCCAAAGGCTGCTCTTTCTTCTCGGTGCCGGATGACGAGAAGCACTTCATGCCGGAGGACCCGCGGCATTGGGAAAAGTTGGAGCAGTTTCCGGTGTGGGATTGCTTCGTGGTGGAACCGCCGTCGGAGCCGGGCGGCGTCGCGAAATTCCCGGACCTGATCCATCGGGTTTATGGCGTCCCGATTTTTGTCGACGGAAAGATTGCGCCGGAGGAAATGGTCGGAATCGTGGATGCCTTCTGGCGTGAGCTGGTGAAGCAATGCGCGGAGCCGACGCGCTTCGAGAAGTCCCAGACTCCGATGTGGCTGAATCGCGACGGCGCCCCGATGTGGCAACAGCTCCGGGG
>NZ_RAWI01001060.1 GCF_003612125.1 Corallococcus praedator
GAAAGAACGTTGGACCCGAACGAATTCGAGGTGGAGAAGGGTTTTGGATACCCGATCAGGCAAGAAGACCCGTTTTGGCCGGACCCACCGTGAATATTTGGTTCGTTGGAAGGGTTATGACGATCCCGAGTGGATAGATGAGTGTGATCTGAACTGTGGAGCGTTATTGAGAGAATTCGAGCGTGATCGGGTGAGAAGGAATCGATTTGAAGTGATGCAAACCCACGAAGAGGGTAACCAGGGATCTCAATAGCCTGGGTTGACACATTGTGACTGATCAGCAAATATGATGATCGGGCAAGTGGAGATCAGGGCGGTTGGACTGGTTTGGAAGAAACGGATGTATATACATATATATTACTCAAGAATTATACCTGTACACATGAGAGTGATCGACATACAAGATGGAAGCGATAATGAGACATGAACAAGATATACGAA
>NZ_RAWI01001061.1 GCF_003612125.1 Corallococcus praedator
GTATAGCCCTGCAGGGCGCGCCCCTGGGTGCTCGTCGTGGTGACTGCGGGCTCGTTCCACGCGCTGAACCAGGCGTAGATGCGCGTGTCGAGATGGTGGAAGCGGATGGCGATGAACGCCGCGTAGACGACCGCGGTGAGAACCAGCAGGGTGAACGTCCAGCGGGCTGCATGCTGGAGGCAGGATCTCAGGAAGGCGCGGCTCGTAAGACTCATGCGTAGTGCGGGTGCAGATGCGAATGCCGGTGCGGGAGTGGTGTCGCCCGCATGTTAGGCGGTGATTGTGTCGATTCGGATACGGGCGGCCAGAGCGCGGGGCGGCGCCAGGCAAGCGCGCCCATGGCCGCTGCGATCAGGCGGCAGCCGCTGCCGCGCGCAGCGCCTCAAGGGCGTGCGCCACTTCCGATTCCGTGACGCCAGCCACCGCAGGCAGTTGTGCGG
>NZ_RAWI01001062.1 GCF_003612125.1 Corallococcus praedator
CACCGTGGCAGCACGAAGGATCGCACGCTGCACGGGGCGCGCTCGCTCGTAGAGGTCGCGTCCTGCGGTGGTCAGCGCGGTGAACACCGATCGACGGTCGTTCTCGCACATGGTCCGCTGCGCGAGGCCGTTCTTCTCCAGGCCCGCGACCAGTCGCGACAACGCGCTCTGACTGAGGTGCACCTGGCCGGCGAGCTCACTCATCCGCAGGGAACAGTCCGGTTGCGCGGCAAGCAGTTCGAGGACCTCGAACTCGCTCCCGCTGATCTGGTGGCTCGCCTCGAGGGTCCGGTCGATCTCGCAGTGCAGCCGGTGGTACCGGACGGTGAGCTGATGCCACGCGGCCGCGAGGGCGTCCTCGTCACAGGAGCCACCCGAGGTGGGTGTGTGCACGTCGTCGGACATGGGCCGATGCTACCAGATGTGATCGCATTATTTGC
>NZ_RAWI01001063.1 GCF_003612125.1 Corallococcus praedator
TGGACAAATCGAGTTTTGCCAGGGCGCGCTATACTAGAGTCACTTTTTAACACCATATATGCACCTGCGACACATTGGATACGGATCTTTGATTGTTGTCGCACTGGTTCTCTTGGTGGCGTGTGCCACACGACCGATTTCTCAAGATCACGCAGAACTCTCATTTGCCATGCACCCTCAAACTGCATCGGTTGCCAATATTTTGAATATACCGACATCGACATTTACTTCGCATCACGCATCTATCACTGAAGCATCACCAGACACATTTGCGTATGCACATGGAACTGCGATGGCTCACGATAAGATTTTCATCGGCATGTCCGGCGTGCACGGCAATACCTATCCGACAAATTCCGTCGTCGTGTTCGATACTCTTGCAGACCTTTCTCATACCGTACGCATCACCATTCCAGGACAAGGAGATATTCAGACCATGG
>NZ_RAWI01001064.1 GCF_003612125.1 Corallococcus praedator
GTTCATGAACCGTTCGGGCAAGCGGTCGAGCGCCGCCTACGCCTTCCTCGCGCCGCTCCAGGGCGACCGGCGCCTGGACGTCCGGCTGGAGGCGCGGGCGGAGCGCGTCCTGATCGAGGGCGGCCGGGCCGTGGGAGTCCGCTGGCGCGATAGGCGCGGCGCGGTCCACGAGAGCCGCGCGGGCGAGGTGATCGTCACGGCGGGCGCGCTGGTGACGCCGAAGCTCCTCATGCTGTCGGGGATCGGCCCGGCCGACCACCTGCGCGCCCATGGCATCGAGGTGGTGGCCGACCGGCCTGGCGTGGGGGCGAACCTCATCGACCACCCGGAGGTGCCGATCATCGCCACGGCAAGCGGGGCGCACGGCTATTACCGCCAGGGCGAGGGGTGGCGGATGATCCGCAACGGGGTGCAGTTCAAGCTCTTCGGCTCGGGTCCAG
>NZ_RAWI01001065.1 GCF_003612125.1 Corallococcus praedator
GCCTGCGCCACTACGCGATAATGAAATCCTGTTTCCGCCAGAAAGTTTGTTAACTAAATGCGAGGGCATTGCACCCGTCAAAGAGGCAACCACAGAGCTTTATGAGAAATATTGGACGCAGTTAAGTAGTAGCTAGGGATCAGTTTTTAGTCATTGGTTTTTAGTTGTTAGACGGAATGAATGGGCAGCAGTCAGCAGTCAGCAGTCAGCGGTTAAGAGCGTTGGTAGTCAGTAAGCAGGAATTGCTCGTGTACTAACAACTAATCACCAACAACTGTTTTAAATCAAACTCTTTTTAGCCTTTAGCCTTTATCCCTTAGCCTTCACTCCTAACGCCCATGTCCCAAGCATCGCCTTCTGCCTCGTCTAACGCTTCGCCTGGCGATCGTGCTGAGCTTCCCAAGTGGCTAGAGCCGCTGCTGCTGCTGGGTCCGACGGG
>NZ_RAWI01001066.1 GCF_003612125.1 Corallococcus praedator
GTCTTATGCAAGGTTCGGATGGCATTTCTACCTGTCGGCACTGTCGTTTTTACGAGCTTGAAGGGCGACGCGGCGGCTATTGTCAGCAACTGGGAACACTGATGCAAGGCGGCTGGAAAGCCTGTCAGCTAGCGGTTTCGCCTTTTGCACCCTCCTGGGAATTAGAGGAGATGCAGGCTTGGAAGCTAGAAACAGTAGACCTACCACATTTTTCAAGCGGTCGATCGACCCTGGGCGCGGCTGGCCAACTCTGTAGTAGCGACCCAGATGCCGAGCCTTTAGATGCAACTGTCGTTTCGATTTCAGCGATCGCGCACTCAAGACAACCGCTAGCCACAATCGCTTAGCGCTAAGAACTAAGGCGTTGGGCTGTCGGGCTGCACTGAAAAGCGATCGATCTGCCACTGCGCTTCATGCCGAGTTAAATCAAGCTCAACGA
>NZ_RAWI01001067.1 GCF_003612125.1 Corallococcus praedator
CACGTACTTCATCAGCGCGTACGAGATGTCGGCGTCGATGTGGTACTGCGCGGTGCCCGCGGCGTAGTAGGCGCTGGCCTCCTCGCCGTTGATCGTCCGCCACGGGAAGAGCGCGCCCGCCTGGGCCAGGTCCTCCGCGCGCCGGTGGGCGGCGGGCAGCATGTTGTAGCGGAAGCGCAGCGCGCTGTGCGCCATCCACGGCGAGGTGTAGGTGAGGAAGGGCAGCACGTAGATCTCCGTGTCCCAGAAGTAGTGCCCGCCGTAGCCGGAGCCGGACACCCCCTTGGCCGGGACCCCGGACTGCTCCGCCCGCCCGGTCGCCTGGGCCAGCTGGAACAGGTTCCACCTGATGGCCTGCTGGACCTCCGGCTGCCCGTCCACCTCCACGTCCGCACGGGACCAGAACTCGTCCAGCCACCGGCGCTGCTCGCTGTACTGC
>NZ_RAWI01001068.1 GCF_003612125.1 Corallococcus praedator
GTATTTTGGCGCGCACGGGCTGGACTGGTTGCGGCGGCGAATCGGTGCGGCACGGGTAGATCGCGCGGCACGGATCAGCGCGCCGTTTATCCTGACTGCGATAATCATCGCGGTTGCGCTGATCATACCGAATGCGCAAACGCTGGTCACAGCCAGCAAGAACACGCCATTGCAGATTTACGGTGCGTTCGCCAGCCGTAACGACCTGACCGCCATGCTGTGGTTGAAGGACAATACACCTGTCGATACGTTAATTCTGAATCATCCCGGCGATCATGAAGGCGACTGGGTGCCACTGATCACCCAGCGCAACGCGATCTTTTTCCGTCCACAGCCGTTTTTTCAGCAAACGGACATGCTGGAAAAACAGTGGGCAGCCTTCAAAACGTTCTGGGCAAATCCGGGTGCGCCGGAAAACAGCGCACTGCTCAAACAATAC
>NZ_RAWI01000106.1 GCF_003612125.1 Corallococcus praedator
CCCCGGAAGCGGTAGGTGGCGCCCGCGCGCGTCTGGTGGCCCCAGCCCCGGGAGCGCAGGTGGAAGAGCAGGTCGTGCGGCTCCCACTGGCGCAGGGCGGTGAGCGTCGCCTCCGACGCCGGCACGTCCAGTCCTTCCGGCACGAGGATGCCCGTCTCCGCCAGCAGGCGCACCAGCTCCCGGAGCGTCACGGACTCGATGCCGGTGTTGAACTGGTTGAGCCGCGCCAGCAGCGTGGGGCGCGCCATGTCGAACAGCAGCGACACCACGCGCCGGTCATGCAGCACCGCGGTGGCGTGCACGGTGGGACAGTCCAGCACCGCGTGTCCCGCCGCCATGCGCGTGTGCGCGAAGCGGGACAGTTGCAGCGGCACCAGCGCGTCGAACGTCGCGCGGCGCCGCAGGAAGGACGCGGACGCCGGCGTCAGCGTCATGAGCAGGTTGCCGCGCTCCTCCACCGTCCACGACAGCAGGCCCCCGTCACCGGCCAGGTCCAGCCAGTACCACGCGAGCGAAGCGTCCGAGCCCGCCGCGGCCGGCACCTCCGTCTCCTGGATGCCTCCGTCCGCCAGTGACTCGAAGACAGCGCGCACACCCGGGGCCAGCACGCCCAGGCGCAGCGAGCGGCCCGGACCTTCCACGCGCGCGTCCTCCGCTTCGGGGCAACGCAGCGCCACGCCTTCGGCGAGCGACAGTCTCATTCAAGCGGCCTCACGGTTCCGCACCGTAGAACCGAGTCGGGTTTTCCCAGAGAACCTTTCGTAGACGACTTTCGGGTATCCGGTCACGCAAGGACAGCAGGGAACCCAAGACGTCCTCCTCATGGTCCAGATGTGGGAAGTCGCTTCCGAACAGCAGCCGCTCTTCCGGCAGATGTCGCATCATGTCAGGCAGGTAGGGCTCATCCGGCTCCACGGAGACGAAGCAGTGTTGGCGCAGGTAGGCGGATGGAGGTTGTCGGATGGTGGCGGAGACCTCGGCACCCACGGCGCGGTACTCCGCGTCCAGGCGCCAGGACCAGTAGGGCAACCAGCCACAGCCGGCCTCCATCGCGCCGATGCGCAGGGCGGGGTGGCGCTCCAGCACGCCGCCCTGCAGGAGCGCGAGCAGCCCCATCATCAGCTCCATGGGGTGGGCGCAGGCGTGGTTGGCGAAGCGCGTGTCGAAGCGGTCCGCGCCCGCTGACGGCACGTAGACGTGGCCGCTGCCGTGCAGCACCACGGCGATGGAGCGGGCCTCGCACTCGGACCAGAACGGCTCATAGGCCGCGTCGGACAGCAGCCGGCCGCCAATGGGGTTGGGCCGCACCATCACCGCGCCCCAGCCGAAGCCCGCCACGCGCCGCACCTCCGCCACCATGGCCTCCGGTTCGTGGCGGCTGATGAGCCCCACGCCGCGCAGGCGCTCCGGGTTCAGCGCGCAGAAGCCGTGCAGCCACGTGTTGTAGACGGACGCGAAGGCGGAGGCCACGCGCGGCTTGAGTGGCCAGAAGCCCTCCAGGAGCAGCGCGTACGTGGGGAAGAGCGCCGCCCGGTCCACGCCCGTGCGGTCCATCTCCGCCAGGTACACGTCCGGCCGCGCCAGGAGTTCATTGCGGCCCAACTGCTTGTAGGAGCGCGCGGAGAACTCCAGCCAGGCGCGCTCCGGCATGTGGTTCCACAGCGCCTTGCCGTCCACCTCCGGCAGGGGCTGCACGGGCAGCAGGCCCTGGGGGCCCAGCCGCTCCAGCCGCTCCTGGAGGGACTCCTCCGGGAGGCGTCCCGGCCGGGGCGCGTGCTTGCGCAGCGCGGGCTCCAGGTGCTCCGCCCAGAGGCTGAGCGGCTCCAGGACGTGGCGGTCCGCGTCGAAGATGGGGAGGCCGTCACGCATCGCTCACCGTCCCCAGCTCGCGAGCTCGTCGCGCACGTCCTTGAGCAGCGCTTCCAGCAGGCCGGTGCGCCGGGCCAGGGTGCGCAGGGCGTGTTCCTCGTCGGTGGCCATGGCCCCGGGGTGTCCGCCGCGCGCCGCCACCGCCGCGTCGCACAGCTCGCGCAGGAACTCGTGGTGCTGCGGCTCTATCGTCTGGAAGCCCTCGCCCCAGCGGGAGACGAAGTCCACCAGCACCTCGCGCGACGCCTCGGGCACGTCGCGGCGGTCGGGCAGGTCACGGTTGAGGCGCACGTACAGGTCCGGGAACACGTCGCGCATCGCGGTGGCGAAGGTGGGCGGCACGTAGACGGGCTGCGTGTCCGGGATGAAGTCGCCCTTGCGCTCCGCGTCCAGCACGGCGTCGAAGTCGGTGAAGAGCCGCTCGTGCCGGCGGCGCTCGTTCTGGTTGCGCGCGAGGAAGAACACCGCGCGCGGCAGCATCGCGGGCGCGGTGCGGCGGACCTCCAGGAGCGTGTCGCCCAGCGCGGTGCGCTCGGCGGACGTCAGGGCCCACGCGTCGGTGGCCTCGCGCAGGAAGCGGTCGGTGACAGCCTCCGGCCACTCCGGTTCCACCACGCGGGGCGGACGCTGGATGCCGGCGATGAAGCCCCGGATGCGCTCGCAGGCGGCGTCCCACGTGGACAGCCGCTCCACCAGGTCGCGGAACCCTTCGAGGAGCTGGGGCCGCGTCATGCCCAGCGGCATCACGTTGAGCACGATGGCGCCCCGGTCGCGCGACTGCGCCTTGCGGGGCGTGGCGAGCCGGCCCTCCGCGCGCAGCCGCGTCCACAGCTTCGTGCCGCGCGGCGCCTGCAGGGGCGCGACCACCACCCACGGCAGGTGCGAGCGCTGGATGTTCGCGTGCAGCGAGTCGAACACCGCGGGCGTGTCGTGATCGAACCCGACGATGAAGCTGCCCCGGGGCCCGATGCCGTGCGCCTGAATCTTCAGCAGGTCGCCGATGAGGTCCGCGCGCACGTTCTGGTGCTTCTGCGCTTCCTTGAGCGCGGCGGCGTCAAAGGACTCGATGCCCAGCACGACGGTGTAGAAGTTGGCGTCCGCCATGCCTTCCAGCAGCGCCGCGTCGCGGCTCAGGTTCATCGTCACCTGGGTGAAGAAGCGCAGCGGGCGGGGCAGGGCGCGGTTGAGCGGCACCAGCCCCGCGAGCACCTCCTTCGCGTAGCCCGCGTCGCCAATGAACTCGTCGTCCGCGAAGAACACGCCCTCCGCGCCGAGCGCCGCGTGGGCCCGGACCTCGTCCAGCACCTGGGCCACCGGCTTGTGCCGCTGCTTGCGGCCGTACAGGTAGATGACGTCGCAGAAGGAACAGTCGAAGGGGCAGCCGCGCGTGGTCTGCACGGAGCCCCAGGCATAGCGCGGGAAGTCCGCGGCGATGCCGTCCCAGCGCGGCGGAGGGCTCTCGCTCAGGGCGGGCTTTTCAATCTGCCG
The DNA here is from genome assembly GCF_003612125.1 of Corallococcus praedator. Lineage (GTDB taxonomy): Bacteria > Myxococcota > Myxococcia > Myxococcales > Myxococcaceae > Corallococcus > Corallococcus praedator. The sequence continues at coordinate 3,358 of NZ_RAWI01000106.1, forward strand.
GTACTCCGGCGCGTACTCGCCCTGGAGGTAGTCCGCGAGGAAGCGCGGCCAGGTGCGCTCCGCCTCGTTGACGAAGAGCGCGTCGAAGAAGCCCCGGTAGTCCTCCGGCGCGGCGGAGACGGCGGGGCCTCCCGCGACGACGGTGGCGCCCCGGTCCCGGAAGAAGCCCCCCAGGAAGCGCGCCTGGTAGGTGAGGGCGGAGTACATCACCGACACGCCGACGATGTCGTAGTCCGCAAGCTCCGTGTCCACGCGGAGCTGTCCGTGCAGCTCCTCGTCCCAGATGTCCACGCTGAAGGTGTCGGGCGTGAGCGCCGCGAGCGTCGCGCAGGCCAGCGGCGTCATCGTCGCGCGCTTCACGAGCCCGCGCTCCGGGTCGAAGTCCTCCGTCTCCCGGTCGACGTGCCGTCGGTCCGGTCCGCACTGGACCAGCAGGATGCGGGGCCTGGGAGGGGAGGGCGACAAGGCGGAGGAACGCTCAGAAGTAGAAGGGCACGGGGTTGAGCTGCGCTTCGGTCAGCGGCGCGGACAGCCAGCCCATCCGCACCGGTACGTCATACAGCCGGCCGGGGCCCAGGCGGGGCCAGAAGTGTCGCAGGCCCGGCACGATGACCTTCACCGCCGACAGGCCCACATCCGGCCGCCCCTGGTCCACCACCAGCACCTCCATGCCCGCGCGTGCGGCGCGCGCGACGCACTCCGTCACGTCGTCACGCAGGTCGTCATGCCATACGCGTGGGAAGTCGGAGCACACGCGCGCAGCGGCCGCTTCGTCGGGAAGCAGCCACGAGGGGTCCGCGTGCGCGCCCAGGTCCCAGGGCGATGCGGACGTGTCCTTCGGGTCGTAGCACTGGGCCACTTCCGTGAGCGCGCGCTGCACGGCGAGCTTCGCGTCGAAGTGACAGCCGCACCCGGCCCAGGCCCTGCCACGCGCCGGGGACCACACGAGCGCGGCGAACACCGGGATGCCCAGGTCGTGCGTGAGGTCGAGCACCCACAGCCGCAGCCCCAGCGTCCGGTAGTGCGCCTCCACCGACGTGAACCAGGGCTCGTCGAAGCTCTGCAACTCCACCCGGGGACGGCGCAGGCGGTTGTACCACCAGAGCGCCACCGCATCGCGCTCCACCAGCTCCAGGAACCCCTGGAGGATGGCCTCCTCCACGCAGTTGCCGGCCGCGTTCCCGTTGGAGTTGAAGAGGCAGAAGGGGCCGTCGGCGGGCGTGGGCGCGAAGAGGTACGCGAACGACGTGGGCACGTAGCGGCGCGCGTCGTGCGTGAGCGACCACGCGGGGCTCCAGTCCATCGGCTGGTCGTCGTAGGGCCGGGGGATGGCGGTGCGCGCGTCGCGGTGTGTTGCTCCATCAGGCCGCTTCGCGAACTGCGCGGCGCTGAAGTGCTGGAGCACGTCCGGAAGCACGGCCTGCGCGCCCAGGGATGACGCGGTGGCGTGGACGCGGGGCTCGTCGCCCTGGAACACGGCGCTGTAGCGCTCCAGGGCCTCGCCCAACGCACCCGCGCGGGCCTGGACCTCCGTGCGGCCCTTGCCGCTGGCCACGCGGTGGAAGTCGTCGGAGGCCGGCGCGTCCGTCCACGGGCACACGCGGAAGAGGGCGGACTGGATGTGGCCCAGCGGTGCATCCCCCGGCACCGCGCGCAGGTCGCTCACTACGCCCGTCACCGGGCTCACGAGGTGGCGGTGGCGCTCCCAGGTCTCCTCGGGCGTGAGGACGCGGTGCCCGCCATCGTCGGTGAAGCGCTTGGGGCGTGAGGCCAGCACCAGCGGCTGTCGCGCGCGCGCTTCCATCCAGCCGGGGTCGCCGCAGTCCGGACACTGCGGACGTCGCGTCACGGCGTGCGAGTCCAGCGTCCAGGTGGCGAAGTCGAGCGTCCACAGCCGCGTGTGACGGGCCTCCGCCGTGTCGCCCTCCACCACCCAGCGCGCCGCGAGCGTCGCCGCGAAGGACAGCCCCGCCTGCGCCGTCGTGGGCAGTCCGGTCCGCGCGGGCCGCGTCGGGGCTTCCCGCCGCGCGAGGTACTGCTCGATGGGGCGGTTGCCGCGCAGGCGCGAGGCGAGGCACGTCCAGCATGCGCCGTCCCCGGGGGCGAAGACGGGGCCCGCATGGCACGCGGTGCCCGCGACCTTCACCGGCAGGAAAGCGGCCCCGGCGCTCCGGGCCGCTCGCGCGAGCGCGAGTGCTTCCGGGGACAGGTAGTCGTCCACCAGCAGGATGTGGCGGTCCGCTTCCTCGCGCACGTCCAGGCCGGTGTCCCGCAGGGCGTCCACCAGCCGCTCGGCGTCCTCGCCCGCGACGGCGCGCACGGCGACGGGCGTGTCCAGCAGCCGTTCGGCCGCGCGCGCCGCGTCGATGCCCAGCGACTCCCAGAAGCCGGCGACCTCCGCGTCGAACACGTCGTCCGCGGTCTCCACGTGTCCACGCTCCTCCAGGAGCGACAGCACGTAGAGCACCTCCGGCGCGGAGACCTGTCCTTCCAGCGCGGTGATGATCTGGGCCACGGTGCGCTGGCCGTCCAGCAGGGGCACGACGCGCGCGTGCGGGGAACCCTCCAGCAGGAACTGGGCGCGTTCACCGACAAGGAAGACGCGCCGCGAATCGAGCACCTCGGCGCGCAGGTGGGGCTTGAGGCGGAGGGCTCGGTTCATGGGCGGGGGCGCGAGCCTACCTGTGGCGCGGGGCGGTGGATACGACCCGGACGGTGCGTGGGGGCGTGCGTGGTAGAAAGCCGCGCATGGCCCGCATCCCCCCGGCGCAGCGCGAGCGAGTGTTTCCCTTCCCGGTGCCCCTTCCCCTCCGGGTTCGTGCCCTCAAGGGCCCCGTGAAGCTCACCCTGCTGCTGCGCCCCGCGGTGCCCCTGCCGACGGTGGAGGCGCTGTGCGAGGAGCCTCCGCCCCGTCCGCTCACCCACGAGGAGTTCGAGGCGAAGTACGGCACGGCGAAGAAGGACCTGGCCGCCGTGGAGCGCTTCGCCAAGGCGTTCCATCTGCGCGTGGTTTCCGTGCAGCGCGACCGGGGCTTCGTGCAGCTCGAAGGTTCGCCCACCGCCATCCGCAAGGCCTTCAGCGTGGACCTCAAGGGCTACCAGTTGGGGAAGCTGTCGTTCCTGAGCCACACGAAACCCCTCGCGATGCCGCGCCCCCTGCGCGGCGTCGTGGAGTGGGTGTTCGGCCTGGACACGCGGCCGCTGGTCACCCACAGCTCCGCGTCACCGCCCGTCCCCGTGACGCAGGCGGAGGATGCCGGGCTGCGCTCGTATCCGGCCGCGCAGGTGGCGCGCCTCTACCGCTATCCCCCGACGCAGGGCGAGGGCCAGTGCGTGGGCATCATCGAGCTGACGGGCGGCTACAGGCAGGAGGACCTCACCGAGTACCTGTCCTGGATGGGCGTGACGCGCGAGGCGCCGGTGAACGTGGGGCCCAACAAGCCGACCTTGAGCGTCAGCTCCAACGCGGAGGTCACCATGGACGTGGAGCTGGTGTCCTCGGTGTGTCCCAAGGCGCGCGTCGTCGTCTACAACGCGGGCTCCAAGGACTACTCGCTGGGCGACTACCACCGCGCCTTCGCCATGGCCATCAGCGACCGGACGAACCGGCCGTCGGTGCTGACCAGCAGCTGGTCCTTCTATGAAGGCTCCCTCATCCAGCCGGACGAGGAGGCCGCCTTCGAGCGGCTCTTCAAGGAAGCGGCGCTCCTGGGCATCACCGTGTGCGCGGCCTCCGGGGACCTGGGCTCGCAGGTGCCCGTGAAGGGCGGCTCACCCACGGACGCCATCACCGTGGCGGCGCCCAGCTATCCCGCCGCGAGCGCGCTGGTGCTGGGCTGCGGCGGCACGACGCTCGAAGCCGACGGGGACCGCATCCTCCACGAGCAGGTGTGGAACCGCCTGGGCGAGGCCATGTCCATGGGCGCCCTGGGCTTCACCGTGTCGGCCGGCGCGAGCAGCGGCGGGGTGAGCACGATGAACGCGCTGCCCCCGTACCAGAACGGCATGAACGTGCCCGTGCAGGTGAACACCACCTGGAAGGGCGGCGTGTTCCAGCTCACGTCGAGGACGCCGGGGCGGGGCGTGCCCGACGTCGCGGCCAACGCCGACCTGCACACCGGCTATCAAATCGTCTTCAAGGGGCAGCGCGGGGTCGCCGCGGGCACCAGCGCCGCCGCGCCGATGTGGGCCGCGCTCCTCACCCTCATCAACGAGGGGCTGGGGGAGCGCGTGGGCTTCCTCAACCCCCGCCTGTACACGCTGGTGCGCCAGGGCGCGCCCGTCGTCCACCGCATCACCCGGGGTGGCAATGGCGCGTACTTCGCCAGCGCGGACGCCGTGTGGAATGCGTGCACCGGCCTGGGCACGCCGGACGGTGAGGCGCTGCTCGCGGGCCTGCGCGGGCTGAAGGGCCACGAGGCCTGACGGACGCGCGCGTCGCTAGAGTGCTTCGTCGGAGATGAGCAGCTTCTGGCGGAGCGCCTTGTCGCGCGCATCCAGCCGGGCCTGCTGCTCCGGCTTGAGCGTCTGCTTGCCCCGGCCCACGCCGCCCTTGAAGACGAAGCCCTGGCCCGGATCCAGGGGCTCGTGCCGCGACAGCCGGGGGTCGAACCGGGCGTCGTGCTGCTTCATGTATTCGAAGCCCGTCTTCTCCATCAGCAGGGGCAGGTCCTCGTCCTGGACGGGCACGCCCAGGAAGGCGCCAATGCGGCGCAGGCATGCTTCCCGGTCGGCGACGAGGTCCGCGTACCGCACGTGCAGCACGTTCGGATCCGCGCGGTGCGGCCACCACGAGGCCAGGTGCCGGCCCCATTCGTTGGCTCGCAGCGAGTGCTGGACGTAGCGGTCGAAGTCGATGCGCTGACCCTGCATCAGGCAGTCGTGCTGGTAGCGCGACAGCAGGCTGTCCGAGGCGACGCGCGTGACGTAGATGATGCGGCAGGCTGCGGGGGGGCGCAGCACGCCGTAGGTCAGGTGGGTCTTGAAGACGCGCGGCGCGGGCATGGCGTCCAGCAGCCGCTCCGCGTGCGGGATGAGCGACATCACGTCCACGAAGGGCGCCACCTGGTCGATGTGCTGAAACTCGCCCCGGCCCCGCGTGAGCAGCTGGAAGACGATCTGCTGCGTCCACGTCGTCCCCGCCTTGGGCGCGGTGGCGATGAAGATGTCCGTGGGCTGGGGCTTGAGCCACACGTAGCGCATGCGCGACCAGCGCACGGCGTCGAACAGCATCTGGTGGACGCCCTTGAGCGTGGCGAGGAACGTCGCCAGGGCGTTCAACACCGCTCTCAACACGGGACGGGTGGGACGGGGGGCCATGGCCGGCGATTCTATGTGCCGTCCGGCCCGCCGCGCCTCACCTGACCTGCGCCCCGCGCTACTCCAGGATCCGCTCCATCCGCAGGAAGGGCCGCTCGGCCGGAATGTTCCGGCTGCGGCAGACTTCCAGGAACTTGTTCGATTCGATCATCTGGGGCGCCGTCTCGTCGTACTGGAGCACCATGACGTGGCGCAGCCAGGGCTCCTGGCCCATGGCGTAGACGAAGGACTCGCGCGGCTTCAGGTGGTTGAGGATCTCCGTGGCGCGCGCGGAGTCGGAGCCGTTGAGCCGGCGCGACTGGTCCATTTTGCGCGGCAGGGGATTGCTGAGCAGCGGGCCGTACATCCAGCTCATCGGGCCGCCCTCGCACTCCATGCCCAGGTAGAGCGCGTCCAGCGGGCCCACCAGCTCCTGGAGGTGTTCGTACATGCGGGGCTCCAGCGCGTTGGAGTCCGCGGCCATCAGCATCGCGCGGCCGCCCAGGCGGACCAGGTGCGCCGTCTTCGCCTGCACGGACAGGTCGCTGTGCTCGCCAATGAAGGGAATGCCCATCAGCGAACCGCCGGGGATGCGGATCTCCTGCAGGTCGTCGATTTCAACGACGTTGCGGAAGCCCGTCTTCTCCAGCATCAGGCGCAGCGACGGATCCGCCAGCGAGAACGAGTTGGAGCGGGGCACGACGATGGTCCCGATGCGGTGACGCAGCTGGATGAGCGTCTCCATCATCAGGTGGTCGGCGTGGCCGTGGGTGATGAGGACGTAGTCGATCTTCTCCGGCAGGTCCGCGTGGGTGAAGCGCGCGTGCTCGGTGGGGAACTCGTAGCTGATGACGGGGTCGGTGAGGACGGACACCTCGCGCGTCTCCATCAGCACGCACGCGTGACCGAAGTAGCGCACGCGTACGCCCGGCCCCGTGTAGGGCTCCGGCTTGCGGGGGGCCACGTCCGTGAAGAGGTCCGCGAACGCGTCCGCCGCGGAGGTCGGCACGCCCAGCATCTCCGCCACCTGCCCGGGGCTGCCCGGCGTGTGACGCATGCGGAAGAGGGCGTCCAGGCCCTCGTGCCGGAAGGGCACCTGGAGCCACAGCGGCGTGTCCCCTTCGAGCCGGGGCGTGCTGAAGACATACTTGCGCGCGTCTCCCGTGACGCGCATCAGCGACACGCTCTGCGACGACTCCTTGTACAGGCTGCTGCGGTAGAGCAGCGGCTCCATGATGCGGGCGTTGGCCCGGTGGGCCAGGTCGTACGTCAGCTCCACGTAGCCCCGGAGCATGTCCGGCACCTTCGCGTAGAGCGGCTCCAGCGACTCACCCTTGGAGCTGGCGAGCAGCTGCTCCAGGTCCGCCAGCGCCTTGGTGTAGGCCAGGAAGTCCGCGTGGTCCTTCGTGGTGCGGTCCAGCAGCGCCTTCACGTCCCCCACGCGCGACACGGGGTGGTTGATGAACGGGCCGCCCATCAGCGCCGGGTTCTGGAGCGCGGCGACGTGCACGTCCGGGTTCGCCACGAACGACTGCATCAGCTTCAGGTGCAGGCGCGAGACGAACAGCGGCGCCGTCGCGGGCGACAGCAGGTACCACCAGACGTACCACTGGTTGAACAGTGGCTCGATGGCGACATCGGGCTTCAGGTACATGGGGCGCTCGAGCATGGGGAGGTCTCGCGGGGGGCTTCCGGGACGTTTTGACCCGGAGCGGATGGGATGTTGCTGCCAGTGCTAGGGAGCAGGCATCCGGCTTCCTCCGGAGGCGCTCGCGTCCCGCCAATGTTGATGATTCCCTCGGTGACTTCAAGGCGGTAACACGCCGCCTGGGCCCGCGACTTCTCGGATTCCTTCCTGCGCGCGGGGGATTTCTACCCTCCGGTTCCAGGGAAGCCGGGGCTGTCATTGAGTTCGCATACAGATTCCCAGAGAAAAGCAAGAAGCACCGGCATGACATTTCTCGCTGGGTTTGTTTGCGGATACGATTCGCCCACTTGTGCGTGGGCCGGACCATCCCCCCGGTTCAGGTCCTGCACCGCCAACCATCCAGAGGAAGTCCACCATGCTTTTGGCGAGCCATGCGCCGGCCTATGCGACCTTGCTGGACCTCATCGACGAGAGGGCCCGGCAGGGGGCGGAGAGGCGGCTCTACACCTTCCTGGAGGAGGGTGAGGAGACGGCGCTGACGTTCGCGGGGTTGCGCGAGCGGGCGCGGGCGATCGCCGCCACGCTGCAGGCGCATGGCGGGGCCGGGGAGCGGGTGGTGCTGCTGTATCCGCCCGGGCTGGATTACGTGGCGGGGTTCTTCGGGTGCCTGACCGCGGGGGCGGTGGCGGTGCCCGCGTATCCGCCGGATCCGTCCCGGCTGGAGCGCACGTTGCCCCGGCTGCGGGCCATCATCCAGGACGCGCGCGCGACGGTGGTGTTGACGACGTCGTTCGTGCTGTCGATGGCGGAGTTCCTGTTCGAGCAGGCCCCGGAGCTGCGGGGCGTGAAGTGGCTGGCGACGGACGACCTGCCCACCGACGCGGCGGGCTCCTGGAAGGCGCCGGACCTGAAGTCCGACTCTCTGGCGTTCCTCCAGTACACGTCCGGCTCCACGGGCACGCCCAAGGGCGTGATGCTCACGCACGGCAACCTGGTGCACAACCTGGGGCTCATCCACCACGCCTTCGAAACGCGCAACGACAGCGTGGCCGTCATCTGGCTGCCGCCGTACCACGACATGGGGCTCATCGGCGGCATCATGCAGCCGCTGTTCGGGGGCTACCCCGCGGTGCTCATGTCGCCCTTGAGCTTCCTCAAGCGGCCCATGGCGTGGATGGAGGCGGTGAGCCGCTACGGGGGCACCGTCAGCGGCGGGCCGAACTTCGCCTTCGACCTGTGCGTGCGCAAGAGCACGCCCGAACAGCGACAGGCGCTGGACCTGAGCCGCTGGGAGGTCGCCTTCACAGGGGCGGAGCCCATCCGCCCGGAGACGCTGGATCGCTTCGTGGAGGCGTTCGGCCCCAGCGGCTTCAAGCGCGAAGCGTTCTACCCCTGCTACGGGCTGGCGGAAGGGACGCTCATCGTCTCCGGAGGCCAGAAGTCGGCGCCGCCGCTGTCGATGACATTGTCGGCCAGCGCGCTGGAGCAGCACCGCGCGGAGGAGACCGGCGTCAACGACGCGGGGGCCCGGACGCTGGTGGGCTGCGGGCAGACGATCCTGGATCAGCGCATCGCCATCGTGGATCCGGAGACGCGCGAGCGGCGCGCGCCCGGGGTGGTGGGTGAAATCTGGGTGTCCGGCCGGAGCGTGGCCACGGGCTACTGGGGCCGCGAGGACTCGAGCCACGACACGTTCCAGGCGCGCATCGCGCAGGAGGACTCACTGCCGTACCTGCGCACGGGCGACCTGGGCTTCCTGCGGCCCGACGGTGAGCTGTACGTCACCGGCCGGCGCAAGGACCTGATCATCCTGCGCGGCCGCAACCACTACCCCCAGGACATGGAGGCGACGGTGGAGGTGGGCCACCCGGCGCTGCGGCCCGGGGGCGGCGCGGTGTTCTCCGTGGACGTGGGCGGCGAGGAGCGCGCGGTCGTCGTGCAGGAGATCGACGTGCGCAAGCTGGGCGGCCTGCGCCAGCAGTTCGAGGCGGCGGACGCGGCCATCGGCGTCATCCGCCAGCGGCTGGCGGAGCTGCACGAGGTGCAGGCGTACGCGGTGGTGCTCATCGAACCGGGGAGCCTGCCCAAGACGTCCAGCGGCAAGGTGCAGCGCCATGCGTGCCGCGCCGGGTTCCTCACCGGCACGTTGCAGGAGGTGATGGCGTGGCGGGAGCCGCCGCCCGAGCCGCCCTCCGGCTCTGATCCGGGCTCCGGCCCTGGCCCTGGCTCAACGGGCCCCACGTCGTCCGGAGGCGCGTCGCGCGCGAGCACCGCGCCGGCTGCGGCGCCGGTGACGAAGGCGGGCGCGGAGACGGCGGAGGCGCTGGAGGCGTGGCTGCGCGACGTGGTGGCCCGGCACCTGCGCGTGCGGCGCGAGGAGCTGGATCTCCAGGCGCCGGTGACGCGCTACGGGCTGGACTCGCTGGCGGCGGTGGAGCTGGCGCACGAGGTCTCCACCGGCACGGGCCTGACGGTGCCCATGGAGTTGTTGCTCCAGGGACCGAGCATCGCGTCCCTGGCGCGGCAGCTCGTCGCGCTCCGGGAGGCGCAGGGGCCGGGGCGGACCGCGCCGCGCCAACTGGACGTGACGGGCGACCGCGAGGTGTCCTTCTCGCAGGCGCGGTTGTGGTTCCTGGATCAGTACGCGCCGGGCGACGTGGCCTACAACCTGCCGGCGGCGGTGCGGCTGGATGGGGCGCTCGACGTGGTCGCGCTGGAGGAGAGCCTCGCGGCGCTCGCCGAGCGGCATGACGCGCTGCGGACCACCTTCCGCGCGCAGGACGGCCGTCCGCTCCAGGTCATCGCTCCACATGCGGCGCTGCCGTTGGAGCGCGTGTCGTTCGAGTCCCTGTCCGCGTCGGAGGGGGAGTCCGCGGCGGCATTGCGGGCGCAGGAGGAGGCACGCCGTCCGTTCGATCTGGCGCGAGGGCCGCTGGTGCGCGCCACGCTGCTGACGCTGGCGCCAAGCACGCACGTGCTGGTGCTGGTGATGCACCACGCGGTGTCGGACGGCGCGTCGATGGCGGTGCTCGTGCGCGAGCTGTCCGCGCTGTACGCGGCGCGGCGCGAGGGCCGGCCGTCGCCGCTGCCCGCGCTGCCGCTGCGCTACGCCGACTTCGCGGACTGGCAGCGGGAGGGGCTGGACGGGCCCGTGCTGGAGGCGCGGCTGAAGTACTGGAAGCAGCAGCTGTCCGGGGCGCCCCGGCTGCTGGAGCTGCCCACGGACCGGCCGCGTGCCGTCGTGCGGGACGTTCGCGGTGAGCGCCTGCCGGTGGTGCTGGACAGGGCGCTGACGGACGCGGTGAAGACGCTGGCGGTGCGCGAAGGGGTGACGCCCTTCATGGTGCTGCTCGCGGGCTTCCAGGCCGTCCTCGCGCGCCACGCGGGGCAGGACGACGTCAGCGTGGGCACGGCCATCGCGGGGCGGGAGCGCGCGGAGTTCCAGGGGCTGGTGGGCTTCTTCGTCAACACGCTGGTGATGCGCACCCGGCTGTCCGGCGCGCCCACGTTCCAGCAGTTGCTGGGGCGGGTGCGGGACACGGCGCTGGGGGCGTACGCGCACCAGGACGTGCCGTTCGAGAAGCTGGTGGAAGCGCTCCAGCCCGCGCGCGAGCGGGGCCACACGCCGCTGTTCCAGGTGATGTTCATCCTTCAGGGCGCGCAGGTGGGAGCGCCGGTGCTGCCCGGCCTCCAGTCGCGCCTGCTGGACGTCCACACCGGCACGGCGATGTTCGACCTGACGCTGTCGCTGGCGGAGTCCACGCGGGGCCTGGAGGGCTTCCTGGAGTACGCCACCGACCTGTTCGACGCGGACACCGTGGCCCGGCTGTCCGGGCACCTGCGCGTGCTGCTCCAGGCCGCGGTCGCGGAGCCGTCGCGCCGGGTGGATGCGCTGCCGCTGCTGGACGCGGCGGAGGCAAAGCACCTGTCGGCGCTGGCGCAGGGGCCCGTCACCGACTTCCCGTCGGAGGCCACCATCGCGTCGCTGTTCGCGGCGCAGGTGCTCCGCACGCCGGACGCCGTGGCGCTCATCGTCGGGGACACCCGGCTGACGTACCGCGAGCTGCGGCAGCGGGCGCGGGCCGTGGCGCGGGAGCTGCGCGCGCGCGGCGTGGGCCCGGAGTCGGTGGTGGGCCTGTGCGTGGACCGCTCGGTGGAGCTGGCGGTGGGACTGCTGGGCATCCTGGAGGCGGGCGCGGCCTACCTGCCGTTGGATCCGGGCTACCCGGCGGAGCGGCTGGCGTCCATGTGGCAGGACTCCGGGGCGCGCGTGCTGGTGGGACCGCGCCACCTGGACGGCGTGCTCCGGGTGCCGGAGGGGCAGCGGCTGGTGTTGGAGGCGTCCCTGGACGCGAGTGTTTCGCCAGCCGGAGACTTCCCGGACGCGGCGCCTCGGGAGACGGACTCAGGGACGCTCGCGTACGTGCTCTACACCTCCGGTTCGACGGGGCGCCCCAAGGGCGTGTTGGTGCCGCACCGGACGGTGATGAACTTCTTCCGCGCGATGGACGCGCACGTGTCGCCGCGCTCGGGCACGTGGCTGGCGGTGACGAGCATCTCGTTCGACATCTCCGTGCTGGAGCTGCTCTGGACGTGGACGCGCGGCTTCCAGGTGGTGCTCGCGCCGGTGGGGCTGGAGCCTGTCGCGCTCGCCCAGACGTTGGAGCGTCACGCGGCCACGCACCTGCAATGCACGCCGTCGTATGCGCGCGCGCTCGTGGAGGAGCCACGCGCGCTGGAGGCGCTCGGCGGGCTGGGGCAGATGCTGGTGGGCGGTGAAGCACTTCCGGGTGCGCTCGCGGCACGCTTGCGGGCACGGGTTCCAGTATTACTCAATATGTACGGACCCACCGAGACCACGGTGTGGTCCTCGACGCATCGCGTGGAGGCCGAGCGCTCCGGAACGGTGTCGTTGGGACGGCCGCTGGCGAACACCGGCCTGCACCTGCTGGACGCGCACCTGCGCCCCGTTCCCATGGGAGTGCCCGGCGAGTTGTTCATCGGCGGCGACGGCGTGGTGCGTGGCTACCTGGGCCGTCCGGACCTGACGGCGGAGCGCTTCGTTCCGGATGCGTTCGGTGGGACGCCGGGCGCTCGGCTGTACCGCACGGGCGATCGCGCGCGGTGGCGCACGGACGGGACGTTGGAGTTCCTGGGCCGCGTGGACCATCAGGTGAAGGTGCGCGGCTTCCGCATCGAACCGGGTGAGGTGGAGTCCGTCCTGGGGCAGCACGCGGGCGTCGCGGCCTCGGTGGTCGTCGCGCGCGAGGACGTGCCGGGAGACGCGCGGCTCGTGGCGTATGTGGTCGCGAAGCCCGGACAGACGCTGGGGGAGTCCGCGCTCCGGGAGCACGCCCGTCGCCTGCTGCCGGAGTCGATGGTGCCGTCCTCCGTGATGGTGCTGGACGCGCTGCCGCTCACGCCCAATGGCAAGGTGGACCGCGCCGCGCTGCCGGTCCCGGAGGCCCCGCGCGCGGAGCATGGCTTCGTGGCGCCGGGCACGCCCACGGAGGTGCTGCTCGCGGGCCTGTGGAGCCAGTTGCTGCGCGTGGAGTCGGTGGGACTGCGCGACGACTTCTTCGCGCTCGGAGGCCATTCACTGCTGGCCACGCGGTTGTCCTCGTCGGTCCGCGCGGCCTTCCAGGTCGAGCTTCCCGTGCGTGAGCTGTTCGACGCGTCCACGCTGGGCGCGCTGGCGGCGCGCATCGACGCCCTCCGTCTGGGTCAGGCCGGGGTGCTGGGGCCCGCGTTGCATGCGGTGCCGCGCGACGGTGCGCTGGTGCCGTCCTTCGCGCAGCAGCGCCTGTGGTTCCTGGAGCAGTTGGAACCGGGCAATCCCGCGTACCACATCCCCGTGGCGGTGGAGCTGGACGGCGCGCTGGACGTGCACGCCCTGGAGCGCGCGTTCGAGGCGCTGGTGCAGCGGCACGAATCGCTGCGCACCACGCTGGTGGCGCCGGAAGGGCAGCCGTTCCAGGTCGTGGCCGCGCCTTCGCCGGTGCCGCTCGTGGGGAAGGATCTGTCGGCCCATGAGGACGCGGGCGCGGAGGTGCGGCGCCTGATGGCGGAAGAGGCGCGCCGTCCCTTCGACCTGGCGCGCGGACCGCTCCTGCGGCTCACGCTCCTGAAGTGCGCGCCCACGCGCCACGTACTGCTGCTGACGATGCACCACGTCGTCTCCGACGGCGGCTCCATGCTGGTGATGGTGCGGGAAGTGGCCGCGCTCTACGAAGCCTTCGTGTCGGGGCACGCATCGCCGCTGCCGCCGCTGTCGCTCCAGCCCGCGGACCACGCGGCGTGGCAGCGGACGTGGCTTCAGGGGGAGACACTGGAGGCCCAGCTTGCGTGGTGGCGGGCGAAGCTCGAAGGCGCGTCGCACGTGCTCGCGCTGCCCACGGACCGGCCGCGTCCGGTGGTCCAGACGGCCGCCGGGGCGACGCTCCCGGTGCACCTGTCGCCCGGGTTGACGGACGCCGTGCGCGCGCTGGCCCGGCGCGAGGGCGTGACGCCCTTCATGGTGCTGCTGGCGGCGTGGCAGGTGTTGATGGCGCGCCACGCGGGGCAGGACGACGTGCTCGTGGGCTCGCCGGTCGCGGGGCGCGATCGCGCGGAGCTGGAAGGGCTCATCGGCCTGTTCGTGAACACGCTCGTGCTGCGGGCGCGGCTGGGGGAGAATCCGTCGTTCCGGGAACTGCTCCAGCAGGTGCGTGAGACGACGCTGGGCGCGTACGCGCATCAGGCGGTGCCGTTCGAGAAGCTGGTGGACGCGTTGCAGCCCCAGCGCGACCTGAGCCGGTCGCCGCTGTTCCAGGTGATGCTGGCGCTCCAGGAGGATCCGCTGCCGGAGCTGCGCCTGCCGGGGCTGTCGCTGCGGATGCTGGAGGAGGAGGGCGCGGGCGCGCAGTTCGACCTGAAGCTGTCGCTGACCGACGCGGCCTCCGGCTTCACGGGCACGCTGGAGTACAACACCGACCTCTTCGACGCGACGACGGTGGCGCGGTGGGTGGAGCACCTGGACGTGCTCCTGACGGCCGCCGTGGCCCATCCGGAGACGCGGGTGAAGTCGCTGCCGCTGATGTCCGTCGCGGAGCGCCACCTGCTGCTGGTGGACTGGAACGCCACGCACCGCGACTACCCGACCGACGTCACGCTGCACGGGCTGGTGGAAGCCCAGGTCGCGCGCACGCCGGACGCGGTGGCGGTGGACTTCGAGGGCCTGCGGCTCACGTACCGCGAGCTGGATGCCCGGGCCAACCAGCTCGCGCACCATTTGCGGGAGCGCGGCGTGGGGCCCGAGGTGCGCGTGGGCGTCTGCGTGGAGCGCTCCCTGGAGCTGGTGGTCGCGCTCCTGGGCGTGCTCAAGGCGGGCGGCGCGTACGTGCCCATCGATCCGTCCGCCCCGGCCGAGCGCCTGACGTATCAGGTGGCGGACTCGGCGGTGGCGGTGCTGCTCACGCAGCGGCACCTGGTGGACCTGCTCTCCGTGGGGAACACGCCCGTGGTGTGCCTGGACTCGGATTGGGCCCAGGTGGAGCGGTCGTCCGCGGCGCCGGTGGAGTCGGGCGCGGGGCCGGAGCACCTGGCGTACGTCATCTACACGTCGGGCAGCACGGGCCGCCCGAAGGGCGCGATGAACACCCACGCGGGCATCTGCAACCGGCTGCTCTGGATGCAGGAGGCCTACGGGTTGGAGCCGCAGGACGTCGTGTTGCAGAAGACGCCCTTCAGCTTCGACGTGTCGGTGTGGGAGTTCTTCTGGCCGCTGATCACCGGAGCGCGGCTGCTGGTCGCGCGGCCCGGAGGCCATCAGGACGCCGCCTACCTGGTGGACGTGATGGCGCGCGAGGGCGTCACGACGCTGCACTTCGTGCCGTCGATGCTCCAGGTGTTCCTGGAGGAGTCCGGGCTGGAGCGGTGCACGGCGCTCCGTCGCGTGGTGTGCAGCGGAGAGGCGCTGCCGCTGGAGCTGAAGGACCGCTGCCTGGAGCGACTGGGCGTGCCGCTGCACAACCTCTACGGCCCGACGGAGGCCGCGGTGGACGTGACCTTCTGGGCGTGCGAGCGCGACGACGGACGGCGCAGCGTGCCCATTGGCCGGCCGGTGGCGAATACGCAGATCCTCATCCTGGACGAGGCCCTGGAGCCGGTGCCGGTGGGGCTCGCGGGCGAGCTGTACATTGGCGGTGTGCAGGTGGGCCGTGGCTACCTGGGGCGTCCGTCGCTGACGGCGGAGCGCTTCGTTCCCAATCCGCACGGGCCCGCGGGGACGCGGCTGTACCGCACGGGAGATCAGGCCCGCATCCTGGCCGACGGGAGCATCGAGTACCTGGGCCGCCTGGACTTCCAGGTGAAGGTGCGTGGCTTCCGCATCGAGCTGGGTGAAGTCGAAGCGGCGCTGGGCCAGTGCGAGGGCGTGCGCGAGAGCGTGGTGGTGGTGCGCGAGGACGCGCCCGGTATCAAGCGGCTGGTGGCCTACGTCGTGGGACAGGCCGATGCGCGGGTGTCGGTGGACGGACTGCGCGCGGAGCTGAAGGCGAGGCTGCCGGAGTACATGGTGCCCGCGGCCTTCGTCGTCCTGGAGGCGCTGCCCCTGTCGTCGAACGGCAAGGTGGACCGCAAGGCGCTGCCCGCGCCGGAGGCGAGCACGGAAGCCAGCGAGTCCTACGAAGCGCCGAGGACGCGGACCGAGGAGACGCTTGCGGGAGTCTGGGCGCGGGTGCTGGGCGTGGAGCGGGTGGGCGTGCGCGAGAACTTCTTCGCGCTGGGCGGCGACTCCATCCTGAGCATCCAGGTGGTAGCCAAGGCAGGGCAGGCGGGGCTGAAGGTGACGCCGAAGCAGTTGTTCCAGCACCCGACGGTGGAGCAGTTGGCGAAGGTGGTGGAGGCGGTCCGAGGCTCGGTGGGAGAGCAGGGGCTGGTGGAGGGCGAGGCGGCGCTGACGCCGATCCAGCGGTGGTTCTTCGAGAAGGAGCTGCCGCAGGCACACCACTTCAACCAGGCGGTGCTGCTGGAGGCGAAGGAAGGGGTGGAGGCGGAGCGGCTGGAGGAGGCGCTGCGGGCGTTGGTGGAGCACCACGACGCGCTGCGGATGCGCTACTTGCGCGGCGACTCTGGTTGGACGCAGCACAACGCCGGCCTTGAGAAGGCGCTGGTGTTGGAGCAGGTGGATGTGTCCGCGTTGTCCGAAGCGGATCAGGCCCGGGCGCTCGCGGATGCGGTGGCGCGGACCCAGGCGAGCCTTGATTTGAGCGAGGGCCTGTTGCTGCGCGCGCTGTTGATCGAGCGCGGAGCGGGGCGGACGTCGCGGCTGCTGCTGGTGGTGCACCACCTGGTGGTGGACGGCGTGTCGTGGCGCGTGCTGCTGGAGGACCTGGGCACGGCCTACGTACAGCGGCGAGAAGGCCGAGCGGTGGAGTTGCCGGCGAAGACGACGTCCTTCCAGGCGTGGGCGCGCAAGCTGGAGACGTACGCGCGAGGCCCGGAGCTGGAGAAGGAAGCCGCCTGGTGGCTGTCGCAGCCGCAGGACGCGTGCGCATTGCCGGTGGACACGGTGGGGGACAACACCGTGGCTTCCGCGCGCGGCGTGTTGGCGAAGCTGGACGCGGAAGCGACGCGGGTGCTGTTGCAGGAAGTGCCGGCTGCGTACCGGGCGACGGTGAACGAAGTGCTGGTGGCGGCACTGGCGCGCGTGCTGACGAAGTGGTCCGGCCAGTCTCAGGTGCGCGTGGACGTGGAAGGCCACGGCCGTGAGGAGCTCTTCGCGGACGCGGACGTGACACGGACGGTGGGCTGGTTCACGTCGCTGTACCCGGTGGTGCTGGAGGTGCCGGAAGCAGGCACGCCGGGAGACGCACTGCGCGCGGTGCGGGACACGCTGAGGCAGGTGCCGGGCAAGGGCGTGGGCTACGGGCTGCTGCGCTACCAGGGCCCCGAGTCGGTGGTGGCGAAGCTGAAGCAAACGCCGAAGGCGCAGGTGGCCTTCAACTACCTGGGGCAGTTCGACGCGCTGGCGACGGGAGCAGGAGGCTTCACCCTGGCCAAGGAGTCCTCGGGCCCGGTGATGGGGGAGGGCGGACAGCGCGGGCACGTGCTGGAGGTGAACGGGCTGGTGGTGGGTGGCCAGTTGGAAGTGACGTGGACGTACAGCGAAGGGCTTCACACGCGTGCGACGGTGGAAGCCCTCGCGCGGGCGTACACGGAAGCCCTGCGCACGCTGGTGACGGGGCGCCAGACGGAGGACGCGGCGAGGTACACGCCAGCGGACTTCCCCCTGGCGAAGCTGGACGCGCGCACGCTTTCGCAGGTGCAGGCGAAGGTGGACGGGTTCGAGGACATCTACCCGCTCTCCCCGATGCAGCAGGGCATCCTCTTCCACACGCTCTTGGCGCCGACGTCGGGCGTGTACTTCGAGCAGCTCTCCTGGTCCTTCCACGCGCCCCTGGACACGCAGGCGCTGCGGCGCACGTGGGAAGAACTGCTTGCGCGGCACGCGGTGCTGCGCACGACGTTCCTCTGGGAAGGGATTGAGGAGCCGTTGCAGGTGGTGCGCAAGCAGGTGGCGCTGCCGTGGCGGGAACTCGACTGGCGGGGCCAGACGGAAGAGGCCCAGCGGCAGCAACTGGAGACCTTCCTGGCGGAGGACCGGACCCGGGGCTTCGACCTCGCGGAGGGGCCGCTCCTGCGCATCGCGCTGGTGCGCCTGGACACGAACGTCCACCGGTTCATCTGGAGCTTCCACCACACGATGCTCGACGGTTGGAGCATGGCCCTGCTGCTCAAGCAGGTCTTCGCGCTCTACCAGGCGCGGGTGCAGGGCCGCGTGCTTCCGAAGGGCCCCGCGGGCGCCAACTACCGGGACTACATCGCCTGGCTGCGGCAGCAGGACACAGGGCGCTCGGAGGACTTCTGGCGCGCGGAGTTCGCGGGCATCCAGGCCCCGACGTCCCTTCCGGGTGACACGCACGCGGCGGTGTCCGTGCCCCAGGGTCACGCCGAGCGTTCGATCCACCTGTCATCGCGGTCCACCGCCGCGCTCCAGGCCTTCACGCGGCGCCAGCAGCTCACGTTGAACACGCTGGTGCAGGCAGGCTGGGCGCTGGTGCTCGCCCGTCACAGCGGCGAGCCGGACGTCGTCTTCGGCGCCACCGTGTCCGGCCGGCCTCCGGAGCTGCCGGGGGCGGAGGACGCGCCCGGCCTCTTCATCAACACGCTCCCGGTCCGCATGCACGTCGCGGCGGATGCCACCGTGGTGTCGTGGCTGCGGCAACTGCAGGCGCGTCAGACGGAGTCGCAGGCGCACGAGCACGACTCGCTGGTGCGGGTGCAGGGCTGGAGCGAGGTGCCCCACGGGACGCCGCTGTTCCAGAGCCTCTTCGCCTTCGAGAACTACCCGCTGGATGCGTCGCTCATGGCGCAGGGCAATCCGCTCGGCATCCGCGACGTGCGCGGCATCGAGCGCAGCAACTACCCCCTCACGGCCCTGGCGCTCCCGGGTCGCGAGCTGCTCCTGAAGCTGTCGTACGACACGCCCCGGTACAGCGCGCAAGGCGTGGACCGGCTGCTGGAACAGTGGAAGCAGGCCGTGGAAGGGCTCGTGGCGGGCGAGGAGGGGCGGGTGTGGGAGGTCGGAATCCTGTCGGCGGAGGAGCGGCAGCGGGTGCTGGTGGAGTGGAACCAGACTCAAGCGACGTTCCCTCGGGATGCGACCCTGCCCCGGCTCTTCGAGGCGCAGGTGGCGCGCACGCCCGGGGCGACCGCGGTCATCAGCGGCACGCGGCACCTGACGTACCGGGAGGTGGAGGCGCGCTCGAACCAGCTCGCCCACCGACTGCGGAAGCTGGGCGTGGGGCCGGAGTCGCCGGTGGGACTGTGCGTGGAGCGCACGGAAGACCTCATCATCGGCACGCTGGGCATCCTCAAGGCCGGTGGCGCGTACGTGCCCCTGGACCCGAGCTACCCGAAGCAGCGCCTGGCCTTCCTGCTGGAAGACGCGCGAGGCCCGGCGTTGGTGGCGCACTCGCACCTGCTGGAGGCACTGCCTGCCTTCAGCGGGCAGGCGGTGTGCCTGGACCGCGAAGCGGACTGGGAGGACGAGTCCACCTGCCCCGTTCATGTGGACATCGAGCCGGAGAACGTCGCGTACCTCATCTACACGTCCGGCAGCACGGGACGTCCGAAGGGCGTGGCCATCACCCACCGCGGCGCGGTGGCCTTCCTGACGTGGGCCCTGGAGACGTTCGAAGAGGAGGAGACGCGCGCCGTGCTGGCGTCGACGTCGCTCAACTTCGACCTGTCCGTGTTCGAGCTGTTCACGCCGCTGGCACGCGGCGGCACTGTGGTGGTGGTGCGCAACGCGCTCCAGTTGGCGGAGGAGAAGCTCGAAGCGGCCGTGACGCTCATCAACACCGTGCCGTCCGCGATGGCGCAGTTGGTGCGGTTGAACGCGCTGCCCCCGTCGGTGCGGGTGGTGAACCTGGCGGGCGAAGCGCTGCCGGAGTCCCTGTCGAAGCAGGTGTACGGCATCCCGACCGTGCACAAGCTCTACAACCTCTACGGCCCCTCCGAGGACACGACGTACTCGACGTGGTCGCGGGTGGGGCGCGACGAGGTGCCGAACATCGGCCGGCCCGTCGCGAACACGCGGGCGTACGTGCTGGATGCGTCCTTCCAGCCCGTGCCGGTGGGCGTGGCGGGGGAGCTGTACCTGGCGGGCGACGGACAGGCGCGCGGCTACCAGCTGCGCCCGGATCTCACCGCGGAGAAGTTCCTTCCGGAGGTGCACGGCCCTGCTGGCAGTCGCATGTACCGCACGGGCGACCTGGCGCGCTGGCGCGAGGACGGCGTGCTGGAATACCTGGGCCGCGCGGACACGCAGGTGAAGGTGCGTGGCTTCCGCATCGAACTGGGCGAGGTGGAGACGGCGCTGGCCCGGTGCCAGGGCGTGCGCGAGTGCGTGGTGGTGGCGCGGGATGAAGGGACGTTGGGCAAGCGGCTGGTGGCGTACGTGGCCGGTGAGGCCCTGGACGTCGCGAGCGTGCGCTCGGCGCTGAAGGACGCACTGCCTGAGTACATGGTGCCGTCGGCCTTCGTCGTGCTGCCGGCGCTGCCGCTCACGCCCAACGGCAAGGTGGACCGCAAGGCCCTTCCCTCGGTGGAGCCGGTGGCGGATGCCCGCGAATCCTACGTCGCGCCAAGGACTCCGACGGAAGAGGTCCTGGCCGGGGAGTGGGCGCAGGTGCTGGGCGTCGCACGGGTGGGAACGCGGGACGGCTTCTTCGACCTGGGCGGCCACTCACTGCTGGCGACGCAGGTGATTTCACGCATCCGTTCCACCCTGGGGGTGGAGCTGCCGCTGCGTGCGCTCTTCGAAGCGCCCACCGTCGCGGAGCTGGCCGCGCGCATCGACGAAGCCCGACGGGGCACCGTGGGCGACGGGCCGCCTCCGCTGGTCGCGGCGCAGGCGGAGGGCGCGACGCCGTTGTCCTTCGCGCAGCAGCGGCTCTGGTTCATCGATCAGCTCGAACCGGGAACCGCCACCTACAACATCCCCGCCGCCGTCCGGATGGAAGGCCCGCTGGACGTGCCCGCGCTGGAGCATGCCCTCCAGTTCCTGCTCCTGCGCCATGAGGCGCTGCGGACGCGGATCCGCTCCGACGAAGGCCACCCCGTGCAGGTCATCCTGCCAGCGTGGGCGCTGCACCTGGTCCCCGTGGACCTGGGCGCGGTGGACGCGGCCGAGCGTGAGACGGAAGCGCAGCGGCTCGCGGGAGAGGAAGCGCGCCGGCCCTTCGAGTTGTCCCGAGGCCTGCTCTTCCGGGCGACGCTGCTGCGGCTCACCGAGCAGCAACACGTGCTGCTGCTGACGGTGCACCACATCGTCTCCGACGGTTGGTCCATGGGCGTCCTCGTGCGCGAGCTGACCGCGCTCTACGAGGCGTTCCGCACGGGCCAGCCCGCGTCGCTGCCGGAGCTTCCGGTGCGCTACACCGACTACGCGACATGGCAGCGCGGCTGGTTGCAGGGCGACGCGCTGGAGGCGCGGCTCGCGTGGTGGATGCGGCAGCTCGGTGAGGGGACGCAAACGCTGGAGCTGGCGACTGATCGTCCGCGTCCGGCGGTGCAGACGTTCCGGGGCGCGCGTCTGCCGCTCGCGGTGCCCGCCGCGCTGTCCGACGCGCTGCGGGCCCTGGGCCGTCGCGAGGGCGTGACGCCGTTCATGACGCTGCTCGCGGCCTGGCAGGTGTTGCTGTCGCGCTACAGCGGGCAGGACGACATCCGCGTGGGCACGCCCATCGCGGGCCGTGACCGCACGGAGCTGGAGGGACTGGTCGGCTTCTTCGTCAACACGCTGGTGCTGCGCGCGAAGCTCGGGGGCGGGCTGACGTTCCGCGAGCTGCTCAAGCAGGTACGTGAGACGACGCTGGGTGCGTTCGCCCATCAGGAGGTGCCGTTCGAGAAGCTGGTGGAGGCCCTGGCTCCTGAGCGCGACCTGCGCCGACCGCCGCTGTTCCAGGTGATGTTCGCGCTCCAGCAGGAGACGCTGACCGAGCAGCAGTTGCCCGGTGGACTGTCCCTGTTCCCGATGGAGGCGGACGATCGCACGGCCAAGTACGAGCTGACGCTGTCGCTGACGGACACGCCGAAGGGGTTCCTGGGGTCGATTGAGTACAACACCGACCTGTTCGACGCGGCGACGGTGGAGCGGATGGCGGGGCACCTGGAGGTGCTGCTGCGGGGAATCGCGGCGAACCCGGACGCGAAGGTGGGGCGTCTGGAGCTGCTGACGGCGGAGGAGCGGCAGCGGCAGGTGGTGGCGTGGAACGCGACGCGCACGGCGTACCCAAGGGAGCAGTGCGTCCACACGCTGGTGACGGCGCAGGTGGAGCGCACGCCGGACGTGGTGGCGCTGGACTTCGCGGGAGAGCAGCGGACGTACCGGCAGGTGGAGACGCGGGCGAACCAGCTCGCGCACCGACTGCGGAAGCTGGGCGTGGGGCGGGGCTCGCGCG
>NZ_RAWI01001069.1 GCF_003612125.1 Corallococcus praedator
GTGTCCGCACGGGCGTCCCCCCGAGTTCGGAGACGAGCTCGGGGACGGCGCGCGAGGTGATGAGGTTGTGGATGATCGTCGCGCCCGGGTTCTTGGCGAGTTCTCGCGCGGCGACGAGCCCGGTCACCGCCGACGGCGAGACGGGATCGCCCTTCTCGTCGACGACGAAGCATCGATCGGCGTCGCCGTCGAAGGCCAGCCCGATGTCGGCGCCGGTCTCACGGACGTAGGCCTGCAGGTCCACGAGGTTCGCCGGGTCGAGGGGGTTCGCCTCGTGGTTGGGAAAGGTGCCGTCGAGTTCGAAGTAGAGTGAACGCACGGTGAACACCGGGGAATCACCCAGGACCGCCGGGACGGTGTGTCCCCCCATGCCGTTCCCCGCGTCAACCGCGACCGTCAGCGGTCTACTACCGGAGAGATCGACGAGTTCGTGCAGATA
>NZ_RAWI01001070.1 GCF_003612125.1 Corallococcus praedator
GCCTGGACGATGCGCAGATGGCCGACTTCGAGGCCATCGCCCGCAGCCTGGACATGGCGGTGCTGGTGGAGGTGCACGACGGCGCCGAGCTGGACCGCGCGCTCCAGCTCAAGACGCCGTTGGTGGGCATCAACAACCGCAATCTGCGCACCTTCGAGGTGTCGCTCCAGACCACGCTCGACCTCAAGAAGCACGTGCCGGCCGACCGCCTGCTGGTGGCCGAGTCGGGCATTCTTTCGCCCGCCGACGTGAAGACGCTGCGCGACGCCGACGTGCACGCCTTTCTGGTCGGCGAGGCGTTCATGCGCGCCGAAGACCCGGGCTTTGCGCTGGCCCAGCTGCTTGGTTGATTGCTATATATTTGATAGCTGTTTGCGCCCGTGAATAGGGCGCCACAGGCCATTTCACTATGAACGACACTGCGCACCCGCCCGCCACC
>NZ_RAWI01001071.1 GCF_003612125.1 Corallococcus praedator
TAACTACAATGAGGTGAATTTTATGAAAGAGAAAATTGTTTTAGCATATTCAGGAGGACTAGATACAAGTGTGGCCGTTCAATGGCTTATCGACAAAGGATACGACGTTGTAGCTTGTTGCCTAGATGTTGGTGAAGGTAAAGATTTAGACATCGTTTATAAAAAAGCTTTAGATATGGGAGCAGTTGAATGTCATATTATTGATGCAACAAAAGAATTTAGTGATGAGTATGTAAGTTATGCAATCAAAGGAAATTTAATGTATGAAAATGCATATCCATTAGTTTCAGCTTTATCAAGACCATTAATCGCTAAAAAATTAGTAGAGATTGCTGAGAAAACAAATTCAGTAGGTATTGCACATGGTTGTACTGGTAAAGGGAATGACCAAGTACGTTTCGAAGTTGCCATTAAAGCATTAAACCCATCATTGAAAGCA
>NZ_RAWI01001072.1 GCF_003612125.1 Corallococcus praedator
ATGTATGACAGCAATAACCAAAAAATAGTCTTGAAATTCTTTCAGGCGATGCTGATATTCTGGGCTTAGGCCATACGCTTTCAGCAAGCCGTCAAACGCTCGGGTTATTAGTTTTTTAAAATTTTCATGATCTTCATAGTACAGGAAGTTCCTGTTGTAGTACGAATGAAGCTGGCTAATTGTCCACTGTAATTGTGCGTACTCGGCATCCCCTCCCAGCTTACTGCCATTATTTTCGTACAAATCTGATGTTTCCTGAATTTTCTGAGTTATCTCGTCAATCTCATAGGCGATCTCATTAAAAAACCGATTCTCGATAATGTAGAGAATTTGGCGTTTGACGAAATCCTCTACTGATATTTTACTTAAGGTAACGTTAAGGTCTATCTTATCAATCTGTCTGATGATTTGATCACTGTTATCTACAGACTCATACTC
>NZ_RAWI01001073.1 GCF_003612125.1 Corallococcus praedator
GTGCACCAGGTGATCTACGAGGAGCTGGTTCAGGGCCGGGCGGAGCCGTCCTCACGTCAAGCATATCGCGATGTGATTGCCCGACTGGTTGAGCGCGGGGCGGAGGCAGTGATCCTAGGCTGCACGGAGATCATGCTGCTGGTGGGTCCAGCAGATAGCGCGGTGCCACTTTTCGACACGACCGCCCTCCATGCCGAGGCCGCGGTGGATATGGCCCTCGCGGAAGCCTAAAGCGCAATTGGTCGACACCGAAATCGGCAGTGTCGCAATATTGGTGACATCCGATACAGTCCTAGTTGGCAGAAAACCTGACCAGCATCTGTCGCAGAACCCTCTCGCAATACGCATGCTTTTTGCAGCATTTTCGCGACACCGACGACATGTCGCCATCGCAATTCCTGTGTCCGCTTTCGCCTCTCCCCTACCGCAAAGCAGACC
>NZ_RAWI01001074.1 GCF_003612125.1 Corallococcus praedator
GACCTGCGCTTATAACAGCATCGTCACGGTTCACGGTGAAGTGCTGCACAACGATCGCTATCACCATCCGCTGCGATCGAGTGATTTACTCCTGGCCGATGTCGGTGCAGAAACCCCAGACGGCTGGGCTTCTGACATAACGCGCACTTGGCCTGTTGGGAATCGATTTTCATCCACGCAGCGCGATCTATATGAGGTCGTTCTAGCTGCCCATGACCGCTGCATTGCCGCCGTGCGTCCCAATGTGGAATATCGCGATATTCACCTGTTGGCCTGTGAAACGATCGCGCAGGGCTTGGTCGATCTGGGCATTTTGCGCGGACGGGCGGATGATTTGGTCGAACAGGACGCCCACGCCTTATTTTTTCCGCATGGAGTCGGTCATCTGATCGGTCTGGATGTTCACGATATGGAAGACTTGGGCGATCGAGCCGGATA
>NZ_RAWI01001075.1 GCF_003612125.1 Corallococcus praedator
GGTTATCATTCCCGTCCTGAACAAAATCGACCTGCCAGGGTCCATGCCCGAAGAGGTAAAAGACGAAATGGTCGATCTGCTCGGCTGCGACCGCGACGACATTATTCCGGCCAGCGGTAAAGAAGGCATCGGCATACCCGAAATCTTAGCCGCCATTGTGGAGCGGATTCCGGCTCCGAAAGGCGATCCGACCGGTTCATTGCAGGCCCTGATTTTCGACTCCCACTTCAACTCATACCGGGGTATCGAAGTCATTTTCCGGGTGCAGAACGGCCGCATCCGCAAGGGTGACCGGGTCAAGTTCATGAATACCGGCAAGGAATATAACGCTGACGAGGTGGGCACGTTAGGCCTGGTGCAGGTGCCAAAAGACGTGATCGAATGTGGCGACGTGGGCTACCTGATCTCGGGTATCAAGGTGGCCAAAGAGGTTAAAGT
>NZ_RAWI01001076.1 GCF_003612125.1 Corallococcus praedator
CGATATATTCAATATATTACCAGTACACTGTGAGCAAATCTTGGTGTACGCTTTGTTTGCTGGTGCAGGTGTTACTTTGGGTAGAGTTTGCGCTTGGAGCATCCCACTGGCAGGCGGTTGAGCTATCCATTAATTTGCCAACAATTGCCTTATTTGGATTAGCGTTTCTGTTGCCAGTGGTACTGTGGGTACTGCTGAAGAAACACTTACAAGAGTCCTCTCAGATATTTCCATTACGTCGGGAGTTACAGAAAGCCAAATTTAACCCGGAATATGTTGAAAGCTTATTCGCCCGACAGCCGCAGATTCCTCCTGCTTTTGAGGGCATGCGGTTAGTAAAGATAGGCAACTCTCAAGCCGAATATACGCTGACGGTAGTGACGAACCCACTTTGCGGCCCCTGCCGACAGTTACACCCTGAACTGGAAGCGTTAGTAC
>NZ_RAWI01001077.1 GCF_003612125.1 Corallococcus praedator
CTTTGGGGGTGAATAGGTTTGCCCGACAAGAGGCCGCCAAACGCCAAGCAGGACGCCTTGAATGCTGAGGTCTTTGGCGTCAACTTCGATCGCGCTGTAGGCCGGATTTGCAGGCTTAAGGATGATGCGCTCGCGATCGCGGTGAAAGCGCTTGAGCGTCGTTTCGCCTTTTACCTGAGCCGCGACAATCGTGCCGTTGCGAATCTGCTGCGGTTCCGCGACGCGCCGAAGGATGGCAAAATCGCCTGGAAGAATGTGATCGTTGATCATGCTGTCGCCGCCGACCTGCAAAACAAAGCACTCTGGTTGCTCAAAGAGCTGTGGCAAGTCAAGCTGCTCGACTTCATCCGTAAACGGCTCGACGAGATAGCCAGCGGCGATCGTTCCCAAGATCGGCAGGCCGCGCTGTTCGGATTGGCCGATTGCTTCAGGTTGCTT
>NZ_RAWI01001078.1 GCF_003612125.1 Corallococcus praedator
GAACGGGTCGAAGACCTGGAACACGATGGGCCACTGGGCCGACTGGATTTTTTGTCTGGTGCGGACCGATTCCAAGTCGAAGCCGCAGGAAGGCATCTCCTTCCTGCTGATCGACATGAAGACGCCCGGCATCACCGTGAAGCCGATCATCATGGCCGACGGCGGCCATGAGGTGAACGAGGTCTTCTTCGACAACGTCAAGGTTCCGGTCGAGAACCTGGTCGGCAAGGAGAACGAGGGCTGGACCTGCGCCAAGTTCCTGCTGGCCAACGAGCGGCTGGGGATCGCGGCCGTCCCGCAGTCCAAGCGCGGCGTCGAGGCGCTGAAGGACATCGCGCGCGCCGAGCAGGACAACGGCAAGCCTCTGATCGAGAACCAGGCCTTCGCCGAAAAGATCGCCGATCTGGAGATCCAGGTGACGGCGCTCGAATTTACCG
>NZ_RAWI01000107.1 GCF_003612125.1 Corallococcus praedator
CCCCCGTCCACCTCCCCTTCGGTCGCGTCACCACAGCCCACCACCAGCATGGAGAGAAGCACCAGGCACCGTGTCGCCGCTTTCATGTCGTCCTTCCAGGAGTCTTCGGGGAGCACCCATGCCCCCCTGCTGACTGGAAGAGACAGGCCCTGCGCCACCGTTGCGTGGAATCGACCCGCATCCTCTCGAAAGCGTGCGAACTCGCCCCTCGCTTCCGCCGTTTCCGGGGCATGGGCCTGCCTCCAGACGGTCAGCGCACCCAGGCGCCATGCCGGGGCGTGTCGCCGAATGGGAGGAGCCGGGCGACGTGTGGTCAATGCGGCTTGGGCGGGATCGTGTCGAACCGCGGCACCCCGTCCGCGACGTCGTAGTAGTCGCCCTTGTCGGCCATGTAGACGTGGACCGCGATGCGGGTGTGGGTAGGCGTGTCGAAGGCGCCCATCGCGATTCCAATCCAGTCGCGTTGGAGCGGATCCCAGAACAGCGACGAACCGCAGACAGAGCAGAAGCCGCGACGCGCCTTCTCGGACGACTGGAACCAGCGGATCGTGTCCTCGCCCTCGATCGTGACCGCTGAGCGCGGCACGTCGGTCGAGACGAAATAGTGGCCCGAGTGCTTGCGACACCGACCGCAGTGGCAGGCGTCAGGGGCAGGCAACTCGCCCTCCACGGTGAAGCGGACCGCGCCGCACAAACAGGAACCCCGATGCATGGGTGACCTCATCCGAACGAGAGAAAGACTGCGAACAATATTCTACCGGTCGCGGACACCTGGGGCGCGGCCGCATCCAATACACTCCCGCCGAACAATGTGCTCGCCCGCTTCGGCTCTCTGGAGGAGGACATATGAGCTCGAAGCTCGCCACGTGCGCGTCCATCTCGCTCGCAGTGCGTGACACGACGACTTCGTCGGCGCCGAGCGCGTTGGTGCTCGTGGGGGCTGTATCAAGGAGACGCAGGAGAGACTAGACTCCTGCGCAGAAAGGGGACTCGTCGGCGATATCGATTTCATCCCCCTCCTGTGAATCGAATACGCCTGCGAGCGGATGCTGAAAATGACGTCAAGTATCGGTCCGTCATCGACACCGCGAGCCTGGGTGGGTAGCTCATGACACGCATCTTCGTAAGCGGCTCTGCGGACGGACTCGGTCGCTTCACCGTGGACACGCTTCTCGCCGAGGGGCATCAGGTTGTTCTTCACGTGCGTGACCCGCAGCGTCTCTCCGCCGTGCAAGAGCTCGTGGCACGAGGAGCGCTCGCCGTCGTTGGCGACCTCGCCGACCTCCAGCAGACCCGCGACGTCGCCGACCAGGTGAACGCACTCGGCCCCATGGACGCCGTGATCCACAACGCCGGCGTCTACTCGGGCCCGTCGGTGCTGGCCGTGAACGTCGTCGCGCCGTACGTACTCACCGCCCTCATCCAACGTCCGAAGCGCTTGATCTACGAGAGCAGCGGCATGCACCGAGGCGGACGTCCAACCCTCGACGGAATGGACTGGAGCGGACGCCGCGCCACCGGCTCCTATTCGGACAGCAAGCTCTTCGTCACCGCGCTCGCCGCCGCTGTCGCACGCCTTTGGCCTGAGGTCATCAGCAACTCCGTCGACCCGGGCTGGGTGCCCACCAAGATGGGGGGTCCCAACGCGCCGGATGACCTGCGACTCGGCCATCTCACCCAGGAGTGGCTGGCCACCAGCGATGCCGCGGAAGCGCGCACGACCGGTGGCTACTGGCACCACCAACAACGGGCCGAGGAGCATCCATCGGTCCACGACCCGGAGTTCCAAAGCAGCCTGCTCGACGAGCTCGCCCGCGCGACTGGAACTCCGCTGGTGTGAAGCGACAAGGGCCCGGCACCCCACAGCGTGCATCACCACCGTCGGCGAACGGTCGCCTTGGGGCCGGTCACCAGGCTCGCCGCGGGCACGTCGTCGACGACGACCGCACCGGCCGCGACCACGGCGTCGCGCCCGATACGGACCCCGGGCATGATCGTCGCGCCCGCGCCAATCCACACGTTCTCCGCCACGTCGATGGGTGCGCCCGTGAGGTACAGCCGCCGATCGCCCGGGTCCACCGGATGGCTGACGGTGATGAACGTGGCCTTCGGGCCGACCATCACACCCTCGCCCAGCCGAATGCCGGCGTAGTCGAGGAACGTGCAGCCCTGATTGATGAACACACGCTCGGACAGCTCCAGATGGAGGCCGTGGTCCGTGTAGAAGGGCGGATGGATCGTGACCCTCTTCGGGAGCGGTCGGCCCAGGAGCTGCTCGAACAGGGCGGCCTTGCCCACCTCGTCCTCGAAGGGCAGGACGTTGAGGCGCGACGTAAGCTCGGTGGCCCGCAGCACCCGCTTGCTCATCGCCGTGAACTCGGGGCTGAGGACCCTCTCCCCGCTCGCTAGGGACTCAGGGCTGTGGATGCGCATGAGACGGTCAATGGGCATGCCACGACCTTCGCTCCCTGCCCACACTCACGTCCAGCCGCTCCTCCCCGAGACGCGGTGTCGAACCCGAGCGCTGCGCTCACAGTGGCGGCCAGGAGGCAGCGCTCTGCCTGCATTCACCGCTGGATGCCGGTGAGCGCGAGGCGCAGCACCCGGCGCGCGGTGAGCGGGTCGTCTTCGTTGGCGACGGCAATCGCGTTCGCCAGCCGCATCAGGTCCTCCGTGGTGGCGCTGGCGTGAATCGCGCCCGCCGATGACGCCTTCTCCACCAGGACGCGCAACACTTCGCGCACCATGTCCGTGCAGCAGATGTCTTCGGCGGAGAGGCCCTCCGGCCCCGTCAGCAGCGCGGCGGCGAGCCCACGATGGGTCGCGGTATGGACCGTCAAATCCTCGAGCCAGGCCGCCAGCTCGGCGGCGGGCTTCTTGCCCGGCTGCGCGGTGGCCCGCGCGCAGAGCTGCGCGACCCCATCCCGGAAGACCACCTCCAACAGCGCCTGCCGAGACGGGAAATGCCGGTGCAGGGTCGCCGAGCCCACCCCCGCCTTCCGGGCAATCTCCTCCAGCGACGCCTGCGCGCCATCCCGGGCAACCAGCTCCACGGCGGCCGCGACAATCCGCTCCCGGTTGCGTCGCCCATCCGCGCGCAACGGCTTGACGTGCTCCACGGCGCTCCTCTCCCTGGGCTCCCTTCCTTGACAAACGGGGTCCCCCTCCGTATCTAACCACGAAGATAAACGGTGGGGTCCCCCGTTTACAAAAAGGAGCTGCCCATGAGTCCGCAGACCGTTCTCGTTACCGCCGCCACGGGGCGCCAGGGCGGCGCCACCGCCCGGGCCCTGCTGGCCGAAGGCCACTCCGCGGTGCGCGTGTTGGTGCGCGATCCGGAGGCGCCGAACGCCCGGGCCCTCGCGGCGGCGGGCGCCGAGGTGGTCGTCGGGGACCTCGATGATCCTGCGTCGTTGCGCGCCGCGTGCGCCGGGGCGCGGGCGGTCTTCTCGATGCAGTCCCCCATCCTCTTGGCGACGGGGATCGACTTCAGCAAGGAGCTCCAGCAGGGGAGGAACCTTGTCGAGGCCGCGCTCGCCGAGGGCGTCGAGACGTTCGTGCACACCGCGACGTCCGGCGTCGGAAACCACCGCGACATCGAGGGCTGGGCAGAGGGACGCTGGAAGTTCCACGAGGTGTACTGGGAGAACAAGCTGGCCACCTGCGACCTCGTCCGTGGCGCGGGCTTCCGGCACTGGACCCTCATCCTGCCCGCCACCTTCATGGACCAACCCATGTTCGACCCCGCCGGCTTCGTCGACGGACGCCGCATGGTCACGGTGATCAAGACGGATCGCCCCATCCCGTTGATCGCCCCGGAGGACATCGGCAAGGCCGCTGCGGCGGCCATCCAGCATCCGTCGACGTTCCACGGCGTGACGCTGCAGCTTGCGGGGGACGTGCTCACGCTTCCGCAAATCGCCGAGATCCTCTCCCGCGTCGACGGCAAGGAGTACACCGTCCAGTCGGGCACCATCGAGGAGGCCGTCGCGGCCGGGTTGCATCCCGGCGTGGCGCAAGGCTTGACATACATGAACGTCGCTCCGGTGCTCGCACGGCCCGAGCTCGCGCGTGCCTACGGCCTGTCGCCCATGAGCTTCGAGACCTGGGTGAGCCAGCGTCGCGGGCTGACCTGACCGCCTGTCCCTGCTCAAGAGCGGGTCGCTGCGTCATGGGTGCGTTCTAGCGCTGCCTCCATGCGTCGCACTATTGTTGGCGGATGGCACTCTTCTGGTACCTGATGGTCACGCTGCTCGGCGCGCTGGGAACCCTGGCTTCGCTGCGCGTGCTCGAGCGGCTCGTGTACGGCGGCGGCAGCGGCTCCCTCCTCGTGCAGGCCGGCATGGGGCTCGGCCTGCTGATGCTGGCGACAAAGGCGTTGGGCAAGGCGCGCGCGCTGAAACGCCCGGCCCCGCCCGCCGGGAGCAGCGAGTCGAATCCTTCCTAGAGCGGGGCGGCTCCGTATCATCAGAACGGGGTTTCAATGGCGTCCGCAGGCGCGAATGAGACTCAGGTGAAGTTCTGGACTGCCCCCGCCCTGGAGGCAGTCGATTGGGTGTCTCCGAGCCCCAGGTGCTCCGTTCGTTTGGTGGCGCCACCGCTCTCCCTCCGCATGCGTATCTCATCGCGCTGCGGGTGGAGGTAGCGGACCTTGCAGGGTTCTCGGATCAAAGTCGTCTCACGAGACACTTCAAGCGCATGACCAGCATCACGCCTGGCGCATTCGCCAGGATGGCGGGCTGAACAGCGGGGCGTCATCGGCGCCCTGCTTCGGTCAGGAGCCCATCGGTAAGGTTCGTTCAAGACAGCTCTCTCGGGAGGGGGCCATTTCCCTGGGGCATCCGAGCAATGTCTCGCCTATGCGCCTGCGGCGAGCGCGTCCGCGAGGCGGGGGAACATGGGCTTGAAGCCGAGGTCTTCGCGGATGCGGCGACCGTCGAGGAGCGTGTCGAAATTGCGCGCGAACTCAGCGTTCGAGCCGTCAGGCGGCGGCGCGCCCACCGACGCGAACAGCGTGGCGAGCTCAGGGGCCTCGTCGTCGACGACGTTGTAGATGCGATGCGCAGGCGAAGGCGCATCGAGCAAACGAGCGACGGCCTGTGCGACGTCGGCGTGGTGGCCGATCGACAGGCGTTGGGCCGGCGGGAAGCTGCGCATCACCGGTATCACCTCCTCGATGTGTGGATCGCCGTCGCCGTACACGAACGGCAGACGAAGCACGCGCACGTCGAGCCCTTCGAGCGCGAGGAGGAAGCGCTCGGCGGCAAGCTTGCTCACCGGGTATGCTGCGGTCGGTGCGCAGGGGTCGTCCTCGCGGGCGAGGCGGCCACCGTTCGAACCGTAGACCAGGCCGGTGCTCGTGAAGATGAAGCGCTTCACGGAGGCGGCACGGGCGGCGCTCGCGAGGTGCTGCGTGCCGAGGTCATTGACCGCGTGCGCCTGCTCGGGAGTCGCGCCGCGGAAGAACGCTGCGCAGTGGACCACGGCGTCGACGCCGCGCACCGTGGCCGCGAGCGAGGCCACATCGAGCAGATCGCCCTGGACGAGCTCGACACGAGCTTCGTTCAGGGCGGCAGCGCGCTTCGGATCGCGCACGAGGGCGCGCACTTGATGGCCGCGCTCGGCGAGTCGCCTGGTGAGTCGACTTCCGACCTTTCCGGTCGCTCCGGTGACAAGGATTTTCATGTGTGGACCGTAACCATCCGCGACGCGTCGAGGATTGGAGAAAACGGACACGCTCACCGCTTCTTGCGCGACCGTCGCGCGCACGCCAAAGTCATCTCATGCACGCAAGCCCCGCTCACCACAGTCGCGTTGCGCCGAGCGCATCCACCGCGTCCGCCGTAGCGGCGCTGTTCGTGGACGAGCGCGACCGCGACGTGCCGGGCGTCTTGATTCCGCGTCCGGAGGTCCAGCTCGTCGTCCGGTTCGGGCCGTTGGCGCGAAGGGGTCTCGACGCACACGCGTTGGGCGGAAGGCAGAGGGTGCATCGAAAGGTCATTCGCAGCGGGCAGCGGACCGTGACGGCCCGTCTTCACCTGGGCTCGCATGAGGCGGTGCTCGGCGTGCCGGCCTCCGAAATCGCCGGAGGCATCGTCGCGCTCGAGGATCTGTGGGGCGACGCCGCGACCCGGCGGCTCCGCGATCGGCTCGGCGACGCCCGCGACACAAACGATGCGGCTGCAATCCTGGAGCGCGCGATCGCCGAACGCCTCGCGCTCGCGGACGGACGCCGCGCCCGCTCGCAACTCGCCCTCGATGCCGCCGAGAGGCTGACGAGCGCCAATGTGAACGCCGTCGCCGTCGACATCGGGGTGAGCGAGCGGCATCTCCGTCGCGTGTTCCGTGAAACCGTCGGCGTGAGCCCCAAGGCGTTCTCCAGGCTTGTACGCTTCCATCGCGCGCTACGCGCCGCGCGCGAGGACGATCACGCCAGTTGGGCGAGCATCGCCGCCGACGCCGGCTACTACGACCAGGCGCATCTCATCGCCGAGTTCCGCACGATCACGGGCGTGACGCCGCAGGGGTTTCTCGGCGAGCTCCGCGCGGCTCCGTTGATCGCCTGACGCCGGGCTCGCCATACAATCCATCCTCGCCGCGCTCTCGAAGCCGTTGTCCCCCCAGTCAGCATTTCCGCAATGCGAGTTCGTCAAGAAGTGGCGGGCACCTGCCTGGCGATATCAATGATCGCGGCGCGGACGAAGGCACACGCGTCGTCCTCATCCAGCGCGGCGGGCCAGAGCAGGTCCATGCCGCCCGCGCGGTGCGCGAAGGGGAAGGGCGCGCTGCGAAGGTGCGGCCGCTGCCGCAGGAGCTGCGCCGCGAAGACTTCTGGCAAGGTCGCCACCAGCGGGCTGCCGTCGACGATGGCGCCAATCGCGCTGAAGCTCGCGACCGAGCAGCGGACGCGCCGCTCGACGCCATACCGGTCCTCGACCGTGCCGCGGAGGTCGCCGTTGTAGGAGACGATGACGTGCTCCTGCGCCAGATACGTGCGCTTGCTCGGTCGCGCACCGAGGCGCACGTGGCGCGGGTCGAACAGACAGACGAAGTGGCCGCGGATGAGCGGCGTGCGCAGAAGGGTCTGCGGCAGCTTGTCGATGACCGTGGCCGCGAGGTCGACGCGACGGGTCGCCAGCGCATCGACCACCGTGCGGAATTGCACCGGCGTGCAGACGAGCCGCATCTTGGGCGCGTCGCGTCCGAGCCGGCGTAGCAGCGGCGGCAGCAGCCACTCATCCGAGAAGTCGGAGAGCCCGAGGCGGATGATCCGCTCGCTCGTGCGCGGATCGAAGCGCGCCGGTGCGAGCGCGGCCTGGAGCATCGCCTCGAGCAGCGGCCGGACCTCGGTCACGAGACGTGCTGCCCGGCTCGTTAGAATCGCGCCGCGGCCGTGGCGCACGAGCATCGGCGTGTCCAGCGACTCACTGAGCCGGGCGAGCGCCGCGCTCACCGCCGACTGCGTGAGGTAGAGCCCCGCGGCCGCCTTCGTGACCGAGCCCGTGTCGGAGACGGCGACGAGCACGCGCAGCAGGTTGAGGTCGAGATCCCTGGCACGAACAACGTTCATGATTGGCATGCATCCTATTTGCTGGTGTGAAGTGTGGCCATCGCTAGATTCGAACACATGACGAACACAGACAAACTCGGCGGTCGATTCACGTTCCCCGGCACATCGCTCACGGTGCACCGCATGGGCTATGGCGCCATGCAGCTCGCGGGTCCGCACGTCTGGGGACCGCCGCGTGATCCCGAAGCGGCCGCGGCGGTGCTGCGCGAGGCAATCGCGATCGGCATCGACCACTTCGACACGAGCGACGCCTACGGGCCCCACGTCACGAACCAGCTCATTCGCGCCACGCTGCACCCGTATCCCAGGAACATCGTGATCGTGTCGAAGCTGGGTGGGCGGCGGGGCGCGGACAAGTCATGGCTCCCGGCGCTATCGCCCGCCGAGATCCGCTCGGACCTCCAGGACAACCTGCGCCACCTCGGGCTCGACGCGATCGACGTCGTGAACTTGCGCATGATGAGCATGACGCCGACGGAAGGCCCGCTCGACAAGGAGCTCGCCGTCCTCATCGAGCTCAAGCGCGAGGGGCTCGTTCGCCACATCGGCCTCAGCAACGTGACGGCGCGTCAGGTCGAGCAGGCGCAAGCGCTCACCGAAATCGTCTGCGTGCAGAACCACTACAACCTGGCGCACCGCGGAGACGACGCGCTCATCGACGCGTTGGCGAAGAAGGGCATCGCCTACGTGCCGTTCTTCCCGCTCGGCGGCTTCACGCCACTCCAGTCCTCGGCGCTGTCGGAAGTCGCGAACGAGCTGGGCGCGACGCCGATGCAGGTCGCGCTCGCGTGGCTGCTGCACCGCGCGCCGAACATCCTGCTCATCCCGGGCACGTCGTCGGTCGCGCACCTGCGCGAGAACGTGGCCGCGGCGTCACTCGTGCTGCCGGCAAGGAGCATCGCCGCGCTCGACGGAATCGCGCGTTGAAGGCACCCGGTTGTCCGTGCCTGCGCGAAGCAATCGCGGCCCTCAGCCACGACGCCCTGCCCTTCTCCTCAAGCGCAGGGGGATGACTGCTGTCCCAGCGCTGATGACCGCAGTCACCAGGGCCTTCACACCGCCTTCGGGGCCCCTCCCGCCAACCCTTTGAAACCAGGGAGGTGCCTTGTCCACATCGCTCGACTTGAGCATGGCATGTCGGATGCATTCGGACAGGGCATCGCTGCACCGACCCCCTCCGCCGCACCTCTTGAGGAGCCTGCCATGCGTACCTCCCGCCTCGGTTCGACCTTGTCTCGCTCCACGACCCTCCCCTCCTCCGCGGGGCCCAAGCCCAGGCCTCCGGCGCGCGCCGCCACGCTCCCCGCCTCGGCGCCCTCCTCGCAGGCCATCAGGCCCGCGGCGACCAGGCCCGCCGCGAGCGCGCCGACGGCCCCGGAGTCCAAGCCCCTGAAGCACCCGGGCCTGCCCGAGGGTGGCCCCACCTACAGCCCCTGGGAGAAGACGACGGGCCAGGCTTCGGACGTGAGCGTGAGCGGCGGTGCCAACAAGCTCACGCCGCCCCCGGGAGCCCGCCAGAACATGCTCGTCGACAGGCCGGGCAACCCCTTCCAGAAGGACACCTTCGCTGGCGGCAAGGTGAGCGGCAACGTGGGCTCGATGCAGGCCTCCACCTCGAGCTACAGCGGCGGTGGCGTGCGCCACTACTCGGCCCAGGCCGAGGTGAACGGCCCCCACGCCGCCTACGAATTGCAGAAGACGCACGCGGGACGGCTGGGCGTGACGAGCGGCCAGCTCACCGCCGAGGCGAACACCTTCAAGGGGCAGGCCCAGGCCGGGGTGTCGCTCGACAGGAACGCGCACGCCTACACGGGCGCGCTGACGGCGAAGGCGGAGACGGGCGTGGGCGTCGCGGCGAGCGCGAGCCATGACTTCAACCGGCACGTGGGCGGGTACGTCAAGGGCGAGGCCAAGGCCTCCGCCACCGCCTACGCCGAGGGCGTGGCCAGCCTGGACCCGAAGACGGCCACGGCGATGCTCTCGGGCCAGGTGGGCGCGGCCGCCACGGCGGGCGCGTACGCCACGGCGGGCGGGCACGTGGGCCGGCTGCACGGCTCGGTCACCGCGGGCGCGGTGGCGGGCGCTGCGGCCCAGGCGGGCGGCAAGGTGGGGCTGGAGAATGGCTTCCTCAAGCACTCCGCGGACGTCCATACCGCCGCGGGTGTGGGCACCCACCTGAAGTCCGACCTCGCGGTCGACCTCCGTCACCACATCAAGCCGGGCATCGCGTCGGGCCTGCGTCCCGCCCTCGCCAACGCCACGAGCGTGGCCTCGCCCGCGAACGCACTCGCGCCCGAGAAGTCGCGCATCGAGAACTTCTTCGCCAAGGCCTTCCACACGGCCTGACATGCCCTGCGCCTGCCCCATCAGGCATTCATATCCATATGTTTTCCCGGTCAACGTGCTTTCGATGTAATACCGGACAGCACCACCAACAGACTCACGCGGCCCACGGGCCGCGTGAGCCTGTCCAACCGGGAGAAGCAGCGATGCAATCACAGATGAGAACGAGTGCACGAGCGGGATGTCCCAGACCGCTCATCGCTGTGTGCGCGGTCTTCTCCCTCGTCGTAGGCTGCTCGATGCCGTCGACGCCGGAGCCCCTGGAGCTCGCGGTCGCGCGCGCGGGCGCGGTCATCCAAGACGCCAACTTCGCTGACTCCGTCTTCGTCAGTGGCCTCCAGGGACCGACCACCATGACCTTCGCGCCCGACGGGCGCCTGTTCGTCTCGGAGAAGAACGGCTCGCTGCGCATCGTCGAGAACGGCCAGCTCCTGGCGACTCCGTTCGTGACGCTCGCCGTGGACAATGACAACGAGCGTGGGCTGATGGGCGTCGCGTTCGACCCCAACTTCGCCAGCAACCATTACCTGTATGTCTATTACACGTCGATCGCCGGCAGCATCCACAATCGGGTCAGCCGCTTCACCGCCAACGGCAATGTGGCGGTTCCCGGAAGCGAGCTGGTGCTCGCAGACCTTCCGACGCTCGACGCCGCCAACCACAACGGCGGCACGGTCCGCTTCGGACTCGACGGCAAGCTCTACGTTTCGGTCGGCGAAAACGCGGTCTCCTCCAACTCGCAGAGCCTGAACACGCCACTCGGAAAGCTGCTGCGCCTCAACCCGGACGGCAGCATTCCCACGGACAATCCGTTCTACGCGACCGCCACCGGGCTTGCGAAGGCGACCTGGGCGATGGGGCTGCGCAACCCCTTCACCTTCGACGTTCAACCCGGCACGGGGACCCTGTTCATCAACGACGTGGGCGAAGGCGGCTGGGAAGAGATCAACCGCGGCCAGGCCGGTGCCAACTACGGCTGGCCGATGACTGAAGGCTACTTCACGAATCGCCCGGGGCTCACGCAGCCGTTCTTCGCGTACCCGCATGGCGCCGGCACGGCC
Organism: Corallococcus praedator; assembly: GCF_003612125.1. GTDB lineage: Bacteria > Myxococcota > Myxococcia > Myxococcales > Myxococcaceae > Corallococcus > Corallococcus praedator. Next base: position 10,975 of record NZ_RAWI01000107.1, read on the forward strand.
GCCGGCAACTGCATCGCCGGGGGTGCCTTCTACAACCCACCTGTCCCTGCGTTTCCCAGCGCGTACGTCGGTCAGTACTTCTTCGCGGATTACACCAACAATTGGATCTCGCGCATCGACCCGAACTCCGGCGCGCAGTCGCTGTTCGCGACGGCCGCCGCGGGGCCCGTGGACCTCGATGTGGGGCCTGACGGCGCGCTCTACTATCTGTCACGCGGCGCGGGCCAGGTGGGCCGCATCGCCTACACGGCTTCGCTGCCGCCGAGCATCGCGCAGCAACCGGCGAGCACCCTGGTATCGGTCGGCAATCCGGCGACCTTCACGGTGTCGGCGAGCGGCGAGCCGCCCCTCACCTATCGGTGGCAGCGGAACGGCGTGGACATCGCCGGCGCGACCTCGCCGAGCTACTCGCTGAACGCCGCGCAGCTCGCCGACAGCGGCGCGCGCTTCCGAGCAGTCGTCACCAACGGGCTTGGCTCGACCACCAGCGCCGAGGCGGTGCTGACGGTGACGTCCAACAAGCCGCCGGTGGCCACGATTGCGACGCCGGTCGCGGGAGCGACCTACACCGCGGCCAGCAACCTGATGTTCTCCGGCTCGGCCAGCGACATGGAGGATGGCGCGCTGCCGCCGAGCGCGATGACCTGGAGCATCACCTTCCATCACGATACCCACACGCATCCAGCCATGACCGATACCACCGGCATCGCGAGCGGGAGCTGGCCGATTCCGAGCGCCGGTGAGAGCTCGGCCAACGTCTGGTATCGCTTGCGGCTCACGGTGCGGGACTCCATCGGCCTCACCCACACGACGTATCGCGACGTACTCCCGGTCACGGTACCGCTCACGGTGACCAGCCTGCCGAGCGGGCTGCAGGTCCTGATGGACGGTCGGCCATTCGCCGCGCCGCATGAAACGACCGGCGTGGTCGGCGTCGTCCGCTCGGTGGGCGTCGAGTCGCCGCAGTACGCGAACGGGCGATTCTGGGCGTTCTCGTCGTGGTCGGACGGCGGCGCGCAATCGCACACCGTCACCACGCCTGGCAGTGCGGCCACCTACACGGCCACGTTCGTCGAGACCTCGGGCGGGAGCTGCTACCAGATTCAAAGCGAGCGCTCCGACAAGTGGCTCACCGTCGACAGCGCGGGCAAGGTCGTCGCTGGCAGCGCGGCGCAAGCAGGAGGGCAGATCTTCCAGCTCGTTCCGAACGGCACCCGGTACAAGCTCAAGGGCTCGGGCGACGCGTTCCTGGCGGTGGTGGCGAACCAGCTCGCGATGAGCGCCAACTTCTCCAGCGGGGAGTCGTTCACGCAGCTTCCCTGCGGGTATGGCGGACGCACTCGTGTCGGCTTCCAGGCTTCGTCGGGGAGCGCGCCCCATTGGAAGGAAACCACGCCGGACGGGCCGATCCAGAGCGGTGACGGCGGCAATGGCGGCGCCTGCAACCCGACCGATGGCGGCGCCTGGGAGGGCTTCTACCTCGAACCGGTGACCTGCCCGGGTGGCGGCGGCACCGGCCCCGTGTGCGGCAACGGCACCGTCGAGAGCGGCGAGCAATGCGACGATGGCAACACCCAGTCGGGCGATGGCTGCGATGCGACGTGCCACAGCGAGACGGGCGGCGGCGCGGGCTGCTTCCGCATCCAGAGCGAGCGCAGCGACCAGTGGCTCACCGTCGACGGCGCGGGCAAGGTGGCCGCCATCAGCACGACGCAGACCGGCGGCGCGATCTTCGAGCTCGTCACGAGCGGCGCGAAGTACAAGCTCAAGGGAGCGAGCGGCGCATACCTGGCGGTGGTCGCGGACCAGCTCACCGTGAGCGCCACGCTCAACACGGCGGAGCCGTTCACCCGCTACGACTGCGGCGTCCACGGCGGCCGCAACCGCTATGGCTTCGAGTCGTCAACGGGCAACGCGCGCAACTGGAAGGAGACCACCTCCGGCGCGCCCATCCAGAGCGGAAACGGAGGCAACGTGGGCATCTGCAATCCCACCGACGTTGGCGCGTGGGAGGCATTCTACCTCGAGCCCGCGACCTGCCCGGCGGCGGGACGATGACGACCTGAGCAGCTCTTCGCGTAACGTTCGGGGAGCAAAGAGAAGGCCCTGCCAGAAACTGGCAGGGCTTTTTGCTTTTCAGACCCGGGGAGAAATCCCGCCCCCCCGTTGCTCCCAGCGCCGCTGTTCGGGGATGGTGAGCCTGTTCCGGCGAAGGGCTCCGTATGCAGGACGAGCGCTCGCCCGCTCACGCATCCGGAGCACGACGGCACCTGGGGAATCGATGAGAGCTGAGCAGCGACTGCTGGCGTGGTTGGCCCTGGCATTCACGGTGGTGGGGGGATGTGGCGAGTCCGCGAAGCGCGCTGCCCAGGAGCCACGGCTCGGGGAGAGCACCTCGTCGGCCCGGCTCGATCTGGGCGGCCCCCTGACCGCGCGGATGCTCAAGAACATCCGGGATGGGGATGATTTCTCCTGGGCTGGGGGGCCCTACGCGCTGAACAGCCAGGTCCTCCTCAGTGTCTTCGGGAACGCCGCCACCGGCAGCGAGCCGTGGAGGACTGACGGGAGCGAGGCCGGGACCCTGCTCCTGAAGGACATCCGGCCTGGGAGCCAGGGCTCCGAGGCGGCCTACTTCACGCCCCTGCGCGACCTGTTGCTCTTCGCGGCCAACGACGGCACCAGCGGCTCCGAGCTCTGGAAGACCGATGGCACCGAGCAGGGCACGGTGCGCATCAAGGACATCCGCCCCGGCCTCTCGGGCGCCTCCCCGCTCCCGCTGATGGTCGTGGGCGACACGCTCTTCTTCATGGCCGATGACGGCACCACGGGGCCCGCTCTCTGGAAGACGGACGGCACCGAGGCCGGGACCCTTTTCGTCAAGGACCTCCGGACCGACTTCATCAGCCCCGCGCCCGCCTCCCTCACCGTGGTGGGCAGCACGCTCTTCTTCACGGCCGACGACGGCATCAACGGCCGCGAGCTGTGGAAGAGCGATGGGACGGCGGCCGGCACCTTCATGGTCAAGAACATCTGGGCTGGCGCCGCCACGTCCACTCCGGATTCGCTCCGCGCCGTGGGCAACACGCTCTTCTTCACGGCCGAGGACAGCCTCAACGGCCGTGAGCTGTGGAAGAGCGACGGGACGGCGGCCGGCACCTTCATGGTCCGGGACATCCGGGTCGGCAGCGAAGGCTCCCAGCTGCGGGACTTCACGGTCCTCGGCGACACACTGTTCTTCTCGGCCTACGACGCCGTCCACGGAGATGAGTTGTGGAAGACCGACGGGACTTCCCTCGGAACCCAGCATGTAAGAGGCATCGAGTATGGAAAAACCGCCACCAGCCCCCTGAACCTCTTCGTCATCGGGGACACCCTCTTCTTCACGGGCTACGACAGCACCCACGGCCACGAGCTGTGGAAGACCGACGGAACCGCGGCGGGCACCGTCCTCGTCCGCGACATCCTGCCGGGCAGCGCGGGCGGCTCCCCGGTGCGGATGCGCGAATGGAACGGGATGCTCCTCTTCGTCGCGATGGATGACCTCCATGGCCAGGAGCTCTGGAAGAGCGATGGCACCGAGGCCGGCACCGGGCTCGTCCGCGACATCCTGCCGGGCGCCGACAGCGCCATTCCCTACTTCATGCTGGGTTTGAAAGACTGCTTCCTGTTCGCCGCCAACGACGGCGCGCACGGCTATGAGCTGTGGAGGAGCGACGGCACCGAAGCCGGCACCTTCCTGGTGAGCGACCTCTGGCCAGGCCCCGACGCGAGCTTCCCCACCAACCCCGTCCGGCTGGGCGAAAACCGCTGCATCTTCTATGCGCAGGATGGCGTCCACGAGCTGGAGCCCTGGGTGAGCGACGGCACCACGTCCGGCACCCGGATGGTGAAGAACCTCAACACGACGGAGCTGGGCAGCAGCCCTCAGGCCTTCACCCGCATGGGCACCACGGTCTTCTTCCACGCCGAGGACCGACTCCACGGCAGGGAGCTGTGGAAGAGCGATGGCTCCGAGCACGGCACCGTTCGCGTCACGGACATCATGCCGGGCCGGGGAGGCGCGTTCGACCACTACAGCTTCCCCGTCGTGGTGAAGGACGCGCTGTACTTCCTGGCGGACGACGGGACCCACGGCTTCAAGCTGTGGAAGAGCGACGGCACCGAGGCTGGCACCGTGCGGCTGTCGGACGTGAAACCGGGCGCGCCGGGAATCGACCCCTACAATTACAAGGCCCTGCTCACGGGCTCGGGCGACCGGCTCTTCTTCGTCGCCGACGACGGTGTGTCCGGGCCCGAGCTGTGGAAGAGCGATGGTACCGAGGCCGGCACCGTCCTCGTCAAGGACCTCCGGCCCGGCACCGAGGGCTCCACCCCCAACGCCCTCGTGGACGTGAACGGCACGCTCTTCTTCGCCGCCAGGGATGGCGCCATCTTCGATGATGAGCTCTTCAAGAGTGACGGCACCGAGGCAGGGACGGTGCGCGTCAAGGACATCGCTCCTGGAAGCGGGGGGAGCCGTCCCAGGCAGCTCACGCGGGTCGGTGGCACGGTGTTCTTCGTCGCCAACGATGGCACCACGGGCGAGGAGCTGTGGAAGAGCGATGGCACCCAGGCCGGCACCGTCCTCGTCAAGGACATCCGCCCGGGCTACACGTCTCCAACACTCCTCACGGCCGTAGGCCAGACGCTGTTCTTCGTCGCCAACAATGGCATCACGGGTGAGGAGCTGTGGAAGAGCGATGGCACCCAGGCCGGCACCGTCCTCGTCAAGGACATCCGGCCGGGCACCAGCGGCGCCTCGCTCCGGTCGTTCACGGCCGTGGGCAACACGCTCTTCTTCACGGCCGACGACGGCACCAGAGGCCGTGAGCTGTGGAAGAGCGACGGCACCGAAGTCGGGACCGTGTGCCTGAAGGACATCTATCCCGGTCTCGGCAGCTCCTTTCCCGAGTCGCTCACGGCGGTCGACGGGTGGCTCGTCTTCAAAGCCGGGTCGCCTGGGATGGGCCAGGAGCCGTGGATCAGCGATGGAACACAGGAGGGAACGCGGATGCTCCTGGACCTCACGCCGGGCCCGGGCGCGTCGTATCTGGGGCTGTTCATGGGCGTCGGGGACACGCTGTACTTCACCTTCGACGACGGGGTGCACAGCTACGAACCGTGGCAGCTCGTCCCCAAGCTCCCGGACACGACGCCCCCCACGCTGACCTGCCCCGCGCCGGTCCTCGTGGAGGCCACCGGCGCCACGGGGGCGCTCGCGGAGTACCCGGCCGCCACCGCCACCGATGACGAGACCGCGACGCCCTCGCTGGACTACAGCCATGCCAGCGGGGACGCCTTCCCCCTCGGGGATACGAAGGTCACCGCCACCGCCACGGACGAGGCGGGCAACAGCGCCACCTGTGAGTTCACCCTCACCGTGCGCGACACCACGCCGCCCATCCCCACGTGCCCAGGGGATGTGACGCTGGAAGCCACACAGACCGGGGGCGCGCACGCCAGCTACGCCGAGGCCACCGCGACCGACACGGTCACCCCCTCGCCCGAGCTGACCTACAGCCACGCGAGCGGCGCGCTGTTCCCCGTCGGAACGGTGACGGTGACGGCGACGGCGAAGGACGCGGCGGGCAACAGCGCCACCTGCGCCTTCACCCTCACCGTGCGCGACACCACCGCGCCCGCCCTCGCCTGTCCCGCGGACGTGGTGGCCGAAGCCACGAGCCCCCAGGGCGCCTCCGTGGAGTACCCGCCCGCCGAGGCCCAGGACTCCGCCACCGGGGCGTCCGTGACGTACACCCACGCGTCGGGCACCGCTTTCGCGCTCGGCACCACCTCCGTCACCGCCACCGCCACGGATGGCGCGGGCAACCCGGCCTCGTGTGCCTTCACCGTCACCGTGCGCGACACCACACCGCCTGACGTGGGCTGCCCGGGTCCACTCACCGCCGAAGCGCAGGACGCCACGGGTGCGGACGTCGTCTTCGCGTCGGCCGCGCCGCGGGATGCCGTGACGCTCGCGCCCATCCTCTCGCACAGCCACGCGCCGGGCAGCCGATTCCCACTCGGCGCCACGGAGGTCCAGGTGTCCGCCACCGACGCGGCGGGCAATACGGGCACGTGTGCCTTCACCGTGACGGTGCATGACACCACCCCGCCCACCCTCACCTGCCCGGCCGACCTGGCGGTGACGACGTCCGCCCCCCAGGGCAAGAGCGTGACCTATGCGCCCGTCTCCGCCTCGGATGCCGTGTCCCCGGCGACGCTGACCTCGAGCCACGCCTCTGGCACCCTCTTCGCGCCCGGCATCACGCCCGTCACCGTCACCGCCACGGACGCGGCGGGCAACGCGGCATCCTGCACCTTCCAGGTGAAGGTGGACGTGCGGCCCGTGCAGGTCGAACCCGATGAGCCGTTCGGTTGTGGTTGCGACGCCGGCACGGACGCCCCGCGCGGCCTGGGTTGGGGCGCACTGCTGCTGCTTGCGTGGGCCTCCGCCCGCCGTCGTTCCAACGGGCACGCCTGACTCCTTGCCCATCCAAAATCCGGTCGCTGCGTCATGGGGCCCGGACTCGAATCCGCGCATCGAGCGCACCGCGATGGGTGGCACCGGCAACCCCGAGAAGAAGCTCGGGCATCTGTGCATGCACTTCGCCAACAAACCAGAACCTGGCCAATGTCCGCTGCTTCGATAACAAGGTCTGGGTCCGACGAAGACCTCCTGTCGTGGGACGGTAGCCATTGGCGAGAATGGGTGGCGCCAGCGAATCGGTAGCCGAAAGGGAGGAGAGCGGATGGACTGCTACGTGTTGGGTCTCCAGGAGCTCGACCAGACGCAGGTCGCGGTCGTTGGCGGCAAGGGCGCGCATCTGGGGGAACTTTCGCGGATCGAAGGCATCCGGGTGCCGGCTGGCTTCTGCGTGACGACAGACGCCTTCCAGCGGATCATGGCGGAAGCGCCGTCACTCGACGATCGCCTTGAGCGGCTGTCGCGCCTGAAGCCGGACGACCGGGAGCAGATCCGCACACTCAGCGCTGAGCTCCGCCGGACCCTCGAAGGGACCGCCATTCCTGACGAGCTGGCGGCGACAATCACCCGCGCGCTCGCCCGGCTTGGCGAACAAGCCGCCTACGCCGTCCGTTCGAGCGCGACAGCGGAGGACCTGCCGACGGCCTCCTTCGCGGGCCAGCAGGACACGTACCTGAACATCGTGGGGCCAGCGGCGATCCTCCAGCACGTCAGCCGGTGCTGGGCCTCGCTCTTCACCGAGCGGGCCGTGACCTACCGCCTGCGCAACGGCTTCGACCACCGGAAGGTCCGCATGGCGGTGGTCGTGCAGCAGATGGTCTTCCCGCAGGCGGCCGGCATCCTGTTCACGGCCGACCCCGTCACCTCCAACCGGAAGGTCGCCTCCGTGGAGGCCAGCTTCGGCCTGGGAGAGGCCCTGGTCTCCGGCCTGGTGAACGCGGACAACTACAAGGTGCGGGACGGCGAGGTCATCGCCAAGACGGTCGCCACCAAGCAGATGGCCATCCACGCCTTACCGGCAGGCGGGACGCAGGAACAGGCGATCGAGCCAGAGCGACGCCAGCAGCCAGCGCTGACGGATGCGCAGGTCGTGCGGCTCGCGCAGCTGGGCCGGCGGATCGAAGCGCACTTCGGCCGCCCCCAGGACATCGAATGGTGCCTGGTCGACGATGGCTTCCATTTCGTCCAGAGCCGGCCCATCACCACGCTGTTCCCCATCCCCACGGCCGGTGACCGGGAGAACCATGTCTACGTCTCCGTCGGTCATCAGCAGATGATGACCGACGCCATCAAGCCCCTGGGGCTCTCCCTGTTCCAGCTGACGGCCTTGCGGCCGATGTACGAGGCCGGCGGGAGGCTGTTCGTCGACGTCACCCAGGTCCTGGCTTCGCCAGCGGGGCGCGCGGGCCTCCTGGATGTCCTGGGTAAATCCGATCCGCTGATCACGGACGCGCTGCAGACCCTCCTGGGACGCGGCGACTTCATCCGGTTGCTCGCGGACGAGGGCCCCGGCAGGGCACCGGCCGGCGGCGCGCCAGCCCCGCTCAAGACGGACCCGGCCATCGTCGACGAGCTGATCGGACAGAGCCAGGCCTCCCTCGCCGCCTTGAAGCGCGACATCCAGACGAAGTCGGGTTCGGCGCGGCTCGACTTCATCCTGGCGGACATCCAGGAGCTGAAGCGGCTCTTGTTCGATCCGCGGAGCCATCAGGTGATCATGGCGGGGATGGAGGCCACCTGGTGGCTCAACGAGCAACTGCAGGCGTGGCTGGGTGAGAAGAACGCGGCCGACACGCTCACGCAGTCCGTCCCCCACAACGTCACGTCGGAGATGGGGCTGGCGCTCCTGGACGTCGCGGATGTCATCCGCCCGCATCCGGAGGTGGTGACTTTTCTGCAGCACGTCGAGGACGAGGGCTTCCTGGACGAGCTGCCCAGGCTCGCGGGAGGGCGGGAAGCGCGAGACGCCATCCGGGCCTACCTCGACACGTACGGCATGCGCTGCGTCGGAGAGATCGACATCACGAGGCCGCGTTGGAGCGAACGCCCCACCACGCTCGTGCCCATCATCCTCGGCAACATCAAGAACTTCGAGCCGGGCGCCGGCGCGCGGCGCTTCGAGCAGGGGCGGCAGGAGGCCTGGAAGAAGGAACAGGAGGTGCTGGAGCGCCTGCGGGCCTTGCCGGACGGGGAACAAAAGGCCGAAGAGGCCAAACGGATGATCGACCGGGTCCGGACCTTCATCGGATACCGGGAGTATCCGAAGTACGGCATCGTCAACCGCTACTTCGTCTACAAGCAGGCCTTGTTGGATGAAGCCGAGCGCCTCGTGCAGGCCCACGTGCTGCGTGAAAAGGAAGACATCTTCTTCCTCACGTTCCAGGAACTCCACGACGTCGTGCGCGCGAACCCGGTGGATGAACAGCTCATCCGCCAGCGCAAGGACACGTTCCGGTCCCATCAAGCACTCACGCCGCCCCGGGTGCTCACATCGGATGGCGAGGTCATCGCCGGGGCATACCGACGCGACGATTTGCCAGCCGGCGCGCTGGTCGGCCTGCCGGTTTCCGCCGGGCTCATCGAGGGGCGGGCCCGCGTCATCCTGGACATGGCGGAGGCCAATCTCGAAGCGGGCGACATCCTGGTCACCGCCTACACGGACCCCAGCTGGACGCCCCTGTTCGTCGCGCTCAAGGGATTGGTGACGGAGGTCGGGGGCCTGATGACCCATGGCTCGGTGATCGCCCGGGAGTACGGATTGCCGGCCGTCGTGGGGGTGGAGCATGCCACCCGGCGGATCCGGGATGGCCAACGGATCCGCGTGCATGGAACGGACGGGTACGTCGAAATCCTGTCCTGACCGGGCCAGCCCGACGGGCAGCCGGGCGGCACGTGGTCGCTCAGGCCGCCCCTCCCCGGGCCGCCCTGTCCGACACCGGGATGGGATCCAGGTCTGGCTCGACGTAGGACGCCCGGGCGTCAGGCGAGAACAGGACCTGCGCTGAGTAGTGGGTCAGCATGATTCCGCTGTCGAGCAGCTCGGGGTTCTTCTGGATGAAGTCCGCGGACGACGTACTGGAAGCCTTGCCCATGAAGTACCCGACCGCGAGGATCCATGCCCGGGTCAGCGTCTCATGGAACTTCGTTGCGGGGATTCCGTTGTGCGCGAGGAACTGCTGGAGCGCGTTGCGCATCCTCGCGATCGCCTCCTCCGTGCCGTGCTCCGACAGGTACACGTAGGCCAGGCGCACATGCGCTTCGTGGCTGAATGCCGCAGGCGCGATGGCGCAGGTTTCGAATGCCGTGCGAAAGGTACGGTCCGCGTCGGAGAGCGTGTGGGATTGCATGTCTTCCTCCACCTGAGGCCTGGGCAGGGCCGGAGCGGATTCTACCAGCCGGGGAGCGCGAAGCTCACTTCGTCTTGAGGAAGAACCGGTGCTCCGACCACCAGTCGAAGTGGCCGCGGCTGCGCGAGAAATAGAGGCCACGCTCCGCGTCGAGCACCTTCTCCCAGACCTTGCCCCCGTCCTTCTTCTTCAGCGTCCCCGTCGGCTTCCCGAGGAGCTTCGTCGCGGTGAAGTCGTTCACGCCCGAGGGGAGCTTGAACGCAAGGGGTCCGTCGTACTTCTCGCCAAGATGCACCTCGGAGATCACCCCGTTGCGCCCGACGCTCACGGTGATGCCGCGCTTCTTGTCCTGCAGCTTTCCTCCCGTCTTCGGCAGCTTCGCCGGCAACTTCAGCTTCTTCAGCTCCGCGGGGAGCTTCGTGTCGGACACCTTCCTGCCGAGCAGCGCCACGAGGCCGCGCGGCAGGGGCGGGAGCTTCTTCACGCCTTCGCTCTCGACGGGGGCGGGCGCGGCGTCACGCTGATACGCCTTCACGTTGAACTTCGCGGGCTTCGGCGCCTTGACCTTCTCGTTCGCCAGCCACACGCGCAGGGCGTCTCGGTCGTCCCCCTCATTGAGGTCATCCAGGCGCGTCTTGCCCGCGCCGAGCGCGAGCAGGAACGCCTCGAGACTGGGCGCGACGACCTTCAGGGCGTCGGACTCCGAATCGAACAGCACCACGGGCGCCGGCGCCACCGTCGAGACCAGCGCCAGCAGCGAGCCCTCTGGCAGCGAGAGGAAGCACCAGGCATCGCGCAGCTCGCCGGGAACCGGCGATGAGATGAGTTCGAACGTCCCGAACGTTCCGTACTCCTGCTTCGCGAGCCACTTCGCGAAACGTGCGAGCAGCGGCGGAATCACCTGCCCCTTGGGCGCCTTCAGCTTGGCGAAGTATTTGCTCATAGGAGGAGCACCCTACTCCACGCCGCGCGGAAACAGCCGACTGCCATTCAACTGCGTTCGCATTGGACCGCGAGCCCACCTTGGCAAGCGTCCCCCTCGGATTCCGATCTGGCCGTATCGGCCCCATAAAGAAATGTGCGGAAAACACGCAAATCACGCGTGCTAGCTTCGGAGGCCATGCACATTCCTCTCCGCCTCTCGTCGCTCCTCTTCGCCGCCTCCCTCGCCGCCGGCTGTCTCGGCGCCGAGACGGATGTGGACACCCTCCAGGCCACCGAGCAATCGGCCACGGATCCCACGTTCCGCGTCTACAACATCGTCGAGGCCGTGCTCCCGGCCGCCAACTACGACGGCGTCGCTGGCAACGAGTGCATTGCCCTCCTGAACCCCGAGCACCGCCTCCGCAAGATCATCCTCGTGGAGCCCGTGGGCGCTGGTGGCACCTGCGCTCTCAATGCCTACACCGCCGGCACCGCGTTCAGCTTCACCTGGGGCGACAGCTCCGTCTACCAGGGCTCGGCTGGCATCACCGCCCTGCGCGCCGCGCTCTCCGACACTGACGGCGCCGTGCACCGCCTCACCGGCTCGCTGACCTCCGAGGCCGCCACGCTGGCCCACCTGCAGGCCTTCCTCACGCAGAGCGACACCCAGCAGGCCAGCCAGATTGGCACCTTCACCGCCAACCGCGTCCACTCCCTCTACGACTTCGAGGGCCAGGAAGAAGTGTCCGCCGAGGCCGCCTACCAGGCCGTCAGCGTCCACCAGCCCTGCGAGAACCCCGGCTCGCCCTACCTCGAGGCCCGCGTCCACAATGGCTTCGTCTACGGCTACACCGCCGGCAACACCGGCAGCTGCTACAGCGGCTGGTTCACCCGGCACCACAGCTACAACCGCAATTGGCGCCTCGTCTACCGGTACGACTATTCGGAGTAGCTCGCCGCGCTGCTCACGCACTGAAGGCCCTGCCCTGAACCAGCAGGGCCTTTTTGCTTTCAGGAGCTGGACAGCCTGGAGTCGAGCCTCAGCCTTGAGCCCCTTTTCCGAAGGGCTCATGAAACTCCAGCACCTCATCATCCTCTGCGTCCCGGTACTCCCAATCCCTTCCTCGCATCGTCACACGAGCTTTTCGAACAGACGCATGAACACCGCGATACAGGAATGAACACCCGCCGAACGACGGACCGAACCAGAGATTCGCACGGGTCCCCCCCCCTTCCGGATGGGTCTCGACCGACTGGAACACGACCCCTCCAGGCGCCCCCTCCATCCGGTATTCCCCCCAGAAGGCTCGCAGCTCGGGGTTCAATCCCGGCTCCCTCTTGAAGTCCTCCACCCCCTCGAACACCAGCCGGACAAATGACCGTCGTTCAGCAGCCCGCCCCTCCCAATAGTCACTGACAACCACGAACTCATGGGACTCTCGATTGAGCGCATACGCAATCAACAAGCATTCCCTGAGCCCTTCCAGCCCGCCATCTCCAAGTACCAACTCCTTCGCACCCATTTCACGTCCCCTCGTATGGGATATGCGTAAGCTCCTGAAACATCGGGTGCGCCGGACTTACAACCGCCCCATCGACATCCAGGAAATTGTCCGCTGCGTCCTTCCAGCGAAAATAACCATTGCTCTGCCGTCCCCACTGGCTCGATGAAGGGCTCTTGCCGTTGGGACGCATGAACCGCAGGCGTTCAATACCCTTCAGGTCCAACCAGATCCATCCTTCGCTGTTGCGAGTGGCCACCTGACGCCAACCACTCGGTTTGTTGCGCTGAAGCCACTTCAAGGACACGCCACGGAGGGTGCTCCTCGGAAACTGTACCTCGGGGGCCGCAGACGCTCCGCTCGTTGCCTCACGGGCCCTTGCCGCACGGGCCCCTGAACGTTGGGAGCTGGCAACGGACAGCACCGCCTGCCGCGCCTTCGGCACGTTGCCTCGGGCCTCATGCAGGGCCAGCGCCGCGGGGTCTCCCCACTCCGTCACGAGGAGGGCGGCCTCCCGACTCTGTTGGAGCCAGCGAGCAAGTTCTCCCACCGCTCCCTGCCCCAACCGAGCCTCCAGCCGCTCCAGCACCGCCTTCAGCGCTTCCACGCGAGGTACCACCGCCTGGAGTCGGGCCCCCTCCTGCCTGGACAGGGAGCCTTCGCGAAAAGCGCGCACACCCTTGCCCCCTGCGTACAGGCCCACCATGAGCGCCGCAGGTGCCAGTTGCCGCGTGGCCTCCTCGTACTCCCCCTTGGACAGGGAATCCCCACCCTGTGCTGTCCCAGCCACCAGATGGTAGAAGCCCAGGGGCATGCCGAAGGTGAGGTGGTCGAAGGACGCCAGGGTCACATTGCCTGGCGCGAAAGCCCCCAGGTACTGCGCCTTCTCCACCTCCCAGTAAGCTTCCCGATAGGGCGGTGGCAGGCGCGGGGGCAGTTGGGACGCTTCGACACTCCAGCTTCCACCGACAAGGGGGATCGAGGACGCGACGTCGTCCATGGCCCTTCCCAAACCGCGCGCGATGTCGCGGCCACGGAAGTCCCGCTCTGGGAAGTCAATGAGGGCCAAGCCGCGCTGGCGCAGTTCCTCACGGACAACCTCCATGGACCCCAGGGTGCGCTTCAGCAGCTTGTCCTCGGCCAGCAAGCTCAGCATCTGATTCACCTCGTCGTCGTAGGCGGTGTGAAGGACGAAGAGGGCGAGAACTTCCGCCTTGGCCATGCCGTGCCTTTCGACGGCGGCGGCGAGGAAGGCGGCACGCTTGCGCAGAAGGACGCTGGCGGAATCCGCCTCCAACGGGCCGAGGGCCCCCAGCCGGACGGCATTCCAATCGGAGAGAGACTCCACCAGCCGGGGCATGTCCACCGTGCGCTGCAGGGCAAGGAAGGCTGCCGGAGTGGTACATCCGAGGAAGGGGGCCAGCACCTCCTCCTCCGAGTCCAGGTGCGGCCAGCCAGAGGGCACCTCCCCGCAGGAAGTGGATGGGGTCCCAACGACAAGCAGACGCGTTGTCTCCTCCTCACCCGCGTCCGGAAGCTGCGCTGGAGTGCGGCGCCGATACAGCAACGGTGCAACCGCGTCCTCCATGTCGGAAGTGGCTTCCGGCGTGCTGTCCTCAGGAAGGCTCGCGACAGCGGTGTTCCCCCACCCCGGCAGTGGGCTCAGGCGCGAGAGGGACGCGAGGGCGGTGCCATGACCCGCTCCGGAGGGCAAGGCACAGCCGGCATTGAGCATCGCCATGGCCAGGGCCCAGCCGACGCCTGTACGCAGCAGACGCTCAGCGCACATTGTCCACCCCCAGTCCCACGACCGCGAAGGCGCCCGGCCGCAACCTCCCCTCCGTCTCCGGAAACAGCAACGTGCCGCCCTGCCCCACCGCGTACAAATTCCCTCCGAGAAAGCGCCAGCGGGCCTCACTTGAAACGAGATAGCGCGCACCTGGAGCCCCCATCCCCGCTGCC
>NZ_RAWI01001079.1 GCF_003612125.1 Corallococcus praedator
CAGGTGAACGGACCGCGCAGGCCGCGCACTTCGGGGAAGGCGTTCTCTTCCGGAACGAACACGTTGTCCATCACGATCTCGCCGGTGATCGAGGCACGCAGGCCGACCTTGCCATGGATCGCCGGGGCGCTCAGGCCTTCCCAGCCCTTCTCGAGGACGAAGCCGCGGATCTGCCCTTCGTCATCCTTGGCCCAGACCACGAAGACGTCGGCGATCGGGCTGTTGGTGATCCACATCTTGCTGCCGCTCAGGCGATAGCCGCCGTCGACCTTCTTCGCCCGGGTGACCATCGAGCCCGGGTCGGAACCGTGGTTCGGCTCGGTCAGGCCGAAGCAGCCGATGTATTCGCCGCTGGCCAGCTTGGGCAGGTACTTCTGCCGGGTGGCTTCGTTGCCGAATTCATGGATCGGCACCATCACCAGCGAGGACTGCACGCT
>NZ_RAWI01001080.1 GCF_003612125.1 Corallococcus praedator
GTTAACATCACGAACACCGTACCGCCTGCGTGCTGTGTCCAAAGCAGACTATCTTCATAAGGTGCTGGACTGCCATCAATGGTCACTGGAAAGAGAAAAACCATCTGCGCTTCAACAGCATAAAACACAGGAACTACACCGACGATCAGCGGCCAGAACTGGATGAGCATACAGAATGCCATCCAGCCGAGCGCAGCAAGGGACGCTAATCCATACTTGACGAGTCCAAGCTGCTGGTAGTGCGCCTTAACGGGTTGTACATCTTGTCCACGTACATACTCCATCACAGCGCGCATCCATCCCGCGCCGGATGCAAAGCCATGCTGCCAACCTTGTTGGGTAGCCATCCGCGCAAAAGGTAGTGCGGGATCATCGTAAATTACGGCAGCACGGCTAAGCAATGTCTGTGCAAACGACTTTTCCGAAGTCGCGGGGGT
>NZ_RAWI01001081.1 GCF_003612125.1 Corallococcus praedator
GTCTCGAGGTCGCCGGTGCGGAAGGCGGCGAGCGCGAGGTCGCCGCGGATGCGCACGTCGGCGAGCGACACCTTGGAGTTGTCGAGGCTGCGGCCATGGGTCAGCGCCTTGTCGAACCAGACGCGCGCCGCCGCCGCCTTGCCGTCGTTCAGGTCGATGCGCCCGCGCAGCGCCAGCAGCTGGGCATATTGGCCGCGCAGCGGCGCGCTGACCTGCATCGCGTCGACGACCGCGATCGCCGCGTCGGCGAACCCGCGCGCCGCGACCGGATCGCTGAAGGTCAGCACGCGCGCCAGCCCGATCCTCGCCGTCAGCCCCGCATTGTCATGCGGTGTGGCGCTCGTCAGGACCGCGCGATAAGCGACCGCCGCGGCGTCGAAATCGGGGATGAGCTCGTACGCCGACCCGAGACCCAGCTCGGCGGTCGACCATTCCAC
>NZ_RAWI01001082.1 GCF_003612125.1 Corallococcus praedator
GTGAAAACCAACAAGTTGTTAGAAAAAATAACTCCGTACCTAGTATAGCATGAGTCCGACAATGATTCTTGTAAAAGCCCATATTAACATCGTCCTTGCCGCAATCTTTGCAAACTAGTTTGGGTTTGTCTTTCTTCAGTCTTTGCCTCTTTGCCACAGTAGTCACTTTTGGTGTTGGGAGTGGTTGTATCGGTTGCTTTCTCTTGGCAGGTGCAATTCTTTTCGGTGTGGGCGGTGGTGGAGGCAGTGGAGCTTTGAACAGTGCATTTGGCTGAAGTTGGTTTGCAGTTTGTTGATGAGTCGTGCGTTTCGTTGACACTGGCGTAGACGTGGTTGCTTGCGAAAAACTGTCATTGAGCGACACGTCAAGCGTCATGTCACTTTCATCCATCCTACAAAATAAACCAAATTTTTTGTGTGAGGCGAAGATACGTAAG
>NZ_RAWI01001083.1 GCF_003612125.1 Corallococcus praedator
CCACGTACCAGGGCGCCACCAAGCGGGCGACGGTGCAGACCGGCAGCACGCGCAACGTCCAGCTGCGCTGGTAAAACTGCCCGCTAAACGCGACGCCATCTAGGCAAAATCCGCAGACCCGCGCCCTGCTTGGCGTTGCGCCTCGCCAACACGAAATTTGGCATTCTGACGCGGCGCGCATAGCATGCTCGCTATCCGGACTCTCCCGATGGCGCATGCTGACGCGGAACAGCTTTTCCCCCACCAATACCCGACTGGCAGGTCCTGCCCTGCTTGCGCTGGTGTGCCTGCTGTCTGCCTGTTCGTCCACGCCGACCCGCTCCACCGCCTCGCGAGACGCGGGCCTGCGCACACGTGGCGTACCGATTCAGGATCCGAGCGCCGGTCTGGAAGAAATCTCCATCGAAGCCATGGCGCTGGTCGGCACGCCCTACCGC
>NZ_RAWI01001084.1 GCF_003612125.1 Corallococcus praedator
GGTGATGCGGTTGCCGAGCTGGCGGGTGACGTAATCGACGTAATTCAGAAACGCGCCCATCACCACCGGCTCTCGAGGCTTCTTGTTGTCGTGAAAGTACGTGCTGTAGCCCAGTATCGCCAGGCGGCTCATGTCCAGTTCCCGGGCGATGGTCAGGTAGTTGCGCCAGTTGGCGGTGATGCGCAATTCGTGGGGATAAGGCGCTGCGGTTGACCAGAATGCATCGTCCTTGACCGAGTTGAAACCGGCTTCTGCGGTCAGCTCCAGGGGTTGTTTAAGCTTGCGGTCGAAGTTCATCAGGTGCGTCGCGATGCCGACGACGAAGGGCGGTTCGGCCCGAGCCATCGGCACGACGCTCAGCCAGCCCAGCAGCAGGAGCGTCGCGGTGCAGCGTAAAGAGCGGGTCATGGCACAGCCTCCTCAGCGCAGGTCGGGAA
>NZ_RAWI01001085.1 GCF_003612125.1 Corallococcus praedator
CCACGGGACCGCGCCCCAACGCGTGGCGGAGATCAAGCAACGCGGACTGGAAGTATGGGCCGCGGTCGCGGTGAAGGCGCGCGGCGACCTGGACCAGGCGCGCAGCTATCTGAAGGCGGCTGACAAAATCCTGTATGACGCCAAGACGCCAGACGGTGCGCTGCCCGGCGGGATGGGCGTGCGGTTCGATTGGAGCTTGCTCGACGGGTTCCGCCATCCGCTGCCCTGGGCGCTGTCAGGCGGATTGTCCGCGGACAATGACGGCGAGGCGGTGCGGCGCACCGGCGCTACGCTGGTCGATGTTTCCTCGGGCGTCGAATCGGCGCCGGGCGTCAAGGATGTGGACAAGATCGCCGCGTTCCTGCGCGCGGTCGCCGTCCTCTAATCCGTTCGTGCTGAGCCTGTCGAAGCACGGGCCAAGGACGCGCCCTTCGAC
>NZ_RAWI01001086.1 GCF_003612125.1 Corallococcus praedator
GTAGGCACACAAGCCAACATTTTTCTAGTGGTTACTGCTTCTTCTTCGAGTTGTCTGGTGAAGGATTCTATTTGTGTCATTGTCGTAGATTTTAAAGTACATTACAAAGTAAATCATGAGGAGTGACAGCTGTTTGTCAGTAGGAAATAAAAAAAAATCACAATTTTTTAAAAGACACAAGCATCTAGCGCCAAGACGCAAGACGGGTAGCGTATTTTAGGACAATTCATCATCCCACAGCCTACGTTTGTGTCCCCACAAACGATTTTGTCATGCTTTCGATTTTGTAATTTACCTGTATATCCAATTCAGAGAGCCTACAGCATCCTTAGTATGACATGCGCTCCCGCTACCAACAAACAAAAAGCCCTTAATTTTAAAATTAGGGGCTTTTTGGGTTCGAATCGCTTTGGGATGAATTTGAACATATTATCAT
>NZ_RAWI01001087.1 GCF_003612125.1 Corallococcus praedator
GCTCGTAGTAGTCCAGCACATCGCCTTTGGTGTAGCCCGGTTCCGGAAACAGGACCTTGTCCGTGTGAGAACGCTCGACGGCAACGGGCTGGCCTTTGCGAATGAGTTTCGGTGCGCCGCGCTTCGCCATGCCAATGGCTTACACGGATTTCCGGGGATGCGTCAAGGGCGGATTCTCATAGAATCCGCCCGATGGCGTACCGAACCGCGCTGCTGATCGCACTGCTTTCGCTCTCTTCCGGCTGCACGCGCTTCGATGCACTCAACGCGATGGTTCCCCACGGCGGATACGCGCGCTCGCGGGCGATTTCCTACGGCGACCTGCCGCGCCAAAAACTCGACGTCTACCGCCCCACCAACACCACCGAAAAAACGCCAATTGTGGTCTTCTTCTACGGCGGAAGTTGGCAACAGGGAGAGCGAAACGATTATCGCT
>NZ_RAWI01001088.1 GCF_003612125.1 Corallococcus praedator
CCCGATAATTACGACGACAGGTTGGCTTGCATTTTGGGGGCCGGCTGTGGATGGTGGCGTTTGATTCACGGACTTTGTGAAAATTTTCACAAAGCAGCCCGGGGTTCAAACTTTAAACCGAAAAATGCCCACGACTTTCGAGCAACCCGACACGCTGGCCCGCAGCCTGCAAGGACTTCAAACCGCGCAGGAAGGCGGGGAGCTTCTCGGAGAAACGCTCACGTTGAACATGGGGCCGTCGCACCCGTCCACACACGGGGTTTTGCGAATCGTGCTCGAACTCGACGGCGAATTGATCACCAAGGCGTGGCCCGACATCGGCTACCTGCACCGCGGCGACGAGAAGATCGCGGAGAACATGCAATACAACCAGTTCGTGCCTTACACGGACCGGCTGGATTATCTGGCGCCGCTCGCGAACAACGTCGCCTACGCG
>NZ_RAWI01000108.1 GCF_003612125.1 Corallococcus praedator
GCGGGGGTGGTGCGGCGGGCGAGGGAGTGCGGGTTCCGGGCGGTGAAGGGCAACCACGACGCGCACGTGCTGCGCTGGCATGCGGGCCGCGCGGCGAAGGGCAAGAAGCTCAAGCCGGAGCACCGGCAGGTGTTGGACACGCTGACGGCGGAGGACTGGGCGTACCTGTCCACGCTGCCCGCCTACGAGCGCTTCCCGGAGCTGAACGTGGTCGCGGTGCACGCGGGCCTGGTGCCGGGGGTACCCCTCGCGGAGCAGAAGGAGGAGTTCCTGCTGAACATGCGCAGCATCGCGGCGGACGGAACGCCGTCGAAGCGGCTGGAGGCGGGCGAGCCGTGGGGCAGTCTGTGGAAGGGCCCGGAGCTGGTCGTCTTCGGCCACGACGCGATGCGCGGACTGCAGAAGCACCCGTTCGCGCTGGGGCTGGATTCAGGCTGCGTGTACGGCGGAAAGCTCACCGCGTATGTGCTGCCGGAGGGGAAGTTCTACTCCGTGCCGGCGGCCCGCGCGTACATGGCGCTGTAGGGGAAGGACGCTAGAGTCGGGCCACCTTTCACCGGGAGAAACGGATTGGTCCGCTCGATTCAAGGCATGTCTGTCGTTGTCGCCGCGCTGCTGCTCTCCGCGTGTCCAGCCTATACGGTCACGCGTTATTCGGTGTCCGTCGACAACGTGGAGATGCTCCGGTCGTTGCAGAAGAAGTACCCGCAGGGCGCGCTCAAGGTGTCTGACTTCACTTCGGAGTCCGGGCCCCAGCGGGAGATCCTCTGTCGCGGCGCGGGCCCGGTGGCTCCGCCGGACCAGAAGACCTTCGAGCAGTACCTCCAGGCGGCCCTCAGGGATGAGCTGCGCATGGCGGGGGTCTACTCGGACAAGAGCAAGGTGGCGGTCTCCGCGAAGTTCCACGAGCTCGACTTCAGCTCGGTCGACGGAACCTGGAACCTGGACGCGCTCGTCTCCGCCAGCCCCGTACAGCCCTTCCAGGTGTCCCACGTGAGCAGCTTCTCCAGCAGCCCCATTGCTGACAACGCCTGCAATCTGACCGCGCAGGCCTTCATGCCGGCCGCCCAGGACTTCTTGAAGAAGCTGGTCGCCAGCCCCGAGTTCGAGAAGGCCTTCGCCGCGTCCGAGGAAGCACCCGCGCCCGTGCCCACGACCCAGGCCGTCCCCGGAACCTGAAAACCGGCGGCACCATGTGGGCACCAAGTGTCTTCCGGACATACCCATGGCTCTGTCATATTCCATGGAGGTCATCTTTTTCCGGGAGGGTTGCAACATGGTCCGCGCCTCGTGCCTCGTCAGCGCCGTGCTCCTCGTGAGCGCCTGTCAGAAGCCCCCGGAGCCCTCCGCGACCGAGCCCACGCCTCCGGTGGCGGTGGCGCCGGTGAAGGTGGCGCCGTTCTCGCTGTCGGTGCTCCAGGACGCGGCGCCCTCGGGCTGTACGTGGCTGCGCCTGGAGTCCGACGGCAGACGCAGGGCCCTGGTCACGGTGGACGCGGCGTGTGAGGGGCTCCAGTTGGCTTGGAGCGCGGATGGCCGGCACGCGGCCGTGCGTGACCCGGGCGGCAGTGCCCGGGGGCCCGGGCGCGTGTGGACGGTGGACCTGACCTCCGGCCTGGCGTCGGCGCAGTTGCTGCCGGAAGAGGGCCTGACGGGCGCGGTGGGCTTCGACTCGGTGGGCCGGCTGGTGGCGCTGGTCGCGCACACCGGGGACCTGGTGCGCCGCGCGGAGGGCGCGAAGGAGTTCTTCCTCTTCGACGGCCGGCGCATCCCCATCCCGGAGACGGAGGAGGGCGCGGGGCTGGCGCATGCGTTCCGGCTGGAGGCCGGCGTGTGGAAGCGCACCGAGACCGTGGCCACGCGCGATGACGCGGACGCCGTGTTCGCGCTCACCACCGCGGAGATGCTGGTGTCCTCCACCGTGTCCGGGGATCCGGATGCGCTGGCCGTGCAGCCCCTGGACGAAGGCAGCCAGGACGCCGCGCGGCTCGACGCCGTGGTGGCGCACCGGGGACACGACGTGTTCGGCGGCTGGGCGCGCGTGGAGACCCGGAGCGGTCCGCTGTTCTCCTGGCAGACGGCGGGCGAGCTGACCACGCTCATGATGCCGGTGCGCTGGGAGGTGGATGACGGCCACCTCGCCGAGCCCCAGGGGCTGTCCCTGCCTGCCCAGAGCCCCGTGCATGCGATGGCGCGCGGAGACCTGCTGCTGCTCGCGGGCACGATGCAGGCGCGCGTCTACGACCTGGGCTCCAAGCGGCTGGCCGCGTCGTTCGATGGCTTCCGCGACGCGCGCTTCTGGCCTGCCGCCAGCCCGCTGGTGCCCCATGGCGCCACCGCCGCCTCCGGGCAGCAGTAGGCGCCACGGACGCGCGGAGGCTCAGCTCCCGCTGTCCGACATGCCCTTGAACGCCGCGAACATGATGGCCGCGTAGCCGCCGCCGCAGATGCAGCAGGAGAGCACCGGCGCCAGGAGCGCGCCCGCCGCGGCGGTGCCCCAGGTGGTGCGGTGCAGCGTGCGGTACGTCACCACGCGCAGGCCCATGGCCCAGAAGGGCGCGGAGTAGACGGCGACGAAGGGGATGATGCCGACGATGTAGGGCGCCAGGGAGAGCGCGTGCGCGCGCATCGTCACCGAGAAGTCGCGCTCCACGCCGCCCATGCGCAGGATGAGGTGGTCCAGGCCCGCCATCACGAACGTCATGCCCGCGTTGACGAACGGCATCGCCACCGTCCACGCCAACGCCCCCAACACCAGGAACAGCTTCGCGGTCCGGGACCCCATGGCGTCCGACGCCGTGTCCGCATCCGTGTCGGGGATGAACGCCATGATGCCGCCGAAGATGACGGCGTAGAGCAGGCCGGTCGTCACGAAGCCCGCCACGCCCGTCAGCAGCACGAAGCGCATCGAGCTGCCCACGGGCGCGTCGGGGTTGATGCCCTTGAGCGTCTCCGTGGGCCGCATCAGCATGCCCAGGCATGTCTGCCAGAACGCCTTGAGCGTCCCCAGCTCCTCACGTCGGTCCCACGGCACGGTGCCCATGGGCGCGCGGTCGTGGCAGCTCGCGCACACCACGCCCTCGGGGCCCTGGCGCAGGCAGTCGGCACAGGCGAACGCGCCGCAACGGGAGCACGTGCCCACGCTCCGCCACTGAGGATGCACCGCGCAGACCGGCTCGGAGCTTCCGGGGGTCGGGGCCACCAGCAGCGCGGCTCCACACGCGTCACACGTCTGTGCACCGGGAACGAAGGGGGCCTGACAGGAAGGACAGGAAGGCGTCATCGCCGCGCATCCTCGCATGGCTCGGGCTCCGTCCGGCATGCGGCGTTCCGGCACGCACGCACCGCGCGGGCGGACCCGCGCTCACCCATTCGGGACAGGCCCCTGCCCTACGGCTCCGGCGGAGACTCCGGATCCACCGGCACCGAGGGCGACGTCGTCCCACTGGGGGCCTTGTCCGGCGTCGGCGCGCTGCCGGCGGGCGCCACCATGCCCGGGGGGCGCGGGGCCCGGGCCTCCTGCGCCGCCCGGACCTGTCGCGCGCGCTTCGCCTGTCCCAGCGCCACCTTCGCCGCGCCCGGGTCGCCCAGGGCCCGCTCGCGCTTCGCCAGCGCCTCCCACAGCTCCGGCGCGTCCGGATGCAGCGTCACCGCCGAGCGCAAGAGGCCCCTGGCCACCTTCGGCGAGCGCGTGTCCAGCAGCCTTCGCAGGAAGCCCGCGGGCGACAGCACCAGCGACCCCTCCGGCGTCTCGAACGCCTCGCGCACGTGCGGGCCGGCTTCCGCCTCGCGGTCCGCTTCGAGCAACCCCACCGCCTGCGCCAGATGCGCATCCATCGACTCCGGATGCAGCTCCGTCGCGCGCTCCAGCCAGCGCATCCGGTCCGTCGGCTTGCGCTTCGCCCGGTCCGCCAGCGTCAGCAGCTCATCCGTGTAGTCCGGCCGCACCGAGGGCGCGCGCGCCGCCGCCTCCTTCAGCACCGGCCACATCCGCTCGGGGTCCTTCGCGTCGTCCAGCCGCGAGCGCCGCAGCGCTGGAATCTCCGCGCGCTTCCACCCCGCGACGAAGCGGGCCACGTCGTCCCGCACGCCCTTGCTGAAGCGCTCCGTCTCCGGACACTTCAGGGACTCGCACGCGGCCAGGTAGTCCGCGAAGAAGGCCGCCGCGCCCTGCGTCCGGTACGAGCGCAGCCGCTCCACGCCCAGCACCTTCTCCACCGTGGCCGCCATGTGCGCGCCCACGCGGATGAAGAGGGATTCTCCCCGGGGCTCGTGCGCGCCGCGGATCCGCTCCATCGCGCCCCGCGTGTCTCGCGCGATGGTGGCCCGCTCGAACAGCGCCGTGACCTTCGCGAACGCGCCCGGCAGGTCCGTCTCCGGCGGCAGCGTGCCGGGCCCTCGCGTGGCCCAGTCGTGGTACGCGAGCCCGTAGCTCGCCAGCCGCCCCATGCCCTCGTACTCCACCGCGTCCACGGGGTCCGTGAAGTGGCCGCCCCGGGCCGGCGCGCCCTCGTCCAGCACCGTCTCCATCAACCGCAGCGACAGCCGGCGCAACCGCTTCGCCTCGTCCTCCACGTTGGTGGCCAGCGCGATGGCCGTGTCCTCCGCCGGCAGCAACACCAGCAGCGTGGTCGTCTCCGGCTGCCCGCCCGCGTGCGCCACGATGTAGTGGCCCCGGAGCGGATAGGTCGCGAAGCCCATGCCGTAGTCGGTGATGCGCCCGTCGCGCGTCACCATCGTCGCCTGCATGCGCCCCATCGTCTCGCGGGTCACCAGCGCGTCGTCCAGCACCGCGCGCGCGAAGCCCAGCAGGTCCTCCACCGTCGCGCGCGTGCCTCCGCCCGCGAAGCGACTGGTCACGTCCAGGAAGCGCGACGGCTTCAGCGCGCCGCCCGCCACTCGGTAGCCCACCGCGTGCTGCGCGTCGCGGGTGCTCAGCTCGTCCAGGTCCGCGTGGGTCATGTGCGCGGGCCCGAAGACATGGTCGCGCAGGTACTCGCGGTAGGACTGGCCCGACGCCGTCTCCACCGCCGCGCCCAGCAGGTTGAAGCCCCACGTCGTGTACAGGTAGCGCGTGCCCGGCTCCGACACGAGCGGACGCTCGGCGAACATGCCGATGGCCTCGCGCGTCGACACCGACTTCGTGTTGTTGCCCGCGCTCGGACTGTCGTAGGTGGGCACCCCGCCCAGGTGTCCCAGCAACTGCCGCACCGTCACCGGCCACTGCTTCACCGGATATTCGGGCACCAGCGTGCGGATGTCCGCGTCCAGGTCCAGCTTGCCCGCCTGCGCGAGCTGCAACACCGCCACCGCCGTGAACGACTTGGTGATGGACGCCATGCGGTACGTGGTGCGCTCCGTGGCCGGCAGCTTCTTGCCCAGGTCGCGGTAACCGAAGCCGCGCATCCACCGCAGGCCCCCCCGCATCACGCCCACCGACAGCCCCGCCGTCGGTCCCTGCTTCAGGTCCGCGCGCACCAGCGCGTCCAGCGCCCGCTCCACCTCTGGCGGGAACTCCGTCGCCACCTTCGCGCCGGTCTCCGACGCGGGCGCGACGACCTGCGCGCTGGACTCCGGCGCGGTCGCCTTCGCTTCGACAGCCACCTGGGCGGGAACCGCCAGCGAGGGCGTCCCCACGAACAGCCACAGCGCGACGAATGCACGCCTCATCGCACGTCCTCCGCGGTCTGAGCGCTGCCATCCCCGGGCCACGCCGGGGCCTCCTCGCGCGACGACGTGAGCGGCGGGGCCAGCTGCGTGCCCTGCTCCACCCACCCCTTGAGCAACGCGTCCGACACCAACTGCCCCAGCAAATCCAGGCCCTGCCCGCGCGGGTGCACCAGGTCGTCGTGCATGAACCCCGCCTGATTGAAGCGCGCGAGCGACCCCGCACCGCCCATCGCGGCGAACAGGTTGAAGAAACCGCAGCCTTCCGCGAGCGCCACCTCGCGCTCCGCGGCGATGGCGGACTCCAGGAACGGGCGCTGCAGCAGGGGCTTGCCCTTGACGTGCCCGTCCTGCACCGCGTCCATCGGGCCCACCACCGTGCACGCGCTGCCGGGCGAGGCCGCGCGGGTGCGGCGCAGCAGGGCCGTCAGGTCGCGGCGCACGGTGTCCAGGTCGGTGCGCTTCCACTCCAGGCGCTTGGACTCGTTGCCGCCCAGGAAGAAGAGCAACAGCTTCGGGTCGCGCTGCGCAAGCTGCGCCTTCAGCGCATCCTCTTCCAGCCGTGCGTACAGCGTGGCATCCGCGGACGGCACGCCGAGCATGTCCAGCACGATGCCCGGTCCGTCCTGCTGGAGCACCACGCCCTGGACGACGGCGCCCCGGCCCTCGGCCGTGATGTCCAGCCACTTCGCGCCCGCGGGCAGGTCGAAGGACGTGGTGCGGCTGGCCCCGTCCCCCTGGGGCTCCGTGCGCACCAGCACCGCGCCGTCCACGGACACGACGAGGCGGCCCGCGTCCTTCACGTCCTTCCACCACAGCGTCCCGCGCGGCTCGCCCTCCAGCTTGAAGCGGCCCCGGGCCCGGGCCTCGGTGGCCACGTGGTACACGCCGGTGATGCCGAACGGGTGCGGCGGCGCGCGCAGCTCTCCCAGCGTGCGCGGCTCCCAGCCGTTGCTCACGGCGGCCGTGCGCGACCGTCCGCCGTACGGCGCCATGCGGTCCACCAGCAGCACGCCACGGCCCGCGCCGCCGAAGCCGTACACCAGCTCGTCACGCACCACGTCCACGATGCGGTCGCCCGCGATGAGCGAATTGCCGAACGCGGCGATGACCGTGGACGCCTGCGCCGCCTCCCCGGTGCCCGCCACCAGCCCATCCAACGCGGCGAAGAACGGCGTCAGCGCGGAGCGAGCACACCCGGTGTCCGTGGGTTCGAGGCACGGGTCCTCCACCGCGCCACCCGGTGCCATCAACCGCGAGCCCAGCGAGAGCAGGTGACGGCCCCGCTCGGTGGTGGGCGGCAGGGCGCGGAACGAGGCGCGCGGGGACGGACGGTTCGCACTACCCGGTGCCATCACGGCCGACGCAACGGCCTTCGTACGCGCATGCACGTCGGAAGGCGTGGCACCCGAAGCCTCCGGACGCACGGGCTCGGCACCCGCCACCACCGGACGCGCGGACGCATCCGCCGAACCTGCCGCCGGGGTGGAAGCCTCCACCGTCGGTGATGCATCCACCGGCGGTGCCACCTGGGCGGACGAAGCCGGATCCGGTCGCACGGGCTGCGACGCGGCGGACTTCTCCAGGGGCGTCGTGAGGGGGAAACGGTAGGGGGGTGTGCGGGACTCGCACCCGGGGAGCAGGGCACCCGCAAGGAGGGCGAGCAGCCACGCGCGCCCGCTCCCCCGCGAGACTTCGGGAACCGTCATGTGGCCCCCGAGAGTAGACGAAAGTGGGAGACCGCGCATGTTCCCCACGACGCGCCTGGTCGCCCCGCGGGCCGCCCTGCCCGGGCCCCGGGTCACGGACACTCCGTCCGGCACCACACGCTTCAGACCCGGAAGCTGCCTTGGGAAAACGGCTCCCCCGGACCCGGTGCGATTGCAAGGTCAGACCGCGAACATGCGCCCTTCACACAACGCGATGCGCCCCCAAATTAGCCGCCGCGAACATGGCGAAGAACCGGCTGACAACGTGGACGAAGCTCCACCGAAGATTTGGCGACCACGTGCGCAGCATGCGCACCAGTCGCGACCTGACCCAGGAAGCACTCGCCGAGCGCAGTGACCTGTCGGTGGATGCCATCCGCCGCATCGAACGCGGTGGGTTCTCTCCGTCGCTCGACACGCTGGGCAAGCTGTCCGTGGGCCTGGACGTGTCGCTCAAGACGCTCTTCCACTCCTTCGACCTCGAACGCTCCGACGGCGTGGCGGAGATCTGCGACTACCTCGCGTGCCGCTCCGGACCCGAAGTGAAGATGGCCTGGCGCGTCCTCCAGGCCATGTTCGACAAGGCCTGAGCGCCCGGCGGTTGCCGGTCGCACCCGGCAGATGTTCCCTGTCCCACCGCGCGCGCCTGCCCTATGGGTCGGTCACCATGAGCCGCGCGCCCTCCACCCTCCTCATCATCGAGGACGACAGCGACCTGCGCGACGCGCTCGTGGAGATCCTCACCGCCGAAGGCTTCACCGTCGCCGCCACCGCCACCGGGGACGAAGCGCTCACGTGGCTGGAAACCCATCCGCCCCCGGCGCTGCTCCTGCTGGACATGTGGACGCCGCGCCAGGACGGCTGGCGGCTGCTGGACTTGCTGCACCAGCGGCACACGCTGGCGGACGTGCCCGTCGTGTCCATCAGCGCCGGCGAGGAGAAGCACCCGGCCATCCGCGAGGTGCTCCAGAAGCCCTTCGACCGCGACGTGCTGATCGCCTGCGTGCGCCGGTTCGTGCACGCCCTGCACTGAGCCTGGCGCGGCCCGCGCTCAGGTGCCGCGCGTCTCGTGCCCCAGCCGCCCCGCCACCGTCGGGTCCAACCGGAACGAATCAAAGAAGCGGTCGGCGTCCTTCGGCGGACGCCCCTCCGGGTGGAGCAGCAGCTGCTGGTACAGGCGCGGGCCCACCATGAAGAAGCGTCCGCGCAGGCGGCGCGGGCCGGACAGGCCCCCCACCTCCTGGCCCGGAAAGCCCCCGTCCATCTGGACCGGCTTCGCGGAGATGCCCGTGGCGCCCAGCGCCTCCAGCGCCCCCTGACTGGCGCGGCTCACCACGTCGCGCGGGTCCACCTGGGCCACCGCCGCGGGCGGGAAGTCCGTGTAGGAGACGTAATAGGCGGTGTCCTCCGCCGCGCGCGCGGAGATGAAGGTGTGCAGCGTCACCTCGCCCACGTCCGTGGGCTGCACGCGCCGCTCCTCGGTGACGGGGCCGGGGAACGCCACGCTGAAGCCCCCTTCCGTGGACTGGACGACAGCGGGCGGCGCCTGCACGGGTTCGGCGGAGGCCTCGGGCGGCGCGGACTGCGTACGCCCCGCGCAACCCCCCAGCACCAGCAGGGCGGCGAGCGGGACGGCCCGGCGCGAAATCTTCATCATCCAGACAGCTCCTGACGTTGGTGCCGCAAGGTACGCCCTGCCCCGTCCGGACGCATCCCTTTGCCGGCCCAAGACCCACGCCGGCGCGCGGCAGGCAACGGTTGGCCCGCCCCTTCAGTGCACGGCGCCGGGGCCTTCGCCCCCGGCGGGCTCCTCTTCGTCGGAGGCGGCGGGCAGGCGCGGGGCGCTGTCGGACACCCGGGCCAGGTGGACGCGGAACACGGAGCCCTGGCCGGGCTGGCTCTCCACCTCGATGCGGCCGCCGTGCGCTTCGATGATCCGCCGCGACACCGACAGCCCCAGCCCCACGCCCGGGGCGCGCTGCTTCGCGTTGCCCGCGCGCTGGAACGGGACGAAGAGCCCCTTGAGTTCTTCCGGCGACATGCCGATGCCCTGGTCGGACACCGCCACCACCGCGTGGTCCGCATCCTCCAGCACGGCCACCCGCACGTGGCTGCCTGACGGGGAGTACTTGAGCGCGTTGCTCACCAGGTTGGTCAGCACCTGCTCCAGCCGCGCGGGGTCCGCCCGCACCAGCACCGCGGCGTCGGGCACCACCAGCTCCAGCGTGTGGCCGGGGTCGCTGGACTGGTACAGCTCCACCACGGAGCGCGCCAGCTCGCGCGTGTCGCGCACCTCCGGCTGGAGCTCCAGCTTGCCCGCCTGGATGCGCGTGGCGTCCAGCAGGTCCCCCACCATCCGGTCCAGCCGTTCCACCTGGCGCCGCACCAGCGCGAGCGTGCGCTGCATCCGCTCCGGGGTGACGTCCGCGCGGCCGGGGGACGTCAGCGCCGTGGACAGCTTCAGCGCGGACAGGGGGTTGCGCAGGTCGTGCGCCACGCCGGCCAGGAACGCCAGCTGCTGCTCCTGCTGGTGGGCCAGGCTGTCCGCCATCTCGTTGAAGGTGAGGGCCATGTCGCGGATCTCCGACGGCCCCTCCTCCGGCGCGCGCGAGTCCCGGTTGCGGCCCGCGCCGAAGTCGCGCATCGCGTGCTGGAGGTCCGCCACCGGACGCAGCGCGAAGCGGCGCAGCCAGAAGACCACCAGCACCAGCGTCGTCAGCAGCAGCAGGCCCAGCACCAGCCCCAGCAGGTTGGCCCTTTCGCTCCAGCGGGACGCCTGCGCCCGCGCCTCCTGGGCCTGGTCCACGTTGATCTGGATGAGCCGCTCCAGCGACCGCAGCGCCGCGTCCAGCGTGGCCACCACCCGTCCGTCGTACGACGAGGAGGACCGCTGCGCCTCCGACAGCCCGCGCTGCGCGCCCAGGTAGTCCGCCACGTCGCGCTCCACCTCCGCCAGCACCTGACGCTCCTCGCCGGTGGAGGCGGAGGCGTGCAGCTCCCCCAACTGACGGTGCAGGTCGGATTCAATCTCCGACGGCGAGCGTCCCCGCGAGGGGTCCGCCACCAGGGGCATGTCCGGCGCCGCGATGAGCCGGGAATGGACGAGCAGGTCCACCTCCAGCTCCTCCGCCAGCCGCACCCCCTCCACGGATTCACTCAGGGTGGAGGCCATGCCCTCCAGCGCGCTCGTCAACACCACGAGCAGGCTGGCGGAGACCACGGTGAGCAGCACCAGCCCGCCCACCACGGCGGAGAAGAAGGCGCGCAGGCTCATCGCGCGCCCCACGCGGGCTCCCGGCCGGCGTCCATCGTCATGCTTGAGCATCCTCCCTCCGGGCGGCGCCAACCCTCTTCAACGTCGCCCTCTTCCTGAGGAGAGCAACAAGCGTCCGATATCGTGGATTCGCCTCCCCCGCCCGGCAGGCCCGCCTTCGAACACCCTCCCGAAAAGGAGCCGGCCCCATGAGGCCCGGCCATGCTAGGCAGCACGCACACGCGACCCGACGCGCCTGCGGGCGTCCGGGCGCCCGCCCCTTCCTGAAGAGGTCCCCCGATGGATCTGATCTCCCCACCGGCCCGCACCCTGACATTCGATGCCTTCTGGCGATGGATCCAGGAGCACACCAACTGCATCCTGCGATGCGGCTCGCCGGACATGACGCTGTTCGACCACGACGACTTCCACTGGATGCTGATGGAGGAGGAGCGCCAGCACGTCCTCCAGCTCATCAAGGGCAAGTCCCTGGTGGGCGAGATGGTGATGGTGGGCCGCGAGGTCTCCGAGGTCTCCATCTCCCCGGATCCGGACGCGGACCCCCAGGCGGGCCACTTCCTGGTGGAGCTGATGGGCGGACCGAAGGACGACCCCCAGGTGCTCTACCACTTCGTCATGGCCCACGGCATCGAGCCGGCCGCCGGACACCAGGGCTTCAAGCACTGAGCGCGATGCGCTCGATGGCCTCCACCGCCACGTGGACGCCGTTGACGTAGGAAGCAGGGCGCTTTCGGGTCGTGCCCCCCAGCAGGGAAGCGACCCGCGCCTCCAGCGCCACCGCGTCCGCGACGCGCTCCGCGTCGGTCAGTCGCAGGGCCTGCCGGTCATAGAGCCGGGGCCGGGCCCACGCGACCAGCGGCGTCCCCGTGGCCCGCGCCTCCTGCACGGTGTTGTAGCCGCCGGACCCCACCAGTACGTCCACGCCCGGAAGCACCGCGAGCGCCGGCCAGACGGCCAGGGCCTCGGGTGAACCCGCCCCGTCGGCGGCGGTGGGGACCAGCCATCGCACCTCCGCCCGTGCGCCCAGCGTCCCGCGCAGCCGGGCGGCGGTGTCGCGCGCGTCCACCACCTCCTCCGGCCGGCCGCAGCCCAGCACCGCCACCACTGGCCGGGACTCCGTCACCTCCAGTCCCAGCCGCCGCCGGGCGTCCTCCCGCGACAGCAGCGCGTCCGCGTCCAGCAGCAGCCACGGCGCGGTGCGCACCGCGCGCGGATGGTGCGCGAAGGGCGCGTCCTCGCCGGGCACGACGAGCAGGTCGAACGCGTCCACCGCGCGGGCCACGTCGAAGCGCTCCACGTAGACGGGGTTCAGGTCGCGGTGCACCAACACGCGCGGCGCGCGCACCGCGGGCAGCAGCCCGACCAGCTCACCGCCGAGGCCGCGCGGAAAGGTGTCCACCACCAGCACGTCCGGCGTCGCGTCCTTGAGCCACGCGGTGACCGCCGCCACCGTGGCCACCTTGTCCAGGCGCGCGTCCACGCGGTGCACGGTGGCGCCCGGGCCCAGCAGGGACTCCAGGGGCAGGCCCGGGGCGAACGGGCTGTTGGTGAGCACGTCCACCGCATGGCCCCGGGCCACGGCGGCGCGGGTCAACGCGCAGGCGCGCGTCAGGTGCCCCATCCCTCCGCCGAGCGCGTACACGCGCCAGTGCTGGCGTCGCACGGGCGCTCAGCTCCCGCCCAGGTCCTCCTCGAAGGAGGCGTCGTCCTCGCGGCGCAGGCTCGCGCCGTCGGCCTCGGTGAAGTCGTTCTTGTCGTGGGAGGCGCCGGAGGTGGTCCACGCACCGCGGCCGTAATAGCCGTAGCCGTCGTAGTAGTAGGCGGGGTCCTCCTCGTCCCAGTCGGTCTCGGAGCCGTCGCGGTTCTCATCGCCGTTGTCCGCGGTCCGGGCGCACGACACACAAGCGACCTCCACCTCGTCGAGCGTGCGCATGTGCAGCGCGCACACCGGCTTCTGGCAGCGCGAGCACTGCGTGGCCGCCGCGCGCTCGCACGCGTGGGAGAAGAGGAAGCCGGACGTCTCCAGGCAATGTTCGGCGGACGGGAAGGAAGAGGACATGGCGGAAGGCTCAGGGCGACGCGGCGCCCGCGGGGTTCTGGAGGCGGAAGAGCAGGGCCATGCGCAGGGGCAGGTCCAGGGAGTCGAAGCCCAGGCACGCGGCGGCTTCGGGGGACACCGGCGTCTTGGTGGCGAGCATCGTCTTGCCCGACGGGTCGCGCAGGGACAGCTTGCCGTCGCGCACCTTCACGCGCAGCGCCTCCGCGCCGGACGCGCCCCTCACGGACGCGCCCCCGTCCTCGGAGGCCACGGTGTTCAGGACGGCGCCCTGCGCGTCGGTGAGCTTCCAGCCGGAGCCCTCGCGCGCGAACGTGTAGCGCACGGCCCCGTGCGCGCCGTCCTTCACCTGGAACACGTCCGGACCGCCGGTGACGTACGCCAGCACCGCGTCGTCCGGGCCGGACACCTTGAGCTCGCCGCCCTTCCACTTGTAGCGGGCCAGCTCCCGGTCCTCGCCGTCCACCAGCTTGGCGCCGTCGTCCTTGGGCTTGAGCGAGAAGCGCTCGCGGTCGTCGCCATCCTTGAACTTGAGCTTGGCGCCGGCCTCCTTCGGCTCCGCCGCCACGGCGGACCTCGCCTGCGTGGGCGGGGCACCTTCGTTCGAGGCGGGAGCGCCGCCCTGCGAGCACGCCGAGGACGCGAGCACACCCACGCCCAGGAGCAACAGGATCCGCGGCTTCATGAAGTGGCCCTCGCATCCGAGCGTCGGCGCTGGGAGCTGGAGAAGTTGAGCACCTGGTAGAGGCTCAGGAGCATCATCGTCGCGGTGCGCGACGCGTCGTGCTTGCCGGGTGGCACCACCGGGGCCTTGGGCTTGCGGCCCTTGCTGGGAGCCATCGCGAGGGACGCCAGAGGGGGCACGGGCTTCGGCGCGCGCGCAACCCAGTCATGGGCCAGCAGGGCGCGCATCTCCACCCGGTCGGCGCCCACGCGGATCCGCGACACCTGGATGCCCGGGGGCAGGCGCGCCGCGCTCCTGGCGCTCGCGTCCAGCGCCGCGAGCCCGGGGTGACGCTCCGGCTTCACGCGCAGCGACACCTGCATCAGGGCCTTGCCCTTCTGCTTGCGCTTGGTCTTCGTCTTCCCGCGAGCATTGCGCTGCGTGCGGCTGCGCTTCTGGAGGTGCTCCACCATGGACAGGTGCAGGTGCGTGCCGTCCGCGAAGCGTCCCTGCAATTGAAGCCACGTCTCGGTGAAGTCCTCGCACTTCCAACGGCCCCGGGTGCCCTCGGCGACGCGCTTGCGCACCTCGTCGTTCGGCGACAGGTCCAGCGTCAGCTCCACGACCGCGTCCTTCTCCAGGTCCACCTGGAGCCGCTGGAGCAGCGTGGCCACAAGCCCATAGCGCCGGTCCTCCAGGTCCGTCCGGCGGCGGCGCGCGCGCACGATGAACAGCCCCACGGCCAGGGCGATCGGCGCAAGCCCCAACGGCCCCACCACGAAGAGGGACAGCACGCCGATGACCAGCACGACCCAGGCGGAGATCCACAGGGTCTTGCGCGCCGCTTCGGCCTTCTGGTCCAACTGTCCGATGACCTTCAGGTCCTCCAGCACCTCCGGCACGGGGGCATGGGCCTGGTAGACGAGCGTCTTCTGGAATGCGGAGAGGTCGAACGCCACGGGGGAGCCTTGTTCAGCGGGGACCGTCCAGCGGTCGGCCGCGACCGAGCGTAGGAGGCGCCCCCGGGCAGGTCAAACCGACTGTCGCCGGCCCCGGGCCGACTGCCGCTTGCCGCGCAGCCGGGCGTAGTGGACCACCTGGTAGAGGCTCAGAAGCATCATCGTCGTCGTGCGGGACGCGTCGTCCTTCTCCAGCGCCTGCTTCCAGAAGGCGGGCGTCTCCGGGTCGTCCGGCGCCTTCTTCGCCTGCGCCACCCAGTCCCCGGCCAACCGGACGCGCAGGGACAGCCGGTCCGCCCCGACGCGCACCCGCTCCAGCTCGACGCGCCGGGGCAGGCGCGTGGCGTTCGTGGCCCGCGCCTTCAGGGTCCCGAGCCCGGGGTGGCGCTCCGGCTTCACGCGCAGGGACACCTCCAGCCGGGCGAAGCCCTTCGTCTTGGTCTTCTTCTTCGTCTTGCCGCTGGCGCTCGTCTTGTAGCGCTCGCGCTTCTGGTGCTTCTCCACCATGTGGATTTTCAGGAACGTGCCATCCGCCAGCCGGGTCTCCAGCAGGAACCACGGGTCGATGAAGAACTCTGTCCTCCACCAGCCCACCATGTCTTGCCTGACGCGCTTCTCCCGCACATCCGGCTGCCGCAAATCCAGCTTCAGCCGCACGGGTGCATCCGGGGCCAGGTCCACCTGCAAGCGCTGGAGGAGCACGCGCGCCAGGCCATAGCGCCGGTTGTCCAGGTCGCGCGGCTTCAGCCTGGCGCGCCACAAGAAGAGCAGGAGCCCCAGGGCGAACAACAGGAGGCCGAGGAAGAACCCGTTCCTCAAGAGCTGCGAGCCCTGCTCCCAGGCTGGGACGTCCGAACTCACGGCGCTGGCCCAGGAGGCGTAACAGCACAGCAGGACCAGCGACCCGCCGGGAATCGTGGTGAGCCACGCGGCCGTCGTCAGCGCTCCCAGCTGCTTCTCCGCGCCGGCGTCCAGTTGGCCCAGCACCTCCAGGTCCTTGAGCAGCTCCGGCACGTGCGCGTGGGACTGGTAGAGGAAGACGTTGTGGAATCGGGTGATGTTGACCGCCACGGCGGAGGGCTCCCCTGTGATGTCCGTCGGGCGGACTGCGCCGAGGAGCGTAGGGGGCCGCGTGAAGGACGGTCAAACCGGGCCGGGGGCGTTCCTGGACGTCTTCGGTTCCGGTGACGACTTCGACGCTGGCGGGGTCCTGGCCAGATGGAGCACCTGGTAGAGGCTCAGGAGCATCATCGTCGCCGTGCGCGACGCGTCGTGCTCGCCGGGAGGCGCCTCGGGGGGCCTGGGCTTGCGGGGACCGTCCAGCGGTCGGCCACCACCGAGCGTAGGAGGCGCCCCCAGGCAGATCAAACCGACTGGCGCCGGGCCCGGGCCGCCCGCTGCTTGCCGCGCCGCCGGGCGTAGTGAACCACCTGGTAGAGGCTCAGGAGCATCATCGTCGCCGTGCGGGACGCGTCGTCCTTCCCCAGGGCCTCCGTCCAGATGGAAGGGACTTCCGGGTCGGCGGATGCCTGCCGCGCCTGCGCCACCCAGTCCTTGGCAAGCCGGACGCGCAGGGACAGCCGGTCCGCCGCGACGCGCACGCGCTCCAGTTCGACGCGCGGGGGCAGGCGCGTGGCGTTCGTGGCCCGCGCCTTCAGGGCCCCGAGTCCGGGGTGGCGCTCCGGCTTCACACGCAGGGCCACCTCCAGCCGGGCGAACCCCTTCAGCTTGAGGATCCGCTTCGTCTTGCCTCTGGCGTTCGTCTTGTGGCGCTCGCGCTTCTGGTGCTTCTCCACCATGCGGATGCGCAGGAACGTGCCATCCGCCAGCCGGGTCTCCAGCAGGAACCACGGGTCGACGAAGAACTCCGTGTTCCACCAGCCCACCATGTCTTGCCTGACGCGCTTCTCCCGCACATCCGGCTGCCGCAAGTCCAGCTTCAGCCGCACGGGTGCATCCGGGGCCAGGTCCACCTGCAAGCGCTTGAGGAGCACGCGCGCCAGGCCATAGCGCCGGTTGTCCAGGTCCCGCGGCTTCAGCCTGTCGCGCCGCACGAAGAGGAGGAGCCCCACGGCGAGCAGCAGGACGCCGAAGAAGAAGCCGAGCTTCAAGAGCAGAATCGCCTGCTCTGAAAGTTCGTCGTCCGCGTTCACGCTGCCGGCCCAGATGCCGTAGGACAGCAGGGCCAGCACCCCGCCGGGAATCACGGAGAGCCACGCACCCATCGTCAGCGAGCCCAACTGCCTCTCCGCGTGAGCGTCCAGCCCTCCCAGCACCGCGAGGTCCCGCAGCAGTTCCGGCACGGGCGCGCGGGACTGGTAGAGGAAGACGTTGTGGAATCGGGTGATGTTGACCGCCACGGCGGAGGGCTCCCTGCGACGTCCGTCGGGCGGGCCGCGCATGGGAGCGTAGGGGCGCGCGTGAAGGACGGTCAAACCGGGCCGCGGCCTCGAGCCCTCCGGGGGCCCTTCGCATGGGCGCGGACGTACCTGGATTCAATGGACGAGCCGGTGCGGCCCGAGCGCCCCGGAAATCCCGTTGTTAGTAGGATGGGACGGCCACGGGCGCGAGGTGGACCTTGG
This sequence comes from Corallococcus praedator, assembly GCF_003612125.1. GTDB lineage: Bacteria > Myxococcota > Myxococcia > Myxococcales > Myxococcaceae > Corallococcus > Corallococcus praedator. The sequence goes on from NZ_RAWI01000108.1 coordinate 16,912, forward strand.
ATGATGTGAGCAGCAGGAGAGCAGCGCTGAAGCTCATCGCGGCGGCGGGGGTCACCACCGCCGTGGGGTGTTCACGCGCTTCGGACAAAGCAGGGGAGCAAGCCATGGGTCAGCAGCAGGGTGTTCAGCCAGAAGCCGTCATTCGCGTGGATCCGCTCGGGATGGGTCCGTGGCGGACGCCGGATCCGTTCCTCTTCTGCGTGCACCATGACGACCGGTATCCCGCGGGCAACGAGCGCTTTGGCCCCGCGGCCCCGCTGACGGGGCGCGACATCGGGCAGGACTTCGGTGGGCGGGACGGCTGGAACATGTACCACGGCACCGTCGTGCCGGGCTTCCCCCAGCACCCGCACCGGGGCTTCGAGACGGTGACCATCGTGCGCAACGGTCTCATCGACCACTCCGACTCGCTGGGCGCGGCGGCGCGCTTCGGTGGCGGGGACGTGCAATGGCTCACGGCGGGCAGTGGCATCAACCACTCGGAGATGTTCCCCCTGCTCCGCTCCGACACGCCGAACCCCCTGGAGCTGTTCCAGATCTGGCTCAACCTGCCGCGCGCGAGCAAGCACGTGGAGCCGCACTTCTCCATGCTCTGGAACCAGACCATCCCCCGGCACGTGGCGAAGGACGCGGCGGGGCGCGCCACGGAAGTCACCGTGGTGGCCGGCCGGCTGGACGACGTGAAGGCGCCGCCTCCGCCGCCGAAGTCCTGGGCCGCGCACGCCGACGCGGACGTGGCCATCTGGACGCTCAAGCTGGAGCCGGGCGCGCGCTGGACGCTGCCGGCGGCGGCCAAGGGCACGCACCGGATGCTGTACTTCTTCCGGGGCTCCGCGCTGCGAGTGGGCGGCCGGGACATCCCGCCGTCGCGCGCCATCGAGCTGCGCGCCGACGTGGACGTGGCGCTGGAGAACGGCGCGGACGTGACGGAGCTGCTGATGCTCCAGGGGCGTCCCATCGGCGAGCCGGTCGTGCAGTACGGGCCGTTCGTGATGAACACGCGGCAGGAGATCCAGCAGGCCTTCGCGGACTACCAGCGCACGGGCTTCGGCGGCTGGCCGTGGCCGAACCCGGACCCCGTGCACGGGCGTGAAGAAGGCCGCTTCGCGCGCCACGCGGACGGCCACATCGAACGGCCGGCCTGAGCCTTCGGGCCACGACGCGCGAAGGGGCGGAGGGCTCCCGCGCGTCGTCGCTCAGGGCTTCTTGGGCTTGGGAGGCTCCCAGGTGAACACGACGGATGGGGCCTTCACGGCCTTCGCGTCCTTCATGAGGAAGCCCTCCTCGCGCTTGGCCGCGCGCTCGAATGCGGGCCGCAGTGCCTTGGGAATGGGCAGCAGGACGCCCACGACGAACTTGTTGCCGCGGCACATCTCTCCGGCGTAGCCGAACGCGATGCGCACGGCGACCTTGTCTCCTTCGACGTGATGGAACGCGACCGCGCGCTTCACGGAGTCGAGCCCATATTCAAAGCCCACGCAGTCCTCGCCGGGCCCCAGGCTCTCCAGCAGGGACTCCACCGTCGTGGCGTTCTTGAACTCCTCCTCGTCGTCGACGTGCTTGCGCACGTAGCCGTCCGCCTTGAGGGCCGCGAGCACGTCCTTCTCCGCGAACACATCGAGCAGTGAGAAGCCGTCCTTGCCCTTCGTCACGTCCTGGGTGACGTAGCCCGTGTGCGCATACGGATGCGCGCCGCCGGTGTAGCCCGAACCTGACTGTTCGTAGCTCACCCACGGCCCGACGACGGACAGGATGGAGAGGGACTGGGAGCCCTCCCAATCGGACACATCGGTCCCCGGCTCGGCCTCGAAGTCAGCGAGGAACTCCGCCTTTCGCGACTGGAGGCCGAACACCTCCTTGTCGCCACGCAGGCCGCGAAGGTCCTTGGGGGACTGCACGAACGTCACGTCCGTGCCGGTCACCTTCCACATGCGCGACTCAGCCGGAGCCGGAGCCGGCGTCGGCGCAGCAGCAGGAGCCGCGACCAGCGCCACCATCACCACGGAGCTCATGAACATGCGCGCCATCTTGCCTGAAGTTTCGGGACGGGTGCGACGGGTGACGGACGTCAGACGCGTGCCCTTTGATGCCCTGCCCGTGGGCATTTTTCGGGAGCACGCATGTGGATGCAGGCAGGGATTGGACGCAGCACTGAGCCCTCCTCGCGGTGGGTCCTCCGCACGGAGGCGTTGCTGCTGAGCATGATGCTGCTGACCACGGGCTGCGCCTCTGGGCCCGAACGGCGGAGCCACCTGCGGCGCTCATCGAACGTGGTGTCCGGGTCCACGTTCGATGAACGACCGTCACGCCGTCAGCACCGCCAGGACGACCTCACGGGGAACGAGGGTTCGGAGGCCCCTGGACTGACCCGGCAGGCGGTCCTCGATGCCATTGCCGGAGTGAAGGACGCCACGGGCAGTTTCTCCCGCGCGATTCCCAGGCTCGCGGCGTACCAGTCCCACGACGTCTTCACCCGCTACATCGCCTACGGCTCCAACCAGTTGCCCTGGCTCCAGGGCGCGTTGGGTAGTGCCACCGTGCTCGCGAACACCTCCGGATCGGTCGAGGATGCGGACATGGTGGTGGGCCTGCTCCGGATGACGGGCCCACGACTCCAGGCCGCCATGTCCGGCGCCATGTTGCTCACGGCGTGGCTCGACTTCCTCCGCCTCGCGGACGTCGTGCGCGAACAGTGTCCCTTCTACGGAACGGAGAGGCTGTTCGCGGACATGGACCGTGTGCAGAAGGTGATCGAGCCTTCCATGACGGCGCTCGCGTCGATGGATCCCGTGCAGGTCGAGGCCACCGCGCGCGCGCTTCCCGGAGTGATGGCGCAACTCACCCGCGAGTTCGATTCCATCCGCGAGGGAGCGCGCATGGCGACGGAGCGCGCCGGCAAGGTCATCGCGGTGGCGCAGTTCATGGAGATGCTCACCCTGGTCTCCACGCTGAAGATGTCACTGCCAAGGCTCCCGCCCGCCGCGCCCACCACGCTCGGCATGGGCCTCGTGATGGGTTCGGGAGGAGTGATGACGGGTACACGGCTGGTCGTCTCCGCCGAGTGGGTGGAAATGATGCGCAGGCTCGTGCAGGCGGGAGTCATCTCCGTTCCCGCCGTCAGCGCCGCCATCCGCATCCACGCAGGACAGGTGCTGATGGCGCAGTCGAACCGGGACCTGCCCCAGGGCGTGCGCGACGCGCTGGGCGACAGTCCCGAAGTGCGCGGCATGCACGAAACCGGCAGGGCCGGAGCCGGCATGTCCGATGCGCCGAAGCACCACGTCCTACCGCAGGAGCACCGCGAATGGTTCGAGCGGCGCGGGTTCAAGGGCGCCATGGATATCGACCAGTTCTGCGTCAGGATGGAGCAGGCGCAGCATGAGGCGATTCACGGTGGGGGCAACTGGCGATTGGGGCGAATATGGCCCGGTGAGTGGAACCAGCTGATCATGGAAGCTCTTCGCTCCATTGAGACCAAAACGGGCCGGATGCTGACCCGAAATGAGGTCTTGAAGATCGTCGCCAGCAGAATGAAGGTCTACAACATCCCGATGAACTTCACTGCTGGGAGACGGCGATGACTGATGGACGAGCCTGGGATGGAAATTGGAAGGTTCGTCTGTACGAGCGGATCCGTGAACGCGGCTACGATTCGCTCACATCCTTCGCAGAGGCTCGCCCCGCAGTCTCATGGGTGGCCCTGGCTGAAGAGCTTGGCAAGGATGATGTCGCCGGGGTGCAGATACTAAAAGGGCTCTTCGCCGAAGCGGAGAGACGCAAGCAGGTCATGCGCTTCGTGCGCGATATACTTGTGCGTGAACTCGCCGAAGAACTCCCCAATGGTTGGCCTGCCGTCGTAGACGACTCCAACCGTTTCGACGTAGCCATGCCGCTCGGCTGTTGGTCCGCCCACGCCCCAGAGACCCATAAGGAGCGCGTAAGACAGGCCGGCGATACGTTGCTCGCGCATCCGCCGCCCCCCGGCTGGCGCCCACTCAGCCCAGACGACGAACTCCTGCGCACGCTTCTCCCAGACGACGAAGCCTGACAGCAACGGCAGCCCCACGAGATGCGGGCTGCTTCGCCTCACTGCATTTCAGCGATGCCAAGCGAGCCGTTCCCTGCTTCGCCGCGACAAGAGCGCGAATCCAAGCAGGGCCATGGGCGCCACACCCGCCGTTCCACTTCCGCACCCACAGCCACTCTCCGGACCGTCATCTCCACCCGACGGGCCTGCATCACCAGGACCCATGCCGCCCGCGTCCAGGGCCACACCGGAATCCGGAGACCCCGTCGCGCCACCGTCGGGTTCCACCACCGAGCCATCCAGGCTGCCCGCATCCTCGCCGGGCTCCGAGCCACCTCCGTCCACGCCCGCGTCGGAAGCCTCGCCCGCATCCGGAGTCCCCGCGTCGAAGAGCTCACACGCACCTTCCTGACAGGCTCCTCCCGGGCACTCCGTTCCGTCCGGGACGGGCATGGAGGTGCACACCCCCGTCCCCGCACAGCCCCCCGTGTGGCACGCATCCAGGGGCACGCAGTCGCTGGCCGTGCGGCACTCCACGCATCGGGAGTCCGAGCCCTCTCGAAAGCAGAAGGGCGTGCTCACACCGCAAGGCATACAGGCGTCCCCGCAGGCCGCCTCCGAATCACAGGGAGCACACAGCGCGGCGGCATTGCAGCGGTAGCCCGCCCCACAGCTGCTGTTCCCGGACGTGTTGGCATCCTGCCGGGCGCACTGGACGCACTTCGAAACATCCTCGAATGAAGCCCCGCCCGACTCCGCCTGGTGGAACTGCCCGAGGGGCATCAGCTCGAAGCCCTCGGTCCGCAAGTTGACGACGGGCGGCTGGTTCGCGGGCTGCGCGAAGTCCGTGAACGTGCCTTCGAACAACGACAACTCCAGCGCCGCATGCTCGGAAATCTGCGTGTGGAGCACCTCCACGCCGTACAGGCCGGCCTGCTTGAAGACGACCGTGTTCGTCATGCGCCAGGTGGGGGCGCCCAGCGTCGGAGGACGCACCACCACGGTGTACGACTGCGCGGCGCGGTCGTAGAGCGTCAGGCTGACGGCGTCGTCGGCATAGAGGCCGAAGTGCAGCGACTTCCCCACCTGCGCCTGCGTGATGGCGAGGTAGCCGCGCAGGCGCGTGGCGAAGATGGTGGACCCGCCGCTGTACGCGAACGCACAGCCTCCAGCGCCACAGGCTCCGGTGAAGTCGCCCTGGCTCAGCGTCCTGCCGTCGTTGAAGTTGTTCGACAGGTCCGCGTCCGTGCCCAGCACGGAGGTGATCCATCGGGCCCGGCTCCCTTCCATGAAGGCGTTGATGTTCCCGACATAGTTCGACTGGCTCTGCGGGAGGTCGGACGCGGGACCCAGCCAGTTGCTCGACGCCAGGCAGAGGCCCGTCCCCGGCTGCTCCGGAAGGGGCGCGACGGGGTCCCCGGTGACGACGACCTGCGCGGAAGCGGAAGGAGCCACGACCAGCACGCACAGCGCGAAGAGCAATGACAGGAGCGGACGCATGGACCCCGCCCTATATCGCGACGCTCCCTCGCGAGGGCAGCACCCGGGCCCCCTCCCCTGTTTGCCGTCGCGCCCCCGTCGCGCTAGCACTCCTTGCCGTGTCCTCCTCCGGAATCATCTACGCGTCCTTCGACCGCTTCCCCGCCCCCAAGGGCGCGGCCGTGCACATCCGGGCCTTCGTGGAGGCCCTGGGCGCCGCGTTCGGCCCCATGGACCTCGTGGCCATTGGCGATGCTCCCGGCGCCCCCGCCCCGGCCCTGCACGGCGACGTCACGTACCACCCGCTGGGCGCGCGCGGAAAAGACCTGGTGGCCCAGGCCCTCACGTTCCGCGCGCACCTGGGCGCGTGGTGGCACGGCCGTCCGCGGGCGAAGGTCGTGCACGTGCGCTCCATCTTCGAGGGCTATCCCATCGCCCGGCGCAAGGCGTCCCTCACCGACGCCCTCGTGTACGAGGTCAACGGCCTGCCCTCCGTCGAGCTCAAGTACCACCACCCCGACGTCGCGGACGACGCGGAGCTCATGGGCAAGCTGCTCGCGCAGGAGCAGGCCTGCCTCCAGGCCGCGGACCTGCTCGTCACCCCCAGCGCCGTCACCGCGGAGCACCTCATCTCACGCGGCGCGGACCCCTCGCGCCTGCGCGTCATCCCCAACGGCGTGGACCTGGACGTGTTCCGCTACGCCCCGCCGCGCGCCCCCGAACCCGGCCGTCCCGTGCGCCTGCTCTACAGCGGCACCATGACGGCGTGGCAGGGCGTGCACCACGCGCTGGACGCGTGCCGGCTGCTCCTGCGCGACCTGCCCGTGGTCCTCACGCTGGTGGGCCCGCTGCGCAAGCACGCACGCCGCGCCCTCCTGGACCGGTGCGGAGACCTCCTCCTCCAGGGCGCGGTGGAGCTGCTGGAGCCCCTGCCCCAACAGGAACTCGCCAGGTTGCACCACGCCTGTGACGCCGTGCTCGTGCCCCTGCCGGTGAACGACCGCAACTGCGTGCAGGGCTGCTGCCCGCTGAAGCTGCTGGAGGCCATGGCCACCGGCACGCCTGTCATCGCCAGTGACCTGCCCGTGGTGCGCTGCCTCGCGGAGGACACCGAAGTGCTCCGCATCCGTCCGGGCTCGCCCAAGGCCATCGCGGAAGCGGTGAAGGCGCTCCTCGCGAACCCCACCCTGGGCGCCGCGCTCAGCGCCCAGGCCCGCGCCCGCGTGGAGCGCGACTTCCCGTGGGGCCGCGCCCAGGAGGCCCTGGTGAAGGCCTACGAAGACGACCTGGGCCTCGCGCGCGCCAGCACCCGCTCCAGCACCGCGGCCTCCGCGTCGGCCTGAAAGCCCGCCTCGATGCGCGCGCGGGCCGCCCTGCCCAGCGCCTCGCGCTCCGCCGCCGGCATCCCCAGCACGTCCAGGCACGCCTGCCCCAGGTGGTTCAACAGCGCCTTGGGCACGAGGAAGCCGTTCTTCCCGTTGTCCACCGCCTCGGGGATGCCCCCCGCGTCGCTCGCGATGACCGGCCGCGCGCACGCCATCGCCTCCAGCAGCGCGTTGGGCATGCCCTCCCACAGCGACGGCTGCAGGTAGACGTCACACAGGCGCAGGTGCTCCGCGATGAGCGCGGGCGACTCCAGCGCCCCGGACACGACGATGCGCGCCGCGTCCTCCGGATGCTCCGCCCGGTAGGCCACCAGGTGCTCCGCGTCCCGGGCGCGCACCTCGCCAATCACCAGCAGGCACGCGGGCCGCACGCGCCGCACCTCCGTGAGCGCGGCGAGCAGGAACGGCAGCCCCTTCTTGTGGCGCAGCTCCCCGGAGAAGCCGAGCACCGCCTCCCCCGCCGCGATGCCCAGCCGCGCCCGCAGCGCCGCGTCCCCGGGCCCCGGTGAGAACAGCGCCGTGTCCACCGCGTTGGGGATGACCTCCACGCCCGGGTCGCGCCCCAGCAGCATCGCCATCTTCCGGCCCAGGTCCGCGGACGCAGCGGTCAGCACGTCCGCGCGCTGGAGCGTCCAGAGCAGGCGGGCGAAGTCACCCGGCGGGAACATGAGCTGATCCACGTCGTTGCCCCGCGCGCTGAGCACGGACGCCAGGCCCGCGCTCTGGGCGAACACCACCGCCAGGAACCCCGGCGGGTACAGGTAGTGCCCCCACACCAGGTCATACTTCCGCCGCGCGTGCAGGTAGCCGAGCACATCGAGCGTGTGCTGCATGGACAGGTCCGCCGCGCCGAACAACCCCAGCCGGTGCAACGTCACGCCCTTCGCGAAGGGCGACACCTCGCCCGCGTCCTCCACCGTCTCCAGCGCCCCCGGTGAAGCCGTGCGCGTCCAGGCGACCACGTCCACGCGCGCACCCAGCCGCACGAGCGAGCCCGCGGTGCGCGCGCCGCTGCGCGCCAGCCCTCCGATGTCGGGGGGAAAGCGCTCGGCGACGAGGAGGACGCGGGGACCGGATGCCATGGCGCGAAATCCTACCCATCCCCGCGCACCGGCAGGCGGGGAACCGTGCGGGATGAAAGCCCACGGGCGTCCCGTTGCACCGCCCAATCCATGACGCAACCCCCTCCCCCCGAATCCTTC
>NZ_RAWI01001089.1 GCF_003612125.1 Corallococcus praedator
ATTCACGACACGAGTTCGGTGGTGGGGGCATCCGCTAAGTTTGGCCCGGAAGCCCTGCAATTAGCCACAACGGTGAAATTAGCCCGTGCCCTCTGGATCATCCCGGTCGCCCTTGGCACAGCGGCTCTGTTCAGAACGGGCAACCGCAACATCAGCATTCCGTATTTCATCGGTCTGTTTATCTTAGCCATGATCGCCCATACGTACCTGCCCGCCATCGAGCCGGTAGCCGGGATACTGGTTCATCTGGCCCACACTGGCCTGACGTTAACGCTGTTTCTGATCGGGGCCGGGTTATCCGCTAAAGTCATCCGGGCGGTGGGCTGGAAACCAATGGCGCAGGGCGTAGTGCTGTGGATACTGATTTCTGTCGTGTCGCTGTATGCTATTTTGCACGTGTAGAATCCGTTTCTTCTGTGTCAACTGAGTCAATAGC
>NZ_RAWI01001090.1 GCF_003612125.1 Corallococcus praedator
ATGTAGCGCGGCTGGGCTGGGTTATACGGAGCTTCGAGGCGATCGATCGATAAAATTTTGACGGATTCGGGCAGAACGGGCACATCGGGATCGAAGGCAGTCGATCGAACCAGTGAGCTAGAGAACCCCTTGAAAACTGCGATCTGGTCAAGTTCTCCCTCAATTTCGGCATTGACCAGCAGCACTTCGTTCGGGCGCTTGAGCGTGTATTGTTCGAGCCGTTGGGCGATCGAGAGCATGTGTTACTCCTACTGCTCCAAGGCCGATCGTCCCTGCTTGCCCAGTCGAAACAGCACAAAATATAGGAAGCACAGCACATAAACGCCCAGCGCCAAAATTCCCAAAAAGCCGAGAAATTGCGGCGTCGATCCGCCGTGAAAGAACTGCCTGTACAAAATCGGCGGCTCTGCCCAAACTTGACAGAATGGTGTGTCAA
>NZ_RAWI01001091.1 GCF_003612125.1 Corallococcus praedator
GATGAATTCGTCTGCCAGTTCGCCCAGGGCAGACTTGATCACCGGATCGGCAGCGAGGGCATCGATCGCTTCTTTTAAGCTTTGCGGTAAAGTTTCAATTCCCTTTTCTTTCAGCTCTGCATCTGAGTAATCGTATAGATTCACGTTGCGTGGCTCACCCGGATCGAGTTCTTTCTCGACCCCATCCAGTCCGGCTGCGATCACCACTGCGGCGGCGAGGTAGGGATTGCAGGAGCCGTCAGCCAAGCGCAATTCCAAACGACCACCGGGAATTCGGACCAGGCTCGATCGATTGTTGTCGCCGTAGCTGATGAAGGCGGGTGCCCAGGTTGCGCCGCTGAGCGATCGCCCCACAACCAGCCGCTTGTAGGAATTGATCGTCGGCGCACAAATCGCCGTCAAAGCCGGAGCGTGAGCCAGCAGGCCAGCCATAAAG
>NZ_RAWI01001092.1 GCF_003612125.1 Corallococcus praedator
GCCGATGATGGCGGTGAACACCCGCTACACCACGAACGAGCCGGCGTTGATCATGGAACGCGCCGCCGACGACCTCGGTCAGGGCGTGCGGTGGATGCGCGAGGAGCTGGGATTCGAGAAGGTGATCCTGCTCGGGTTCTCCGGGGGCGGCTCGCTCGCGTCGTTCTATCAGTCGCAGGCACTCTCGCCGACGGTCACCCGGACGCCGGCAGGCGATCCGGTGGACCTCGGGGAGTGCGAACCGGCCGACGGACTGGTCCTCGTCGGTGCGCACCCCGGTCGTGCGCGCGTACTCCGGCACTGGATCGACGCCGCGGTGACCGACGAGGCCGATCCGTACGCGACCGACCCCGACCTCGACCTCTACGCGCCGGATCGCACGGTCCCGCTCGACCGCGAGTGGGTGTCGGCCTACCGCGACGCGCAGCTCGCCCG
>NZ_RAWI01001093.1 GCF_003612125.1 Corallococcus praedator
ATCCAGCCCAAAATCGGCACAGACAGCAGATTAGTCAAACTGCCAGCACTGTTACGCAGCCCAAAATAGCGCCCGCGTAGACGACGAGGCACGAGAACCGCCAGCCAGCTTAGCCAGGAAGCACTGCCGAATGCGCCTAAAAAGTGGCTGAAAAAGACGATCGCCAGCGTCCAGTTGACGAGCTGATGCGAGTCTGCCTTGCCCCAGCTAAACAGCGCAATTCCCGCTACCAAAATCAGCCACAGCAGCCTTGAGGGGCCGTAGACCCACAGGCAGTAGTTGTGACGGCTATTGGTGCGCTCTGAGAAGTATGCGCCCAGCGGCTGTAGCAGATTTGCCAGCATCGGAATTGAGGCTAGCATTCCGACTTCGATCGCAGTGGCGTCAAGCTCCACCAAAAAGTTGCTTAGCAGGACGCCGCCCGCAATGTTAGAA
>NZ_RAWI01001094.1 GCF_003612125.1 Corallococcus praedator
ATAAGAGACAGACCTACCTCCGCCGGGACTGGGGCCGAACAGGGCCGGCGCGTCTTGGCCGGACGGCCTCGTTCGGGGTCGCGCCGGCCCTGTTCGGCCCCAGTCCCGGCGGAGGTAGGTCGCGGCGGCGCCGGAAAAAGGGGCGGGTCGCCGATCGGCGCGCCGCCGAGCATGGCGTCCGGCGGGAACGCCACGCCGGCCACGAACAGCGCCACCGTGAAGCCGATGGCGGCCACGCAGCCCACCACGAGCACGTCGCCCAGCGTCATCCCCGCGGGCAGCGCCAGCCCCAGGACGCGGACGGCGAGCCAGCCGGCGAGCAGGATCCCCACGGGCTTGCCCACCAGCAGCCCGGCGAGGACCAGCCAGGTGGCGGCGTCGGTGGCCCCCAGCACGACCCCCGCGTTGAGCAGGCCGAACAGGAACAGGATCGCC
>NZ_RAWI01001095.1 GCF_003612125.1 Corallococcus praedator
GCGTCCACGCAGGCCCTGCCGGCCAAGGAGCGCAGGCGGCTGGCGGTGGCCGAGAAGCGGGTGAAGGAGTTGGAGCGCGAGCTGCGCCGCAAGGAGAAGGCGCTGGCGGAAACGGCGGCGCTGCTGGTGCTCGAAAAAAAACTTCAGGCGATGGGCTGGGACGAGGGGCCCTTGGACGACGAGGACGACGCAGTGGACGAGAAGCGCGAGAAATGACGCTCGCCCATGTGCAGGAAGCCCTCCAGAAGGGCGTGCGCCTGGAGGCCGTCTGTGAGCGGCTCGGGGTGGCCCCTCGCACCATTCAACGGTGGCGGAAGCCCCAGACGGCTCAGGACGGGCGGTGCGGTCCGCGCACCCGGCCCGCCAACCGCCTCTCCGAAGCGGAGAAGCGCCGCATGCTGACGGTAGCCAACAGCGAGGAATTCCGCGACGTCT
>NZ_RAWI01001096.1 GCF_003612125.1 Corallococcus praedator
GGGATCAGGTGCAGGGTCGGGCCGTCCAGCAGCGGATAGGTGGGGTCATGGGTGACCCCGGCGTGCAGGGTCAACGTCTTGGCCCACTCGGTGACCAGATTCAGGCGTGTCCCCGGCACGTCCAGTGTGATCGTGGTGCCGAACCCACCGGGCGTCGAACCCTGCCAGAGATCGAGCCACCGCATGTGGGTCTGGTTCTCCCGATTGATCGTATGGACCATCTGGTTCGCTGCATGCGCGCCCTGCGCGACAGCCTTACCGGGGTTCATCGAATCCAGATCGGAGAAGCGCATCAGCAGGTACAGGTAAACGTCGTCTTCGCCCACTAAAACCACCTCAGCTTGAACGCTATGGCGTCGTAATGATTCCGGAACGCGATAAAATGATCGCATGCCTCGCATTCGTCGCACTCGTCAAGCGCATCCGTATAGGTG
>NZ_RAWI01001097.1 GCF_003612125.1 Corallococcus praedator
GCAACACGCTGGCCGGAATACCCAATTCTTTGTGGAATAATCGGGCCATTTCCAGCGTCATCGGTTTGCGTCGGTTCAATACGGCAGAGACGTAGCTTTTACTACCTAACTTCCCAACAAAATCCTTGTTGCGTATTCCTTTCTCCTCCATCTTAAGCCGGATAGATTCAATGGGGTCAGGGGACGGTATAGCGTAGTGATCGTCTTCGTAAGCCTTTATCACTAAAAGAGCAACCTGCAATGTTTCACCGTCCGGACTATCTGGATGCACGTTTCGATCAAACTGCTCATCCACCCATGCCATCATGTCATCATATTCTTGCTCGGTTTTGATGGGTTTCAGCGTCATGGCTTCTGGTATTGTACCGTCGTTACATTGATTTTATTGTACTCCGCATGTGTGCCAAACCACTTGACTTGAATAGTTTTATAGT
>NZ_RAWI01001098.1 GCF_003612125.1 Corallococcus praedator
GCTACATCCTGCACAGTGCCGAAGCCCAAGGCGTCAGTTTGCCATTTGCCTGCCGCAACGGAGCCTGTACGACCTGCGCCGTCCGCGTCTTGTCAGGCGACCTCTACCAGCCAGAAGCAATGGGCTTGTCGCCCAAGCTGCAAGAAACCTATGCGCTCTTGTGCGTCAGCTATGCCCGCTCGAATCTCAAAGTCGAAACGCAAAACGAAGACGAAGTGTATGAACTTCAGTTCGGTCAGCACTTTGGTAAAGGAAAAGTTCGGCGCGGCCTGCCGCTGGATGAAGATTAGCTTCGTGCTGGTGGCGGTGCTGCTTGCCAGTTGTCAGCCAGCCCCGCGATCGAGTGAAGTTGCCACAGTGACGCGAGTAACAAGCGGACAAACGATCGAAGTCCGCCTCAATTCTCAAATCCAAAAAGTCGGTCTGCTCGGCGT
>NZ_RAWI01000109.1 GCF_003612125.1 Corallococcus praedator
GAAACAGCCCTCCTGGCCCAGTTGGCCCCCGCCGTGTTGCCCCAGGTCCACTGGCTGCCCGGGGGTGGCGCGGTGCGGATCCTGGAGGGGGGCCCCCCGGCGGACGCCCCGGAGGCGCCTCGTTCGACGGTGGTGTGGCTGCACGGGCGGGGCCAGTCCGCGACGCACTGGTTCCCCTATCTGACGGCCCTGGCCCGCCACCACCGCGTCCTCGCCCTGGACCTGCCCGGCTTTGGCCAGTCCACCGCCCCGGAGCTGCGCGTGCGTTCGGCGGAGGACGCGGTGCGGTTCTTCACCGACCCGGTGGAGGAGGCGCTCGGGATGCTGGAGTCGGGGCCGGTGGCGGTGGTCGGCCACTCGCTGGGCGGACTGGTGGCGCTGGAGCTGGCGCTGCGCGGGTCGGTGAAGGTGGAGCGGCTGGTGCTGGTGGACGCGATGGGGCTGGGGCCGGAGATGACGCGCGCCTCGCGCCTCTTCTTCCGCGCGGGGCCGGAGCGGCTGGCCCGCAACCTGGGCCCTTGGGCGATGGCGCGGATGCTGCCACCGCCGCCGACGCCGCTGGGGGAACGGTTGGGGGCGCTGGGCTACGAGTTGCTGGAGGTGCGGGGCGGCCGGCCGGAGGCGGCGCAGGCCTTCAACGCGCTGGTGCCGCTCACGGGCCCGGTGTTCCACCGCCTGGAGCGACTGGGTGAAGTGAAGCAGCCCGTGCTGCTCGTCTGGGGCGAGCGCGAGGAGACCCTGCCCATCGCGCTGGCGGACGAGGCCGCGCGGAGGATGCCCCAGGCCCGCGTGCTGCGCGTGGACTGCGGCCACAGTCCGCACCTGGAGCGGCCCGATCGCGTGCTTCCGGAGCTGAAGGCCTTCCTGGACAATGAATGACAGTCGCACGCATGAGCATCGCCAGGGTTTGCCCTCCGAAAAGCCAGACATGGCATACTCGGACGAAGGCGGCTCGAGGCCGGTCGGACCGCGTTGGGGAATCACGGGAATGCATACAAGCTTGGAATTGAAGTCCCGAGGCGGTTGGGCGCTCGGCGTCCTGTTGGGTGTGGCGCTGACCCTGGGGGCCTGTGGCAAGGACCCGGTCGAGGAGCCGGGACTGCAGCCGGGGGCGCAGGGCGAAGTGGAGCTCACGGCGACCGAGCCCGTCCGCCTGAAACTCTCCGTCAAGGCCGGCCAGCTCTACCGCTTCGTCTGCGAGGTCGTCGCCCCTCCCGGCGTCACGCTCTCGGGGTGTGTGGTTCAACTGCGGGATGCGAAGACGCTGGAGCCTCTGGGAGAGGCACGCTCCACCGGCATCAAAGAGAAAAGGTGGCAGGTCACTGCCTTCTGGACCGCGTCCACGAACGGGCTGGCCGTGATGGACCTCCAGTCGCCCAGCCCTGGAGACACAGGACAGTTCCGCTACCTGTTCACGGAGGCCGCGGATGATGCGGGCGGCTCCGCGGGCGAGGCCGTCAACCAGCCGGTCACGGAGACGGGCTCGGGGTTCGAGGGCTCCCTGGAGTCCGCCATGGATGTGGATGCCTGGCGGCTCTCCGTTCCCGCAGGTCACATCTTGCAAGTCAAATGCTCGGCGACGGAGGCCAGCAGCGAGCCGAACACGGAACTCATTCGTCCGGATGGGACGTCCCTGGGGACGTATAACTTCGGCACCTACCCCTTTGGGGAAGGCATTCCCTACCTCCCCGTCAAGAACGTCGGCGGTGGGGACCTCATCCTGCTCGTCCGGCCCGCGGAGCCCCGGACGTATTCCACCCGATACACGTGTTGGGTCAACGATGCGGGCCCGGATGACCATGGGGACGTCGCGGCGCAGGCCACCGTCGTGACGGTGCCCGCGCAGGTGGACGTCACCTTCGGCTCCAGGAATGACGTCGACGTGCTGGGCGCGGAACTGGTCGCGGGCCACGTGTATCTCCTGAAGGACTCCACCTACGCCACCCCCAGCACCACCTCCACCGTTTATTGTGGCACCACGGTGACGGATCCCCAGGGCATGCAGCAGGGCTCGAAGCTGGCCACCTATGGAGAAGGGGCACGGTTCACGGCCACCACGAGCGGCCGGTATTTCTTCGCGCTCGAGCGCTCCTTCAGCAACGGCCCCAACGGGTGGATCTATCCAAAGACCCACCACTACGAAATCACCGACGTCACGCCGTAGCACCGACTGTGTCTGGAGGGGCCGGGCACCATCCGCCCGGTCCCTCCGTCAAACAGGCTACAGTCCCCCGCCGTGACGAAAGACTTCCTCGACCTGGAGGCGACGCCGGAGCGCTTGCACGCGCTGGCGGACGCCCGAATCCTGAGCCCCGACGCGTACGGGCGCGCGCTGAACCTGGCCGTCGCCTCGCCGTCGCGCTCCGCGTGGCACGCGTTCGTGGCCATGACCCTGATGGCCCTGGGCTCGCTGCTGGTGCTGGCGGGCGTGGTGTACTTCTTCGCCTACAACTGGGCGGAGCTGGGACGCTTCGCCAAGCTGGGCCTCATCGCCCTGGCCATCACCGGGACGGCGGTGGGTGCGTGGCGGCTGGGGGACCGGCCCGCGGGCCAGTTCGCGCTGCTCGCGTCCGCGGTGCTCGTGGGCCCGCTGCTCGCCGTGTACGGGCAGACGTACCAGACGGGCGCGGATCCGTATGAGCTGTTCATCGGCTGGGGCGCGCTCATCCTGCCGTGGGTGGCGCTGGCGCGCTTCACGCCGCTGTGGCTGCTCCAGCTCGTGCTCGTCAACACCGGCGTCATCCTCTTCTGGGGCCAGCGCATGGACGGCCTGGGTTCGCGCGAGGGCCTGCTGGCGCTGCTGCTCGGCGCGCTCAACGGCTTCGCCTGGGCCACGTACGAGCACTTCGCCAACCTCAAGGTCCCCTGGCTCCAGGGGCGGTGGCTGCCGCGCGTGCTGTCCCTCATGACGGTGACGCCGCTGCTCGGCATGGCGCTGCTGTTCATCCTCAGCGACTCCGACCGCTCCATCGAATCCGGCCTGTCGCTGCTGCTGCTGCTCGCCGCGCTGGGCGGCATCTACGCGCTGCACCGTCACCTGCATGGCGAGCTGTTCCTGCTCACGGTGGGCGCGCTGTGCGCGATGACGCTCGTCACCACGGCGGTGGGCTACTTCCTCATCAAGGCCAGCATGCCGGAGGAGATCGTCCTGCTGGTGATGACCCCGCTGGTCATCGGTGAGATGGCGCTGTCGGTGACCTGGCTGCGCCACGAGTCCCACGCCACCGGCGTCACGGAGGAGACCTGACCATGGCCCTGCGACCCTCGATGCGGGAAGTCCTCCAGGGGCTGGTGGCCGAAGGCCAGGTGGACGCGGAGGTGGAGGCACGCGCCCGCACGGCGCTGGAGGTCCGGCAACGGACGATGAATGCCTCGCCCTGGTTCGTGAAGGCGCTGTCCGGCCTGGGTGCGTGGATGTCCGCCGGCTTCCTGATGAGCTTCTTCGCCTGCGTCGGCCTGTGGGACGAGGAAGGCGTCTTGCTCGTGTTGGGCGTGGTGCTGTGCGGAGCGTCCGTCTACCTGCGGCGAGAGCTGGAGGGGCCCTTCATGGAGCAGCTCGGGCTGTCCACGTGCCTGGCGGGCGCGGGCTCCATCCTGTTCGCCGTGGCGGAGTGGACGAACAACGACGTCACCGTCGCGCTCACGGCGGTGGGGCTGGGCGCCCTGATGCTCGCGTACTTCCCCGACGTCGTCCTCTACTTCCTGGCCACCCTGGGCATCTGCCTGTCCCTGGGCTTCCTGGCGGAGAAGGCCCTGAGCGGCATGGGCGTGGACCTGTGCGTGGTGCTGGGCTCGGCGGCCCTCTGCGGCCTGCTCATCTTCGAGCCCCGGCTGCGCAAGGGTGCGCTGGGTGACCGCGTGGGCCCCATGGCCTTCGCGCTCGCGTGCGCGGTGCCCGGCTGGCTGCTGTTCCGCAACCTCGTCGGCATGCAGGACGGCTTCCACTACCTGTTCCGGGGTGACTTCCTGCCACCCGTGGCGCTGACCGTGCCGCTGGCCGCCATCGCGCTGTGGACCGGATGGCAGGTGCTGCGCGAGCAGGGCCTGGACAAGGACCGGGGCGTCTGGCTTCCGGCCGTCCTCGCGCTGGTGCTGCTCACGGGGATGACGCTGAGCACGCCGGGCCTGCTCGTCGCGGGCCTGATGCTGACGCTCGGCTTCCACCGCCGCAGCCGCGTGATGCTGGGGCTGGCGGTGGCGTTCCTGCTGACGTTCGGTTCGTTCTACTACTACGACCTGCGGCTCACCCTGCTCGCCAAGGCGCTCGCGCTGGTGGGCAGCGGGCTGGTGCTGCTGGGCGTGCGGCAGTTCTTCCAGCGGCGGGCTCCCGCCGTGCTCGCGGAGGCCCGATGAAACGCGGCGCCGTCATCTTCGGAGGGCTCGCGCTGGTGCTCGTCGCCACGGCCGTCCTCGTCGTGCAGAAGGAGACCGTGCTGGCCCGGGGCCGACCGGTGTTGCTGCGGCTGGCGCCGGTGGATCCGCGCTCGCTCATCCAGGGCGATTACATGGTGCTCGACTACGCCATCAGCCAGACATGGCGCGAGGGCAACGAGCGGCCCCAGGAGGATGGCAACGTGGTGCTGCGCCTGGACGAGCACGGCGTGGGCCAGTTCGTGCGCTACGAAACGCCGGGCACCACGCTCGCGCCGGACGAGCTGCGCCTGCGCTTCCGCCTCCGGAACTCGCGCATGCGCCTGGGCGCGGAGGCCTTCTTCTTCCAGGAGGGCCACGCGGACCGCTATGCCAATGCACGCTACGGCGAGCTGCGCGTGACGGACAACGGCACCAGCGTGCTCGTGGGCCTGCGCGACGAGAACTACCAGCCGCTGGGCAAGGCCGTGCAGTGAGTCACCCGCGCTGCGCCCCGGTGCGTCCGGGGCGCGGCGGCCCGCCTCACGCGGCCTCTTCGCCTTCGAGCAGGTCGGAGAACGGCGAGCCGTCCTCGCCCAGCGCCTTGTAGAGCGCGTCCACCTTCTCCAATTCGCGCTTGAGCGCCTTGTGGTGGTTGCGGTTCTTCACCAGGCTCTCGCGGCCCAGCAGGCGGAAGGCCTCGTCGCGGCCCACCTGCCGGATGGCCAGCCCCAGCACCAGTCCCCGGAAGCCGTCCGCGAGGTCCAGGTCCAGCGGCCCGCCCCGGCGGCGTGCCTCGCCCACGAACGCCTGCGCGGCGGCGCGCAGGGCCTCCGGCAGCGGACGTCCGCCCGGTGCCTGCTCGTAGTCCAGCGCCCGCGCCACGTGCTTCTCCTGCAACACGAGGTCGCCCGCGGCCGCGGCGTGCTCCACCATCGCCAGCGTGTAGGCGCGCCGCACGATGTTGTCGAGCTGCCGCAGGTTGCCCGGCCAGGAGCTTGTCACCAGCAGGTGCTCCGCCTCCGGCGCCAGTCGCGCGGAGCCGTCCGGCAGCCGCTCGCGGTGGCGGCGGTTCACCATGTACCGCGCCCAGAGGGGAATCTCGTCGTTGCGGTCCTGCAGGGGCGGCATGCGCACCGGCAGCACGTTCACGCGGTAGTACAGGTCCTCGCGGAAGCGGCCGGCCCGCACCTGCGCGTGCAGGTCCGCGTTGGTGCCGATGATGAAGCGCACGTCCGCGAGCTTCTCGCCAGTGCCCTCGCCCAGCGGCCGGTAGCTGCGCGACTCCAAGAGGTGCAGCAGGCCCGCCTGCGCCTTCAGCGACAGCTTGTCGATTTCGTCGATGAACAGCGTGCCGCCATCCGAGCGCGCCACCACGCCCGGCGCGTCGCGCGTCGCGCCGGTGAAGGCGCCCTTCTTCCAGCCGAAGAGCTCCGCCATCTGGAGGTCCTCCGGCACCGTCACCAGGTCCAGCGTCTCGAAGGGCTTGCCCCGGCGGTTGGAGCGCTCATGGCACCAGCGCGCCAGCCGCGACTTGCCCGCGCCCGTGGCGCCGCTGACGAGGATGGTCTCATCCTGCAGCGCGAACACCTTGAGGATGGGCAGAAGCTCCGCCATGGAGCGGCCCACCACGGGCAGGAATTCGTCCACCTCCGGCGTGGCCACCGGCCGCTGCGGCAGCGCGGTGAGGTACGGCGCCGCGACGTCCGTGAAGAGCTGGAGCACGTCCCCGGCGTCGCGCCAGACGAACTCCTGGCCCATCGCGGCCAGACACTCGGCCTCCAGCGAAATCATGCCCTCCATGCCCGCGGGCGTGCGCAGGGGCAGCACGCACACGTGCGTCGCATGACGGCCCAGGAAGCGCTGCTTGCTTTCGTTGCTGTGGAAGCCCGCGAGCCCCGGGTCTCCCGTCACGGGCGCGTCCGGCGCGTGCGGCTGCACCGTGCCGATGTTCACGTCGATGGACACCGCGCAGCGGTGCTCCACCACCGCGCGCCACGCCGTGGCGGAGGTGAAGAAGGGCGTCCCGACACCCGCGTCCGTCGTCTCCTTCGCGCCCACGTCCAGCGCCGCCAGACGGCGGTACGCTTCTCCGGGACGCAGGTGGACAATGCCGCGCAGGACCCGGGCCCGACCCGCGTAGCGGCTGGACGCCACCGCGGCCTCCGCCGAGGCCAGCATCCGGCGCAGCGTCGCCGCCGCAGCAGACTCGAAGTCCCTGGAATCCCTGAGCGCAGCCATGAGCTGCGCCAACTCGTCTCGCATCCCCTTCGCCTCCGTGAGGATGCCGCGCCACCGCAGACCGCAGCGAAGCCGTCCCGAAAACAGACGCGGACTCTATCGGAGATGAAGCATGGAGAGCGCGGAAGGAGCGGCCCCTCCTTCCGCGCTCCGGGTGCTTTCGGATGCGGTACACACCGTTGCCAGCGTGTGCCAGGACGCTAATGCGGATGTCATGCCAACGCTGTGTCCACCGTGATTCCAAGAGGTTCCGCGCAGCCCTCTGCCCTGGATGCGTCCAGACAGAACGCGGACGCGTCCAAACAGAACGCAGACGCGTCAGCTCCCGTCCCTGACGCGTCGCTTGTTTGCTCTACAAACGAAGAAGCGGGGTTCATCCCGCGCCCAGGGTGGCGAGGTGCGGCAGGTTCCAGCCGCGCCAGACGCTGATGACGCGCAGGGCGAAGCAGGCCGCGCCGCCGACGAAGGCCATGGTCCGGGAGGCTCCCCCCAGACGCTGTCCCACCACCATGACGAGCGCCCCGGCCAGCGCCGCCACGGCGTAGATGTCCGCGCGCAGCACGGTGGGGACGTGGGCCAGGAAGAGGTCGCGCACGGTGCCGCCGCCCGCGCCGGTGATGGCGGCCATGAGGATGGCCATGAGCGGGCGCAGGCCGAAGTCCAGCGCCTTGCGCGCCCCGGAGATGGCGAACAGGGACAGGCCCGCGGCGTCCAGCGTGACGAGGAGCGCGGCGGGGACGGACGTCACGAAGCGGTGGAGCAAGAGCACCGTCGCGCCGCCCGCGAAGGCGACCAGGGCATAGCGCTGGTCACGGATGGCATTGGGCGGGATGGCGCCGATGAGCAGGTCGCGCAGGATGCCGCCGCCCAGCGCCGTGGTGAACGACAGGACCAGGATGCCCAGCGGATCCAACCCACCCGCGATGGCGGCGATGGCGCCCTCCACCGCGAAGACGAAGGTGCCGGCGAAGTCGAAGCCCAGGAGCAGCCGCACCTCGCGGCCATCCGCGCGCGCCACCGTCTCCCGCACCGGCGAGGCTTCCATCCCGGGGACGCTAGCACCCGGACTCCCGGGCCCTGCGCCCTGCCCCCGCGCGTCCATCCACCGAAGGACACCGCACCCTGTCCGTCAGGGCGGTGCGCGTGTCAGGGAGTGGCGGAAGCGTCCGGCTGGAGGACGAAGACCCGGTCCAACCGGTTGCTGCCGCGGCCCACCGGCGCTTCCAGGTCGTAGTCGAAGGTGAACGTGGCGGCGACGCGCAGGCCCGCCTTGCGGAACAGGCGCTTCACCTGGGCCTCGTCGTACGTGCGGAAGTACCACGTCGTCTCAATGAGCCAGTCCTTGCCAGGGCCGGTGACGCGCAGCCGGTTGCGCATGGGCGAGCGGCGCAGGCGCTTCTGCGGAAGGCCCTCGTGCGTGTTGCACACGACCTTGTCCGGGCCCACCTGCCCCACCCAGCGCTCATGCTCCGGGGCGGAGCGCGCGTAGTCGGTGAGGTGGAAGCCCAGCACGTAGATGCCGTCCGGCTTGAGCAGCCGCCGGGTGCCCACCAGGTGCTCCACGGTGGCCTTCTCGCTGTCCAGGTAGCGGAAGGTGGAGACCAGCGTGTGGGCCAGGTCCACGCGGCCTTCCAGCGCGGGCTCGAAGAAGTCCTCCATGCGCGCCCGCGACAGCTTCACGCGGCGGCGCTCGGCGGGGGTGAGGCGCTTGCGCGCGTGCGCGAGCATGGCCTCCGACAAGTCATAGCCCGCGACGCGCAGGCCCCGGCGCGCGGCCTCCTCCACCAGCCGGCCCGCGCCACACGCGGGCTCCAGCCACTGCTTGCCACCGGTGCCGTAGCGCTGGCTCAGCGCCTGGAGGAAGTCCGCCTCGCGCACGGTGTCCGTGCCGAAGATGGCCTCGTAGTACTCCGGATGGTCGTACCACTCCTTGCGTCGTTCCATGGTGCGTCAGTGCTCCGTGTGCCCGAAGAGGCGCGCCAGCACGAACATCACCAGCAACCCGGCTGCCAGTGCCACCAGGTTGCGTCCAGGCTTGTCCCGCCCGTGCTTGTTCACGTGCGGCAGCAGGTCCGACACGGCGATGTAGAGGAAGGTGCCCGCGGAGAAGGCCAGCGCCTTGGGCGCCAGCGATTCGAAGCGCAGGACGGCGTCGAAGCCGAAGTACAGCAGCGCCCCCACGGGCACCATGGCGCCATACAGCGCCGTGTACGCGAGGATGGTGCGGCGCTTCTTGCCCTCCGCCTGGAGGATGGACGCCAGCGACAGGGACGAGGGAATCTTGTGCGCGGTGATGGCCAGCAGCGCCATGGCGCCCACGCCCTCCTTCACGGAGGAGCCCAGCGCGATGCCGTCGAAGAGCGTGTGCGTGGACAGGCCCAGGAACGCGCTCAGGCCCAGCGCGTGGCCGTGCACGTGCTCGGCGCAGTCCGGCGGCTCTTCACAGGTGTGGGCGACGAGGTAGCGCTCCAGCACCAGCACGAAGAGGAAGCCCAGCGGGACGAGCGCGAAGGCCCACCACCCGCCGCCCTCGTACGCCTCCGGGAGCATGTGGAAGAAGGCCGCGCCGAACATCACCCCCGCCGCGAAGGCGAGGAAGGTCACCAGCCGCGTGGAGCGCTCGTTGAAGACGACCACCGCCGCGCCGGCCAGCGCGCTCACCACGACGATGCAGGAATAGAGAAGGACTTCGGCCACGACCGACGACATGGGGCGCGCACCCTAACCCCAAATCGCGGCGTTCAATAGCTTCGCACCACCAGCACCGACACCCGGCCCGGCTTCACCTCCACGAAGTGGGTCGTCGGACGGCCCGGCGCATCCACCTGGACGGTGTGTTTTCCCGGAGGAAGCCGGAAGCGCGCCACCTGGAACTCCGCTGGCAGTGACAGCCAGGAGCGCAGGTCGGGCTGGTTGCCGGCGTTGAGCAGCAGGAAGGTGAGCACGCCCAGCTCCTTGCTCTTCGCCAGCGCGCCCACGCCCGCGGCCACGCCCGCCTTGGCCACGGCCCCCGCGAGCTGCTTCGCCAGCATGCGGCCGATGCGGTCGTTCAGGTGCACCTGGGCCACCCGCGCCAGCGACGTCACCGTCACCGCCCGCTCCGACTGGCCCTCCACCGCCACGCGCACCGGCGGTGTGCCTCCCCGGTCGCGGTACACGGGCACGGAGATGAGCTCCCCGGAGTCGTTGTAGTCGCGCGACGTGGACATCTTCTCCGGCGACAGGCCTGCCTCCACCACCACCACGAGCTGCCCGTCCCCCGGCGCCAGCGCATCGTGCGCCACGTCCGGGAACTTCTGGGACAGCATGGCGTAGGCGTCATCGCGGCCCGTCTTCTTCGCCAGCCGCAGCAGGGGCTCCACCAGCCCGCCCAGCCGAGGCTCCAGCTCGTACGCCTTCATGTAGTCGATGAAGGCCGAGTCCCATTCCCGCTGGTCCTCGTACAGCACGCCGCCCAGATAGCGGGCGATGGCGAGCTGTTCGTACGGCTTCTTCTCGTCGGTGATCATCTTCTCGATGCGCTCGTTGACGCGGCGGACCTCCACGAGCGCGTCCTCGTCCCGGCCCAGCTGCGCGTAGTTGAGCGCCTGGAGGACGGAGATCATCAGCTTCTCGAAGTCCTCTCCCCGGTAGGCACGCCGGCGCTCGTTGCTGAGCAGCACCCCGGCCTCCTCGCTCACGGAGGTGATGTCCAGCTCCCCCACGAGCCGGTCCGCCTCCGCCAGGACCTTCGTGCTCACCTCCCACTGCCCGGCCGCGTGCAGGACCATTCCCTTGTCGAGCAGCAGCAGGAGCTGGTCGCGCTGGGGGGCGTTCTTCTGCTCGCCGTCCAGCTCCTGGAGGGCGCGTGGATAGTCAGAGGACTGGTACGCCGCGCGCGCGGACGCGGTGCGCGCCACGTAGTCGCTGGCGCAGCCGCTCAGCAGGCCCAGGGCGGTGATGAACAGCAGGCCCCAGCGCACTCCCGTCAAGCGGACGGAAGCGCGTGGGGCCCGCGAGGCGATGTCGGACGGGTTGGACACGGAGGCGACTACCAGCTCACGCCCTGCTTCTCGAACTTCTTGCGGATCTGCTTCTCATCCGTCCAGGCGATGGTGCCCGAGCGCACGTCGTTCAGCTTCGCCGTCATCTTGTAATAGACGAGCTTGTCGCGGCCGACCTCCTGGATGATGGAGGCGAGGTCGCCCGTCATCAGGAAGTCCACCGACGCCTGCTGGCCCGGGGCCTTGGCGGCGTCAGGGCTCACGTAGCCGGACTGCTGGTACTCGTACTCCTCCGCGATGTCCTGGCGGGCCTGCTGGTCCACCAGCGCGAAGCGGCCCGTCTGCGCGAGCGCCGTCTGGATCTTGTCCCCCAGCGAGCGCATGTCGATGTGCTCACTGGTGCTGTTGCGCAGCTTGCCCACGAGGACGATGGGCAGGGGCGAGCCCTGGGGCGGAGGCTGGGCGAAGCGCGGCGAGGTGGCCAGCGACTCGGCCATCTTCTTGGCGATGAGCTGCAGGTCGTTCTCGTTGAAACGGTCCCCCAGCATCTCGATGGTGTTGGGGTCCTCGTAGGTGCCACGCGTGAAGGCGCGCGGACCACCGCAGCCGACGAGCGTGACGGCGACGAGGGCGGACAGCAACAGGCGGCGGGTGTTCATGGTCGGGTTGACTCCTAGTTCCATTCGCATTCGAAGCGGCTGCCTTCGAAGTTCCACTTGTAGGCAAGCACCGCGTCGCGGCGGTAGCCGGCCGTGAGCCGGCAGAGGCTCTGCAGCGAGCTGCGCGGATAGTCGAAGGAGTACGTCTGCGCCTTCGAGCGCTCCTGCGCGGTGAGCTGCGAGGGGTGCGTGAGCGTGGGGCTGGCGCTGGCGGCCACCAGCACGCGGTGCGCGCCGTAGGTCTTCAGCGGCACGCGGCCGGCCAGCTGGATGCGGCGCACCGTGCGGGCAATCACGATGTCGCTGCGGTCCACCATCGTCTCATGGGTGTTGCGGCGCTGGAGCAGCTCCGGGAGGTTCGCGGAGAACACGCGGGTGATGTCCCCGTCGTCCACGAAGAAGTACAGGAACGCCTCGCGCGCGGTGCGGCTCTCCCCGGTGAAGTCCAGCGTCACCAGCAGGTTCAGCTCGCGGTTGGGCGCGAGCCCCTGACGCGACACCGCGGCGATGACCGTCTTGTCCACGCCCGCCTTCTTCAGGCGGATGAGGCCATCCGCGCTCGCGTCACACGCGCAGCGGCGCTCTTCAATCATCTTCACGAGCTGCGCGGGTTCGAAGCCGGCCTGGGACAGCTTGGTCAGCTCGTCGTCGGTGAGGGGCAGCTGGTCCGACCGCTCGTAGATGCGCGGCAGCTGGTTCGGGTCCCAGTTGATGATGTTGTAGGTCTGCACGTCCCCGGTGGGGAACGGCAGGGACACGGGAGGCGAGGCGACGCGGGGCGCCTGGGCGGCGGTCAGCGCGACGGCGGCGGCGAGCAGTTGGGCGATCATGGCGGTCAGAACCGGTATCCGATGTTCATGAACAACCGGTTCGTCACTCCTCCTCCCCCGATGGGGATGTCCGGCGAGTAGTGCAGGCCCATGAGCACGCGGTCGCGGCGGCCCAGGAGCATCTCTGCGCCAATCTGCGGCGACAGGGCGAAGCGCAGGCCCTCGCCCTCCGGGATGACGATGGCGCCCGCCTTGATGCCGGCGGTGAAGGACACCGGCCAGCCCCAGGTGCGGAAGGTGGGGCCCACGTTGCCGATGAACCGGCCGCCGTCGAAGACATAGGCGCCGCTGGCGTCCAGGCGGTACCAGTCATCCCCCCAGAGGGAGACGGTGGCGCCCACGAACAGCGGCGGGCCGTCCGGCGCGCCCGCGGGGTTCTGCTGGGAGTTGATGGCCGCGCCCCAGTCGAACTGGAGCGACACGCCCCGGCGGTTGTCGCCGTAGCCGCCCTTGCCGTACTCCGACTCCTCGGGCCCGTCGGTGCGACCGTCACGCTCCTGGGCGCCCGCGGACAGCGGCGCGGCGACGGCCAGGAGCGCCAGGGCTCCGCACAACGTGACAGGACGCTTCATCTGTTGGACTCCCCAAGCGTGGGTGCGATTGCTCTTGCGCGATGTACGTCGCGCCGGCCGACATATTCAACGCGCGGCGAACATCCGTGCAAGCGCCTGTTCTTCCAGGCGCCCTCACGTCAGGCCCGGGGCTCCGGGGCGCCGGCCGTCGCCGTCTCCGTGTCCTTGGGGGCCAGAGTCAGGGCAGGACGGGATTCACTGCGCACCGTGGGCAGCCACTGGGGCCGGGCGCGCAGGAAGAGGACCATCCGCTCCCGGACGAGGAAGCGCAGATCGCCCAGTTTGTCGGAGCTGGCCGCGCTCACCAACGCGCGCACCGTGAGGGTCTTGTCCATCACGTCGAAGACGACCAGCGTCTTCACCCGGCCATCCCACAGGTTCTTGCCTTCCTCGGCCAGGATGCGGTCCAGCTCCGCGCGCAAGGCGTCGATGTCCGCCATGTAGTCCACCTGGAGGATGACGGTGCCCATCATCTCCGGGGAGCCCTTGCTCCAGTTCTGGAACGGCTTGTCCAGGAACTGGGTGATGGGAATCACCATCCGGCGTTGATCCCAGATGCGCAGCACCACGTAGGTGAGGGTGATCTCCTCCACGGTGCCGAACTCGTTCTCCACCAGCACCTGGTCGCCAATGCTCACCGGCTGGGTGATGGACAGCTGGATGCCGGCGAGCAGCGTGGAGATGGACTTCTGCGCGGCAAGACCGATGACAAGGCCCGCGATACCGGCGGAGGCGAGCAGCGACACGCCGACGTTGCGCACCACCTCGAACTGCATGAGGAGCAACGCGGCGGCGATGACGTAGGTGGCCACCTCGAACACGGCGCGCAGCACGGCCAGCTGGGTGCGCAGCGAGCGCGCGCGGGGCTTGTTGCCCGCCTCGCTGGCGACGCGGCTCTGGACGAACGCCTCCGACACCCGCAGGAAGCGCAGGATGAACCACGCCACCGCGATGATGACGAGCGAGTAGCTCACCCGCTCGCTCAAGAGCCGCAGCTTCGGGGGCAGCAGCAGGAACGACGTGCCCAGCGCCAGCAGGCCGGAGAAGAACGGCAGCCGCAGGGGACCCCGGCCCGCGCCGACCAGCTGGTCGTCCCAGCTGATGTTCGTCCAGCGCGCCACGCGCAGCGCGGTGGCCAGCAGCAGCTTTTCAAGGAGGTACGAGAGGATCCACGCGCCCAGCAGCGTCACCACCAGGCCCAGCCACTGCCACGGCTCCAGGCCCACGAACGTGCGGTCGAAGAAGAAGGACGGCAGCGTCTCCGTGAGCAGCGGGCCGTATTCATCGAAGAGCGGGTCCACCATCTTCACGGTGGCCTCCGCGAACACCCAGGTGGGCGTGCCGTCCACCGTCACCCGCTGCAGGCGGATGGGCACGCTCTCGCCCTTGAGCGCGATGGCGCCCAGCGAGTCGAAGCGCGCGTTGGCGGCATCCGCCTCCGGCGTCTTGGACAGCGCCGACATGTCGATGGACAGCTCGCGGTCCAGGACGAACTTCAGCCGGCGCGCCAGCTGGGGCCCCTTCGTGGCCTGTTCGGAGGCCGGCAGGAAGTCCAGGTAGAGGTGGTGGGCGGCCCGGGGGTAGTCGCCGCGATGCACCGCGTCCAGGAACCCCTGCGCGGTGGCCCGGGGGGACTGCCGGTCGAGGTCCTGCGGGACCTGCCCCAGGCCGGGGTTGAGCGCCACGGCAGGCAGACCTACCAGGACGGTCCAGAGGAGAAGGAGGGCCGTCAGGGCCCTGGGGGCGCGGTGCTTCATGGGCGCCTCCATACTCCTTTTCGGCCCGGTTGCCCGTGAAAGACGGACTTGCTCCCGGGCCGACCGGGCGGGCGGAAACACCCTCGGCGGAAGCCTGGAAGCCGGGGTCCGGGGCCCTGACGGGAAAGCATTGGTGCACCGGGAGGTGGTGGGCTAGAACCGACCCCCAAGGAAGGTCGCCGTGTCCGAGCAGAAGCGAAGAATCCTCCTGATTGACGACAGCGAGATCACCCTCGCCATGGAGAAGGCCGTCCTGGAGGCGCGCGGCTACGAGGTCGTGGCCACCTCCACGCTCATGGAGTTTGAGAAAACGCTCCAGATCTGGCGGCCGGACCTCATCCTCACCGACATCCACATGCCCGAAGCGAAGGGCACGGACATCTGCCGCACGCTGAAGAACGAGTACGGCACGCAGGACATCCCCATCGTGCTGTTCTCCAGCCTGCCGGACGACGAGCTGTCGAAGCTGGCGGAGCAGGTGGGCGCGGATGGCTCGCTCTCCAAGGTGAACGGCCTGGAGGCGATGGGCGAGAAGATCGACGAGCTGGTGCAGAGCATCCTCTGGTGAGGTGATGGTGATGCGCGCGGTCGTCCTCGCGGTGCTCGTGGGCGCGCTGCTCTCCGGTTGCAGGCGACAGGAGTCGCGTCCCCAGGAGGGCGCCTCCTCGGCGCCGCAAGCCCCCGCCCCGGCCGCATCCCCGCCGGGCGCTGTCCTCTTCATCTCCGCCGACACGCGCGGCTACCTGGGCCCCTGCGGGTGCAGCGAGAACATGCGCGGCGGCATCGGCCGGGCGGCGTTCCAGGTGCAGGAGGCGCGCAAGGGTGGCCAGCCGGTGCTGTACGTGGACGGCGGCAACAGCCTCTTCGGCGAGTCCCACCTCAAGCCGGATCAGGTGCCCCAAGAGGAGCGCAAGGCGAAGGCGCTCGCGGACGCGTTCAGGACCATGGGGCTCGCGGTGCGCGCGACGGGAGAGTTGGACGACACGCGCGGCGCGGACTTCCGCCGGGGCCTGGGGTTGCCGGAGGTGGCGTCGGGCGGGGTGAAGCTGCTGGACGCCGGCGCGCGCAAGGTGGCCGTGGTGGCCGCGGCCTCTGGAGAAGCGCTCGTCCAGGCGAGCCAGCAGGCGCGGGCCCAGGGCGCGGACTTCGTGGTGGGCCTGTTGGATCAACCCCTGGAGGCGGCACAGGCCGCCGCCGCGCTGCCGGGACTCGCCGCGAACCTGGTGGTCGCCACCCACAGCGCCGGGGAGTTCTCCGCGGAGGAGAACCGGCTGGTGCGCTCCGACGTGCCGGTGGTGGCGGTGCAGAGCAAGGGGCGTTCGCTCTTGCGCGTGGACCTGACGTACGCGGCCGCGAAGGGGCCGTTCGCGCTCCAGCGCTCGCAGGGGGACGTGGACCGGGAAGTGACGGCGCTGGAGCAGCGCATCACGCTCCTGGACAAGGAGATCAACCTGCCGGGCATCGACCCGAAGCTGAAGGCGCTGAAGCAGGGCAAGCGCGACGAGCTGGCGGCGCGCAAGCAGGGCCTGCTCACCGCGCCACCCGCGCCCGCCACCGACGTCAACGGCTTCGCGCTGCGCTTCCTGCCGCTGGAGTCGAACCTGCCCTCGGCGCAGGACACGCAGGCGCTGGTGAAGGCCTACGACGCGGACGTGGGGAAGCTGAACCTCGAGTGGGCGAAGGCGCACGGCCAGGACTGCCCCCTGCCCGCGAAGGGACAGGCGGGCTTCGTCGGCAGCGCGGCGTGCGCGGACTGCCACGCGGAGGCCACCACCGTGTGGCAGGGCAGCAAGCACCACCACGCGTGGGAGACGCTGGAGGCCGTGGGCAAGCAGCACCACCTCAACTGCATCGGCTGTCACGTCACCGGCTGGCAGCAGCCCGGCGGCGTGTGCCGGTTGGACAAGGTGGCCGGCCGCGAGGACGTGGGCTGCGAGAGCTGCCACGGCCCGGGTTCAAAGCACGTGGAGGCCCCCAGCCCGGAGACCATCGTGGGCAAGCCCGGGCAGGCGGTGTGCGTCACCTGCCACAACCCGGAGAACTCGCCGCACTTCGACTTCGCCACCTACCTGCCCCGCATCCTCGCTCCAGGTCATGGAAGACCTGTAAAGAGCGGGCAGGCAGGAGAGCCCCCGGCGAAATAGGGTCGCCTGCTCCCACCGGGCGTCCGTCCGGAGGGCATACCGTGCGACTTGTTGTTTGACTGTCAAGAAAGCTGGCGAATACTGCGGCCTTCGCCTGCTTCTGGGCGACCTCGCCTGGCGTTCCCATGCCGCCTCTTTCACTGCTCCTGCTTGCCCTGGCCTCGGTCCCCTCCCCGCAGGGGGTGGCGCCGAAGCCCGTGCCGCCGCCCGGCGTGCGTGCGCTGCCTTCCTCGGAAGCGCCTTCGCTGACGGCGGACGGAAGCCTGGCCGTGCCCCCCGTCCCCGTGGAGGAAGGCGAGGAGACGGACGAAGTGGAGGCCGAGTCCGCGGAGCTGGAGGAGCTGCGCGCGCTGGAAGGCGCCGCGTTGGATCCGGAGTCGAAGCCGAACGCGGAGATGATGCAGTCGCTGCGGCGGCTGGGCCTGACGAACCCGCTGCGGCTGCGGATGTTGGACGCGCTGGAGGAGCCCACCTTCCGCGAGGACGACACGCCCCCAGCGCTGGCGCGCATCACGGACCTGTCCACCTTCGATGTTTCGCTGGTGAAGGACCGCTTCGACATCCCGGTGGACATGCAGCCCCGCGTGGCCGAGTACGTCCAGTTCTTCCAGGGCCCGGGCCGCAAGTGGTTCCGCAAGTGGATGGCGCGCTCCACGCGCTACCTGCCGGTGATGCAGCCCATCCTGGAGTCGAAGGGGCTGCCCCGGGACACGGTGTACCTGGCGATGATTGAGAGCGGCTTCTCCGCGAACGCCTATTCGTGGGCGCACGCGGCCGGGCCGTGGCAGTTCATCTCCAGCACGGGCAAGCAGTACGGCCTCAAGCAGGATTTCTGGGTGGACGAGCGGCGCGACCCCATCAAGGCCACGCACGCGGCGGCGTCGTACCTGAAGGACCTCTACGGCGAGCTGGGCCACTGGTACCTGGCGTGGGCGGGCTACAACACGGGTTCGTACCGGGTGCGCAAGATGGTGGAGCGCTACGGGACGAACGACTGGTGGCTGCTGGCGGAGGAGAAGGGCCTCGCGAAGGAGACGAAGCACTACGTGCCCAAGCTCATCGCCGCGGCGCTGGTGGCGAAGAACCCGGAGGCGTTCGGCTTCTCCCAGGAGGAGTTCCAGTACGAGGCGGCGCTGGACTACGACGAGGTGAAGCTCACGGATGCCACGGACCTGGACGTGCTCGCGCGTTCGGCCGGGGTGAGCGTGATGGACGTGCAGGACCTGAACCCGGAGCTGAAGCGCTGGTGCACGCCTCCGGCGACGGCCGCGAAGCCCTACGTGCTGCGGCTGCCCCGGGGCACCTCCACGCTCTTCGCGGAGAACTTCCAGAAGCTTTCGCCGGCGGACCGGCTGACGTTCCGCGTGCACACGGTGAAGCGCGGCGACACGCTGTCGCAGATTGCCCAGCAGTACGGCACCGCGCCGGAGGCCATCCTTCAGATGAACCGGCTGAAGAGCGCGCGGACGCTGAAGCTGCGCGCGGAGCTGGTGATTCCGGTGCCGTCGGGCCGGGGCGGCAGCGGCGACGCGGGAGGGGCCATCGCGTCGAAGGTGGCGCAGGCGCGGCGCAGCGGCGTGGTGGCGGTGCGGCCGGAGGACGAGGTGCCCGCCGGGACGCCCAAGGGACCCGTGGCCGCGGGGCCGGTGAAGACGGAGAAGGTGAACGGCCGCACGCGCGTGACGTACGGGGTGCAGGAGGGCGACAGCCTGTGGCTCATCGCCAACCGCTTCCAGGTGTCGGTGGACGACATGAAGCAGTGGAACAACCTGCCCCGCCGCAACCGCACGCTGTCGTTGGGCACGCTGCTGACGGTGTGGCCGCCGGATGCCAAGGGCGCGACCCCCGCGAAGGTGGAGGAGCGCGGCGGCACCATCGTCGTGGCCAGCGCGGTCGCGGGTCAGGCGCCCGCTGGCCCCAAGGGTAAGGTGCACACGCTGGTCGAGGGCGAGACGCTCTGGTCGGTGGCGCAGCGCTACAACGTGTCCGTCGAGGACATCATGAAGTGGAACCACATCAAGGACCACCGCACGGTTCCCACCGGCAAGCTGCTGTCGCTGAGCGCGCCGTAGCGGTCGTGCGTGATGGAAGGTCCCCGGGAGCGTTTCGCCCCGGGGGCGCGGCGTGAAGTGCCGGCCGGGGCCTTGCAGTGCCCGGGGCCATGATTGCTTCCGCGCTGCTTCGAGAGACCTCCTCGCTTCCCGCTGAACCGTTCGACCCACGAGAGGCCGTCCCCGAGGACCTGGGACCGCGCCCCGGGGTGCCCCCGCTCCGATACGTCCCGTCCCGTGGAGCCGAACGTCCCGACGACAGGACGGTCTCCGGAAGCGCGGTGCTCGCAGCGGAGAGGACCTCCACCCGCGCGCCCGTGTTCGCCTCGCTCACGGGGAGCAACACGCTGACGCGCTTTGATGCGCGGGTGGGTCCGCCTCGCACGTCGGCGGTCGGCGGGACGCCCATACCGACGGCGGACACCGCGCACTCGACAGCGGCCACGGGCATCGTGCTCACACCCACCGTGGCCATTGAGCACCCGCGCTTCACCGGTTCGCCGCAGCTCGCGGACGTGGCGGCGGGCGTGGCCGTGCTGGGACCGGGCTCTCGCGGGGACGGACTGCGCGCGGTGCAGGGCGCGCTCATGGACATGGGCTTCGCGCTGTACGGCGGCGCGGACGGACGCTACGGCCCGGACACGGCCCGCGCGCTTCGCAACTTCCAGGTGCACGCGGTGGGGGCGGCGTTCCCCGGCGTTCGCGCGAGCGGCGTGCTCGACGCCGTCACCCTGCGCGCCCTGGAGGCCCTGGCTCCGGCGCAGGGCTCACGCGGACAGGCGCGCGCCCTGCCCTCCCCCTTCTACGCGGGGCAGCCGGTGCGCGTCGTCATTGCCCTGCGCGAACACCGCACCTTCCTCTTCGACCCGGAAGGACGGCTCCTGGACATCTTCCCCAACGCGGTGGGCACCGCCGCCACGCCCACGCACCCTGGCCTCAAGGTCGTGCGCGCGAAGCTGGATCAGGTGGCCACGGAGAACGCGGGCGCGCGGCTGTGGAACGACCGGCACGTGTTCGGCGCGCGGCTGCTGGACCTCTCCTGGGTGGATGGCCACCGCAGCGGCGAGGAGCTGCACGGCACCAGCGCACCCGCGCTGCTGGGCGGCGACGTGTCCCATGGCTGCATCCGCCACGCGAACGAGGACATCCTCGTGCTGCATGACGCGCTCGCCGTGGGAGACCGCATCGCCGTGGTGGAGACGCTCCAGGACCCGCACCTGGGCGTCCCCGTCACCGTCGGCTGAACCCACCACCGACGGTGCACGGTCTCATGGACTCACTGCTCTTCGAGCAGCATCTTCAGCTCCCGCACGCGCCGGCTGATGTAGTCCCGGTCCAGCGCGCGGAAGTTCTCCGGCAGCAGCGCCCGGCTGGTGCACTCCTGCACCGCCACCAGGTTCTGCATCTCAATCTCCAGCGGGTAGCTGGGCGGCACGAAGTCCGCCAGCACCGCCGCCAGGTCTTCCTTCGTCACCTGGTCGCGGTTGTCCGCCAGGGCGCGGAACTTCGAGCGCACCATCACCGCCTCGATGTCCGCGCCGCTGAAGGCGCGCACGCCCTCCGGAATCAGCGTGGCGAAGGACTCCACGCCCTCCACCGACACGCCCGTCTTGCGGCTCATCACCTGGAACAGCTCGTTCCGCTCCTCGTCCGTCTGCGGATAGAAGAGCGCGATGTGCTCCTCGGCGCGTCCCTGGCGCTTGAGGTCGATGGGCAGCAGGTCCGGCCGCGCCGTCAGCAGGAACCAGACAATCTTGCCTCGGTACTGCGTGTTGCCCATGAAGGCCGCGATGGAGCCGAAGATGCGGCTGCTCGTGCCCGAGTCGCCACCGGAATCGCGGTTGCCGAGGAAGGTGTCCGCCTCGTCGACCATCACCGCCACCGGCCACAGGGCCTTCAGCAGGTTGAAGATCTTCTCCAGGTTGGCTTCGGTGACACCCTGCCACTGGCTGCGGAAGTTCAGGAACTTCACCACCGGGATGCCAATCTCCCCGGCGAAGCAGCTCACCATGAACGTCTTGCCCGTGCCCACCGGCCCGCTCAAGAGGTAGCCCATGGGCATGACCTCGATGCGGCCCTTCTTCAGCGCGGACGCCGCCTGCCGCAGCATCTGCTTGGCGTGCGCGTGCCCCGCCACCGCGTCCAGGTTGTGCGCCGGCTCGATGAACTCCAGGAGGCCGTGGCACTCCGCCTGGATGAGCTCCTTCTTCTTCTCCTTGAGCAGGTCCGGCGTGATGCGGATCTCCCGCTCCAGCGCCTCCGTGAGCACCCGGTCCAGGTTGATGCGCGACAGGCCGGCCGTCATCTTCGCCAGGCCCGCGAGCGGCACCTCCGACAGCGACTGGAGCCGCTTGCCGTCCAGCTTGGAGCGCACGTAGTCCAGGCGCTCCTCCTCCGTGGGCAGCGGCAGTTCGATGGGCGCCACGTACGGGTTGCGGCTGATGCGCGGCGACATGTCCGCCAGGTTCTCCGCCAGCAGCACCACCGACACGTCGCCCGCCAGGAACTGCGGGTCGTGCGCCCACTTGTCCAGCGTGGCCACGACGAAGCGGTCCTCCGCGGACAGGTGGCTCATCTCCCCGCCAGGGACCAGCGTCTCCGCGAAGTCGATGATGAGCGCCAGCGAGCGGCCCTCGCTCAGGCGCATGCGCAGGAAGTTCTCAAGAATCTGGAGCGCACGGCCCGGATCGCGCGGCATCACCTTCGCGTAGTCCGTGCCGTACATCGCGTCGTAGCCCGTCATGGCCCGCGCCAGGTCCTTCTGCGTCTCCGGCGTGGCGGAGCGGATGCCCGACGAGCGGTCGTAGAACAGGACGTGGTCCCGGCCGCCGAACAGCTCCTCCGACAGGAAGGTCTTGAGCGTGCCGAAGCCGCGCCCGCCGTCTTCCAACTGCAGGGGCTGCAGATCGCGCACGGCCCCGTACAGCAGGAAGGTGCTGACGGTCTTCGTGTAGTACTTGCGCGCCAACTGCTGCGCCCACCGGGGCAGATCCGCCAGCGGATCCGCCTTGTTCACCTTGCGCACCTTCGTCACGAGAACCCCTCCGGTGTCGCTCCCCCCACGGTCATCAGGGGGGAGGACCCTCAGGATTCAAGCTTAAGCGCGACCGCTCAATCGCGACAACGCGCCTGCTTCTTCAGCGTCGCATCCAGCTTGATGACGGCGCCCGGCGTGGACGACACCACGTCCACGTCCTCGTCGGAGTGGCACTTCGCCTTCAGCGTGAGCTCACGCGTCCCCGGCGGCACCCGGACCGGATTCGGCGTGACGACGCCCAGGTCCTTGTTGCCCAGGTAGATGGCGGCGCCCGGCGGGTTGGAGGTGATGACCACCTCCAGGTCGGCGCGCTCCAGCGTGGCCGACAGGTCCAGGGCCCCGTCCTTCACGGCCATGTTCCGCACGAACGGCTGGTGGCCCGGGGACGACACCTCCACGAGCGGAGTGTCCGACGTGAGGGAGAAGTCCCGGATGACCGACTCCCGAGCGCCCTGCGCCCGCGCCACCTTGCCGTCGATCTTCACCTCGGCGTCATCAGGCCGCGTCTTGAGCACCAGCACCACCGAGCGCGCCTGCCGCTGGAGCACCGCCCGCACCGGCGCCGCGCTGGTGCCTTCGGCCACCATCACGTTCTGGTTGAAGGGCTCGAAGCCGGAGCAGGACACCACCACCAGCGTGTTGCCGACCGGCACCTGCTTCAGGATGAAGCCTGTGTCGGGGAACGGCTCGGCGACGCCCGTGTTGATGGTCACCCGGGCGCACGACTTCGCCTCGGGCGTCTTGAGCTCCACCATCACGTAGCCCAGCGAGGGGCTGCTCGGCTTGAACACCACCGCCATGCCCACCAGCAGGAGCAGCGAGGCCAGAC
The DNA here is from genome assembly GCF_003612125.1 of Corallococcus praedator. Taxonomy (GTDB): domain Bacteria; phylum Myxococcota; class Myxococcia; order Myxococcales; family Myxococcaceae; genus Corallococcus; species Corallococcus praedator. The sequence goes on from NZ_RAWI01000109.1 coordinate 22,454, forward strand.
CGATGGCGCTGTAGAGCAACCGCTTGTCCAGACCGCGCAGGCCCAGACCCGGACCGGGGCTCGCGTCCTCCTCGACGACGTCCTTCGACCGCGCCTCCTTCGGCGGGTACGGACGCGGCGGATTGCCCAGCACCGGCGGCGCGGGAGGCCGCTGCGGGGCCGGCATCGGCTCCGGCGGAGAGTCCGGCCGGACGATGCGCGGCAGTTGGCCCTCGCCCGCCCGGTTCGGCGTCGGACGCGGCGAGGGGGCGTCGTGCGACATCAGCGTGGGCACGTTGGTCAACGACGGGCGCGGCGGCGCGGCGTTGAGCACCGGCATGTTGTTGTGCGACAGGCGCGGCGGCCCCACGGTGTACGCGGAGGAGGACGGCGGGAGGGTGCGGGGCTCCTCCTCTTCCTCATCCTCCTCGTGCGCGGCGGCCCGGGACTCCAGCGGCGTCACGGCGCGGCCAACGGCGGCGCCGGGCTGGGTGGTGGGCTCCGGCGCGTCGTTGAAGACGGCGTCGCGGTCCACCATCTGCGTCGCCAGCTCCTCGTCCTCCTTGGGCGAGGGCGCGGCGGGCGCGGCGGTCAGCTTGGGCAGCGCGGCGAGCGTGGGCGAACGGCGCGCCCCCTGTCCCTGCGACGACGCGTTCGGGCTGGAGGCCCGAGGCTGCGGCGGCGCGTACACCGGCTCCACTGCCGGCGCGGACGAAGGCTGCACCGCCGGCAGGTTCGTCATGCTCTGCGTGGGCACCGGCGACGGGCCGCTGTAGCCCGCCTCGATGGCCGCCAGCATGCCGTCCGGCGCGCGGATGTCCGCGTACTCGGCCAGGCGCTGCTTCTCGCGCTCCACCTCTTCGGCGAACGTGGACTTCATGTACTGCATGAGGTCCTTGCGGCTGAAGATGGAGTCGCTCGTCAGCAGGAAGCGCTGCAGGTCGTCGCCGAGCTCGCTCGCGTACTGGTAGCGCTCGTCCACGTCCTTCGCGAGCGCCTTGAGCACGATGCGCTCCAGCGCCTCCGGGATGCGCCGGTTGTACGTGGACGGCGACGGCACCTCCGCCTTGCGCACCTTCTCCAGCACGCTGAAGTCGCTGTCGCCCACGAAGAGGCGCTCGCCGGTGAGCATCTCGTAGAGACACACGCCGATGGCGAACACGTCCGAGCGCCGATCCAACGGCAGGCCGCGGATCTGCTCCGGGCTCATGTAGCCGAACTTGCCCTTGAGGATGCCCGCCTGCGTCTTGGTGGCCTTGCCCGCCGCCTTCGCGATGCCGAAGTCGATGACCTTGACCTCGCCCTCGAAGGACACGAGCACGTTCTGCGGCGAGATGTCGCGGTGGACGATGTTGAGCTCGCGCCCCATGCCGTCCTTCTTGCGGTGGGCGTAGTCCAGGCCCTCGCACATCTTCGCCACGCAGAAGGCGACCAGCGGAACCGGCGCGGGTTCGCCCTTCTTGCGACAGCGGTCGAAGATGGCCCGCATGTCCTTGCCGGGGATGTACTCCATCGAAATGAAGTAGCTGCTGGCGATCTGCCCCAGTTCGTAGATCTGCGCGATGTTGGCGTGGGTCAGCTGGACGCTGATCTTCGCCTCATCGATGAACATCGAGATGAATTCTTCATCCTCGGCGATGTTCGGCAGGATTCGTTTGATGGCGACGAGCCGCTCGAAGCCACTGGCGCCGAACTGCTTGCCGCGCCAGACCTCCGCCATGCCGCCGATGTTGACGCGGTCCAGGAGGAGATACTTCCCGAACGGGATGGGTTGCCGCTTCGGTTGAGAGGTCGTCACTTTGGGTGGGGGTAGAGTCCTTGCAGGGAGCCTATCGATCGCGGCTCCGCAGGGTCAACCGCGCACGCGGACCTATTTCCGGCCGCTTGCTCTGCAAGCGGGCCAGACTCAAGGCGAATCGGATGCGGCTTCGCCGTCCGAATCCACTTCGGGAAGCTCCAATTCGATGGCCGGCTCCGCGTCGTTCTCCTCTGGGGAACGCGCTCGCACGACGCTGAAACGCGGCTCGCCCCGGGTGGAGAAGAGACCGGGCGCACCAAAGCGCACCTCGGCGGGCAGCCCGACCAGCGTTACCCACGCCTGCTTGCCGTCCGAGGCGACACAGTACAGCAACGTGCCCGGGCGCGTACCAGAAGCGTCACGGGCGGGGCCTTCGCAATTCCTGCGCACCTGGAGTGCGTAGGAGGGCACCTGGACACCGCGCAGCCGGTAGGGCGGCGTGCCCAGCGCGTCGACGATGGGCTGGAGCACGCGCGCCTCCACCGGCACGGCCTCCGGAGTGGCGTGCTTCTGGGCGGCTTCGTGGAAGTTGCGCAGCGCCACCGCCGCCTGCGCTTCCGCGTCCAGCGGGGACCGGCCTTCCGACAGCACCAGGTCCAGGAAGAGCGCGCCCACGAGCAGGATGGGCAGGAGCCGGTAGCCCTTGAAGCCCTCCGGCTGCTTGCGCAGGAGCCCCACCCCCAGCACGACCAGCCC